>CBINDO010000169.1:0-17503 GCA_966249405.1 uncultured bacterium | reverse complement strand
AGCATCATTTGCAGCAGCAAGACCGCTACCACGAGGCATTGCTCGCAGACCGTTTCGATGCGGCAGTGCGCTTTCCTTGGGGGATCCGGGAGGTCGAGGTCGATCCTGGCCGCCTGAAGAACGGGCAGGTCGTCTTGACGCGGCTTGCCGCGGTTTTTCCAGACGGGACCGCGGTGTCTTGGGACCGCAACCACGGCGAGGCCCCGCCGCCGCGCGAGATTGGCGTGGCGTTCCCGCCTCACATCCGCGCGCTCGCAGTCCACATCGGTTTGCCGCACGTGAGTGACGCGGTCGGTAGCGTCGACCTCGAAGGTGACAGCAACGGCACCAAACGTTATCTCGCCAAGTCCAGCTCGGTCTACGACTACAACGCGGGCGGCTCCGAGCACGACGTCCAGTACGCGATGCCGTGCGTACAGATCCTACTCGGAGAGGAGAACCATCAGAGCTTCGAGCGGATTCAGGTCGCTGAGTTGATCCGCACGCAGTCTGGTGAGATCGTGCTCCGCGACACCTTCGTCCCACCGATTTTGACGCTCACGGCCTCGCCGTTCGTCGCCTCCGGTTTCCGACGTGTACTCGAGACCATGATCGCGCGGCAGCGCGACCTCGCCGCGTCCCGCCGTCAGCGCTCCGCATCGCGGGTCGAGTTTCAGGCCATCGAGGTGACACGCCTGTGGTTTCTCCACACTCTCAACGAGTCGATCCCCCGGTTCTCGCACTTGGCCGACAACGAGCAGGGGGTGAGCGCAGAGGACGGCTACTTGGCGCTCGCCGAGCTCATCGGCAAGTTGTGCACGTTCACTCCTGACGGTGATCCGAGCGCAATCCCTCCGTTTCGCTATCTCGCCCTCGGCGACTGCTTCGAGCCCATGTTTGCTCGGGCCGTGAGATTGATTGGTACGGTCGTGCGCGACACCTACGTGCAATTGCCGCTCGAGCGACAGCCAAACGAGGTTCTGGTCGCGACGATCGACCAGCCCAAGCTCTACGACCACGAGTTCTTCCTCTCGGTCGTGGGTCAGCTGCCCGACGGCGAGGTGCGAGATCGGCTCCCGCACCTGACGAAGATCGCGTCGTTCCAGCGCATTGGCTTCATCCTCAACCAGGCGGTGCGCGGCCTCAAATTGCAGGTGGAGTTCGACGCGCCCGGTGCATTGCCACTGCGTCCCGGCGTCGTGTTCTTCCGCATCATCAAGACGCCGGAGTTCTGGGACGACGTACGCACCAGTGGAAAACTCGCGATCTATCACCCATATCGAGACAACATTGCGTTGGCACTCTATGCTGTTGACCCCAGGGATTTATAGACATCTATGAGCAACGAATCGCTGAACGATCAGATGTACTGGGTGTGCGCGGACGCGCTGAACCTGGCGGCACAGTTGAACACTGCAGTGGATTTGCCTACTCCCGACGTGTTCCGTCAACGGATCGACCATCTGTTCGACAACATGCGTCGAAGCAAGCCTCCGACGATCGCGCTTCAGGACGTCAACGACGCCGTGTACGCTTTGGCCGCGTTCATCGACGAACAGGTCCTCCGATCTCCGTGGCAAGGGCGGCAGCAATGGATGGCGAGGCCGTTGCAGCTGATCTACTTCGGCGAGTCGACGGCCGGTGAAGGCTTCTTCCAGCGCATGCAGGCGCTCCAAGCCGACACCTCGCGCAGCCACGTGCTCGAGATTTACTACCTGTGTTTGGCGCTCGGGTTCCAGGGCCAATACGCCATGGCGGACAAGGAGCTCAGCGCCATCCAGGCCGACGTCGGCCAAACCGTCGCGCGACGTCTGCCTTTGACGGAGCAAATGAGTCCCAACGGCTACCCAGCGCGTGGCCTTGCCGGCGGGGCGCGTTCACAATTTCCGGCCATCGCCATCAGCCTCGGCGCGTTGGGTTTGGCGATCGTCTTGTTCATTGCCTTGAAGATCGCTTCGTCGATGGCGGCGTCGGACGCCGCAGACAGCATCTACAAACCGACGAGCGCTCGCGCCGTTGAGGTCAACGGTGAGGTGAGGGGTTAACGATGTTGCTTTGGGCACTGATTGGAGTTGGGATCGTCCTGGTTTGGCTGCTGTCCATCCTGGCGTCCTTCTTTGGTATCGACGTTCCTCTGTTGTGGCGCGTCGTGATGTCGGTTGCGCTGATTTTGGTCGGCGTGGGCGTCATCGTGTATCGCCGCCTGCGCGCCACCGCGCGTGCCAAAGCGCTGGAACGTGAGTTGGCTAGACAGAGCGACTTGCATGCGGCCAATGCGCGCCCCGATCGACGCGCCGACATCGTGGAGCTGCAGCGCCAGATGCAACAAGGCATCACCGCGCTCAAAGATACCAAGCTCGGCAAGAAGCACGGCCGAGCGGCGCTCTACGTTTTGCCGTGGTACGCCATCATCGGTCCACCCGGCGCCGGTAAGACGACGGCACTCCGTCACTCGGGGTTGAGTTTCCCGTTCACCGGCGGCGGTGGCAGTGGCGCGGTCAAAGGCGTGGGTGGTACACGCAACTGCGACTGGTGGTTCACCAACGACGGCATCTTGCTCGACACGGCGGGGCGCTTCGCCGTGCAGGACGACGACCACGAGGAGTGGTTGGCGTTCCTGGATACGCTCCGTAAGTACCGCACCAAAAAGCCGCTCAACGGCCTGATCGTCGCGGTGTCGATCGCGGACGTCTTCCAGTCGACCAGCGACCAGCTGCACGCGCTTGCGCACCAGCTGCGCGCCCGCGTCGACGAGATCATCAACCACCTCGGCGTCGTTCTGCCGGTTTACTTGATGTTCACCAAGACCGACCTCGTGGGAGGGTTCGTCGAATATTGGGGAGAGCTCCGCAAACAAGAGCGCGATCAGCTGTTTGGCGCGACGTTCCCCGTCGAAGTCTTCGGTGAAGATGCCGGCGACAAGTTCAGTCGGGAATTCGATGTACTCGTCGGCAGATTACACGCACGCGCCGTGCGCATCGTGGGTGAAGAGCGTCGCCCCGACGTCCGCGCCAAGCTACTGCAGTTTCCGGGCGAGTTCCGGGTCCTGCGTAACGGGCTGAGCGAGTTCACACGCGCCCTCTTCGAAGCCAACAACTACCAAGAGAGCCCGTTGTTTCGTGGCTTCTACTTCACCAGCGGTACTCAAGAGGGGCGCCCCTTCGACCGCGTCATGGATGGCATGGCGCGCGCATTCGGCCTGCGTGTGCCGCAAGCCGCGCCAGCGCAGACCGAGCCCAAGAGTTACTTCGTCACGGACCTATTCAAGAAGGTCGTGTTTCCCGACCACGACCTCGCGGTTCGGACTGCTTCCGAGGAGAAACGGCAGCAATGGTTGCGTTGGGGCATCATCGGTGGAGCAGGTTTACTTGCCGCGCTGATCGCGCTCCCGGCGCTGGCCTCGTTCTTGAACAACCAGAATCTGCTCCGCAGCGCCGTCGTCGAGGCCCAGTCGCTGAGCGCAGCGCAGTTCGGACAACGCAAGAATACCGACAAAATCCGTCCCCAGCTCGACGCGGTCTTGAACCGACTTCTGGTGCTGGACTCTTACGACAAGGACGGCGTTCCCTGGCCGCTGCGTTGGGGCATGTACGTCGGCGACGACCTGAAGCCGGCGTTGCAGAAGAACTACTTGGCAGGTCTCGAGAAGAGTCTGGTCGCGGAGACACGAGCCTCCATCGAACGCGACCTGACGGCCTACCCCACGAAGACCCCACAACAGCAGTCCGACGAATACGCCGCCCACTACGACAAGCTCAAGCTCTACCTGATGATGAGCGAGCCGGAACGCGAGCACCTCGACCAGAACTGGGCCACCGAACAGCTCACTGACCTTTGGGTGCGCGAACGGGGTGACAATCCGGAGCACGCTGCGTTGCAGCTGCATACCAAGTACTACTTACAGCTGTTTCGCGACAAGGTGGCGAGCACGTGGCCGCGCGACGAAGCTCTCGTCACTCGCGTGCGCAGTAAGTTCATTCAGGTGCCTTCCGAGCGTCGGCTTTACAACCAGCTGATTCAAGATGCAGAGAAGAACGTCGCGCCGATTCGGCACGAGGACATCTTCTACGGAACTGCGGCGGACTTCGTGGAACCCAAGCGCAACTTGGTCGTCCCCGGCTCCTACACCAAGGCGGGTTGGCAACGCGTCAAGCCCAAGTTGGACGCGGCGCGCAAGGAGTGGGAGGGCGAGGCCTGGGTTTTGGGCCCCGAGGTGCAGGAGACCAAAGAGGCGATCAAGAAAGCCGTCGACCAAGTCGAGATCTTGTACTTCAAGCGCTACCAAGACGCGTGGCGCGACTTCATCCAGGACATCGAGGTTCACGAGCCGGCGAACACGGTCGAGTCACTCGACGAGCTTCGCGCGTTGAGTGAGCCGGAGTGGCCTTACCTGCGCCTGCTTCGGACCTTGAGCGAGAACATCGCGCTCGACCCGCCGAAGGACACCAAAGAGGCGACCCTCATCGAGAAGGGCAAGGAGCTCATCGAGCGCGAGGTCAAACAAAAGACCGACCTCACCATCGACTTGGACGCCAAGAATCAACCTCCGCCCAAGTACAAGACGCTCCAGGAGGCGTTTGCTCCGCTGGTGGCGTTTGCCGTGCCGAAAGACCCCAACAGCTCGACGCCCACGGGCCTCAACCAATACATGGAGCAAGTGGCGTTGGTAGTCGGCGTTCTCGACGACCTGGCGCAGAACAACAGCCCGCCGGACGCCAGCCTATCGACGGCGTTGGCTCAAGCCATCCAGCGAACGACCGAACTCGTGACCACGCAAACCGCGTTTACGCGGCCGCTCTTGACCCACTTGTTGCTTCCGCCTCTGCGCGGCTCCTTCGTCAGTGGCGTGGGTGACCAGGTACGGCGCGGCAGCGGCCGCTGGGAGCTCGAGGTGTGGGAGCGCTGGAAGACGGACCTGAAGCCGTTCTACCCGTTCAATCCCCAATCGCCACGTGACGCGTCGGTGGAGGCGTTTACGGACTTCTTCAAGCCGAGTAGCGGTTTGTTGTGGGCATTCTACGACAGTGAGCTGAAGGGCGCACTCGTGCGCTCCGGTGACGAGTTCAACCCGGCGAAGAAGTACGGCGCGTCCGCGCCGTACACCGATCACTTCCGACGCAAGTGTCTGACCAATGCTGCAAAGATCACGGACTCCCTGTTCCCCGCGGGGAGTGAGGCGCCGCGCCTCGACATGTCGATGAACCTGCACTCGGTGAGTCCCAACGTGTCGCTCGTGGAATTCAAACTCGACGGCGTCATGTTTCACTACAAGAACACGCCGCAGCAGTGGCAGGCTGCAGTGTGGCCAAACCCGGAGGGCGAAGAGAAAGGCGCCTTCATACGGGTGACCGGCATCAACAAGCTGGACGCTCGTAAGGGCCAGGAGCGGGACTTCGGGTTCTTCCGCTTCTTGGAGGATTCGCAGATCCGCCAGCCCGTACCAGACAACGATCGGGCCATCATCGCGGCATGGGTCGTCGCAGCTGAACAGACGCGTTTGGAGATGGATATCCGTACGGAACGCGTCGGCATCGAACCTTTGATCCGGTTGTTCCGAGACATGGACTGCCAGAGGATCATCGCTAGGTAGTTTATGGCGGCGGTCTTTGTTCCCTGGGCTGCAGGCCCCCAAGTGGGCCTTTTTGGGAAGGTTCCCACCGCAGGTGACTTCGCGCACCTGCGGATCGGAGACGACCAAAAACTCTGCGATTGGCTTGCGCGTGGCGTCGAAAGAGCCAGCGCCAAGCTTGGTTCGCGATGGTCGACCGCGTTCGACGGCGGTGCGCCTTTTGGGTTCATGATGCGTCAAGCGTCGGGCAGCGTGCTCGGCGGTGTGATGCGTCCCAGCCGGGACACGGTGGGCCGCCGCTTTCCCCTAGCTGGGTATGCCAGCCTATCGCCTACGGAGATGCCGAACGTCCGGCATCTGGTGCCCTGGGCGCTCACGGCTTTCGCTCAGAGTCTGTGTGGCCTCGTTTCGTCTGCCGAGAGCGTGGGCATGGACCCAGTCGAGACGATTCGCAACATCGCCGTGCAGGGCGTACCCGGTGAACAAGGCGTCGTACAATACGTCGAGTGGCTGCGTTCGACATCGGCGAAGGCCTGGTTCGAGGCCGTCTGGCGACGCAAAGATGGTGAGTTGCCCAAGTACGCCGTCGCGATGGTGGTGAGTTCCGTGGGACAATACGCGGGGCAGGATAACTCGCAGAACCCGTTGGCCTTGCGATTGCCGTTGGCTGGTGACCTGCGAGGTGCAGCCTTCTGGATCGATTTGGTAGCGCGCCTCGGCGCATGGAAGGTGACCATCCCGACGGTGTTTTGGGAGGCCCTGCAACCGTCGACCGTCTTGATACAACTGGGCGAGGCGAGACCCAGCTCGTACGTGGAGTTGTGGAGTAGGGGTTCGGACGACGAACACGTCGTCGATTTGTGCTCCCTCGGTACCGTTAATTCGGAGCCGTTTCTCGCCGCGGTTCCGAGCGCCCTCGTGCAGAAGCTGGGGGACGACGCGGCGTCGCTGTGGGACGTGTTGAGCGCGGCAGGAGCCGGGGCTTGAGCGTCGACACCGGGTTTCCTGTTTCAACGCTCGCTGGCACGACCATGCTTCGTGTCCCGCGCGGGCGGCAAAATTCTTAGGCTCACTCATGGCTGAACTGTCAGACGACATCAAAGCGTACGTAGACGAACTTGCGAAACCGATCTCGACGGACACTCCGTCGGGGAGGGATGCCTCGTTCGAGCCAGCGTTCGAGACGTTGAAGACCGAGCTCGACAAACTCTCGAGCGTGACCGGCGGCATCGTCGACTGGAAGGCTGTCGCTCAGGGGGCCACCGAACTCACCAAAGGTGTCACCAAAGACGTGCGCGTTTTGGTGTGGCTGGTCGTCGCGCGCCTGAAGGTCGACGGGGCCAAGGGCCTGGCTGAAGCGTTGGCGGGCTGTCACCAGATCTGCACCCAACATTGGGACACGCTGTTTCCGCCCGTCAAAAGAGCACGTGCGCGAGGGAATCAGTTCGAGTGGTTGTTCGAGCAGCTCGACAAAGAGATCCCAGAGATGAAGCTGGGCGCGGGCGACAAGCTGCCGCTCGAGTTGGCCGCGGACTTGTGCAAAGAGCTCGACGGGCTCGCGAGTGAGAAGCTCGGTGACCACTACACGGCGATTCCTCGGACGGCGACCGTGCTCAAGCAGCGCGCCGGCGAAATCGCGGCGCCTCCTCCCCCCGCGGCGGCTCAGGCAACGCCTGCTGCCGCGCCTTCGACCAGCGCTTCCGCGCCCGTGTCGACGCCGGCGGCCTCGCCCACGGCAAGCGTACCCATACCTGAACCCGTCGCCGTTTCGGGCGGACAGGGGGCGACCAACGCGCTGCGCAGCGCATCGACCACCATCAAGGCTGCAGCCCTGGAGTTCCGGCGCGAGAACGGGACGCGAGCGCTCGCCTATTCGTTGCCACGCATCGCGACGTGGCTTCTCGTCGAGCGCCTGCCTCCGGCAGCGGACGGGCAGAAGACGTCACTTCCGGCGCCGCGTGACAAGGCCCGGCTCGAGACGCTCGCTGCCAACGAGAAGTGGGTGGAGCTGCTCGCCGCGGCCGAAGAAGCGGCCGTCACCTCGTTGTTCTGGCTCGACCCACACCGCTTCTCGGCACTGGCCTTGGAACGTTTGGGGCCTACGTACGCGGACGCACGAAAGGCGTTGGAGCGTGAGGTAGCTCACTTCGTGGCGCGTGTACCCGGCATCACCAACCTACAATTCGCGGATGGCTCGCCTTTCGCCGACGCGGCTTGCGCCGCTTGGTTGGAGAGCGTTTCGCAAGCCCAGGGCGGGGGCGGTGGCTCAGGTAAACACTCGCAACTCAGCGAAGAAGAAGAAGAACTCAAAGCGCGCTACGAGGCGGCCAAGGAACTCGTCGCTTCGGGCAAAGTCGACGAGGGTCTGGAACTCGCTCATGCGCTCTCGTGTCGTGCGCCCGATGCGCGCGCCAGGTTTCGGTCGCGCCTCGAGGTCGCAACGCTGGCGACACGGGGGAACAAGCCCGCACTCGCGTGTGCGATCTTGGACGCGTTGGTGAAAGAGGGGGAGCAGCATCGCTTGGACGACTGGGAGCCGGACCTAGCGGCCCAGGTATACGCTGCTTTGCTCGCGGCGCGGCGCGGCGCGGGCGTCACGCCCGCGGCGAACGCCGTTGCGGACGAAGAGTTGCTCGCTCGCCTGAGCCGTCTCGCCCCAGGCCAAGCGTTGAAAATGTCCGGCCGTTGAGCCGTAGGAGAAGCGTTGGAGAAACAAGGTTTTTTCAGTTGCACAAGCAATGCGAACAGTTTCGGGCGTGGTATAACGACCCGGCGTTTTTCGCTCAAACAACCATCATCAAGAGGGACAGTCCGTGGCTAAAGAAGGTTCAGTAGCGCCGCAAGAGCGCATCAACATCACCTACAAGTCGAGCGTTAACGGAGCACAAGAGGAGGTCGAGCTCCCCCTGAAGATGTTATTCCTCGGGGACTACACCGGCAAGGCCGACCCGAGGCCGCTCGAGGACCGCAAACCCATCAACGTGGACAAGGACAACTTCGAACAGGTGCTGCGCGAGCAAAACCTCGGCGTGAGCATGGCCGTGCCCAACAAGCTGAGCGAGGAGGGCGGCGAGCTCAATGTCTCACTCTCCTTCAAGGCGCTGAAAGACTTTGGTCCCGACGCCTTGGTAGAGCAAGTTCCGGAACTCAAGAAGCTGATGGAGCTGCGGACGGCGCTCACCGCTCTCAAGGGTCCGCTGGGGAACGACCGAGAGTTCCGCAAGAAGATCCAAAACATGGTCTCCGATGACGCTTCTCGGAAGAAGCTGTTCGAGGAACTCGGGCTGCCCGAGGCCAAGGAGTGAGGGAAGTTTCCACCGTTGAGTCGCCGGGCGCCGCAGGCGCAGGTCGTGTCAGCGGTGAACATCTCTCGAAGACGACCAGAACTGAAGCATTGAGTAAGGGCAACAACTAGTCATGGCGGATAACCAAGCACAGTCAGGGGCAGCAGGCGCTGCGACTCAACAACTCGAAGGGTCCCTGCTGGACCAAATCCTCAACGAGACGAAGATCTCCAAGGGGGACGACTCTTACGACGTCGCACGTCGCGGCGTCGAAGCGTTCATCGCCGAGATGCTTTCTCCATCTCGCTCGGCGGACAAGGTCGACAAGGCGATCGTCGACTCGATGATCGCGGAAATCGACCGCAAGCTGTCGGCGCAACTCGACGAGATCATCCACCACAAGGACTTCCAGAAGCTCGAGTCCACGTGGCGAGGGCTGAAGTTCTCGGTGGACCGCGTCGACTTCCGCGAGAACATCCGGATCGAGATCCTCAACTGCTCCAAAGAAGACCTCCAGATGGACTTCGAGGACGCACCAGAGATCACCAAGAGTGGTCTGTATCGCATCGCTTACACGGCGGAGTACGGGCAATTCGGTGGTAAGCCCTACGGCGCCATCTTCAGCAACTACGACTTCGGCCCGGGTCCGCAAGACATGGCGCTCCTTCAGAAGTGCGCCTCCGTTGCGGCGATGTCCCACGCCCCGTTCTTCGCAGCGGCTGGTCCCGAGTTCCTCGGCAAGAAGGACTACCTGGACTTGCCGACCCTCAAGGACCTCAAGAGCATTTTCGAGGGCCCTCAATATGCCAAGTGGCGCGCATTCCGCGAATCCGAGGACGCGCGTTACGTCGGTCTGGTGATGCCGAGGTTCTTGCTCCGTTTGCCCTACGGCGAAAAGACGGTGCCGGCCAAGAACTTCCAGTACGAGGAATCGGTGGTGGGCCAACACGACGCGTACCTGTGGGGTAACGCCGTGCACGCAATGGCTACGCGCGTTGCAGACAGCTTCGCCAAGTTCCGCTGGTGTCCAAACATCATCGGTCCGCAAGCGGGCGGCACCGTCGAAGACTTGCCGCTGCATCAGTACGAAGCGATGGGTGAGGTGCAGACCAAGATCCCGACCGAGGTACTCATCTCCGAGCGCCGTGAGTTCGAGCTCAGCGAGGAGGGCTTCATCGCGCTCACCTACCGCAAGGACTCGGACAACGCGTGTTTCTTCTCCGCCAACAGCACCCAACGTCCAAAGACCTTCGGCCAGTCCCAAGAAGGCAAGGACATGGAGCTCAATTACCGTTTGGGCACCCAGCTCCCGTACATGTTCGTGGTGTGCCGCATCGCTCATTACCTGAAGGTGTTGCAGCGCGAACAAATCGGCACTTGGAAGGAGCGCAACGATCTGCAAAACGAGCTGAACAAGTGGATCAGCCAGTATGTTGCGGATCAGAATGCCGTCGACGCAGCCACCCGCGGTCGCCGCCCGTTGCGTCAGGCCAAGATCGAGGTGAGCGAAGTACCGGGCAATGCCGGCTGGTACCAGGTTGGCGTACAGGTTCGCCCGCACTTCAAGTACATGGGCGCGTTCTTCACCTTGAGCCTGGTGGGTAAACTCGACAAGGCGTAAGTCCCACCCGTCGGCGCTACGCATCGTGGCACCCGTGAGCTTTCATGGGTGCCACGGTCGTTTTGTGGCTCTGCTCGCGTTCTTGGGAACGCGCTGCGGTTCGGCACGCAGTCACTGCGCGCGGCTTCGGCGCGAGGTGGTTCGACGCCCTCTCGGCACGCGGTCACGGCGCGCGGTGGCTCGGCACGCAGTCTGGGCACGCCCTCTCGGCGCGCAGTGGCTCGGCCGGCGATCGTGTACCGAGGTGGCCGCTTGCGGTTGTTACTTCGAGGCAGGGATCGGCGGTCAGGGCTCGTAGTAGCCGCCGGGGATCACGAAGGCATCGTCCCGGCCTGCGGCGCTGAGCACTCCCCAACAAGCGAGTTTGGTGCGCACCGCAAAACCAACGATGTCGTCTTCCGTTTTCCCGATCGGGGCTAGTACGGCGAGGTTCGAGCGATGTACGCCCCAAGAGCCCTTGCCGTGTTGCAGCAGCGCCTCGTAGAGATCGCGCGCCGCGTCCCGCGAGCTCGTTAACGTAGCGACGCGAAACCGGACCCCCTCGCCGTCGATGGTCGAGTCGAGGTAGTGCAAGTCATCGCGGGCGCGGATGCGCTGGAAGGTGATGTTCTGAGCGGTGAGAAATGCTTCGAAGTGGCCGACCGAGAGCGTCGAATAGTCGGGCCTCATGTCGATCCCGGCGCAAGCTTCCGGTTTGACCAAGAACTCTCCGAGCGAGGTGTCTGCACTTGCGTTGGGCGACTCGACGTCGTTGGTACGAATGTTCGCCTCGGCGTTTTCACCGCTCTTGGTTACGAGTCGGGCGGCGCCGCTCGAGCCGCAGCCGCCCAAAACGCCCAGCGCCAAGACGCCAAGGCTCGAGGCAAACAATGCTCCCACACTCCGTTTCATCCATGCCCTGCTCATATCGGCGATACCCTATCCGATTTGAAGACTTCCGTCGAGATTCGTGGTCTAATGAGTCGAGACTTGAGGCAAGTTTTTGCCGGCGTGAGGTTCCTGATGAGGTGGAAACAGACAGCAGGTGTGACCGGGATGGAGAAACTCGGGATGGAGAAAAACGCCGTGAGTAAGTTGGGGGCGCGAATTCGGGCGGGCGCCGCGAAGGTTGGATTGGTCTTGGTTACCGTGGCCGTGGCCGCGTGTGGTGGGCCGCACCCGAGTGCGTTCAAGAACCGGGTGTTCTATGACTACGGCGCCGATGGCGTGCAGGACTTGTCGGCGCTGTTCGAGGTGCATTATCCGCCGTTGGATTTGGGCCCGCGCGACCCGAACCCCGAATACCGGGGGGTCATCATCATGGATGGCTTGGTGCGCTTCTCGCGCCCGCTCAATTGGCGTATCCGCCGGGCCAGCAACGACGAAACGCAACGCTTCGTCGAGTATGTTTCACCCAAGCAATACATGGTGTCCATCTACGAGCGGGTCGAAGACGCCGGCGCGCCGTGGCATCAAGTGATGGAGAGCTACGAAGCCCAGGTCAAAGCCGACGGCGCGAAGATCATCGGTAAGCCTTACCCTGGTGCGACGTGGAACTCGCAGGCACGGGTTTACGACGTCGAACGTTCGGTCAAGGCGCCCAAGCGGCCCCTCAAGACGTATAGCCGCGAGTATCTCGCGCGCGGCAACAATCGGATCGTGCTGATTCAGGTGGTCCATCCCGAGCAGACGCTCGAACCGATCGGGGACGAGCTGCTGCGGGTCATGACCCACTTGCAGGTGCTGGAGAAGTAAACGGCGAGTGTGCGCTACCGACAACCTCGGTGGTTCACACTCGCGTCAGGCGAAAATCAGCGCTCCTTGACGGCGAGCACGCCAAACGCTTCCGGCCGTGGCATCACGCGCGCAAACCCGGCCGACTGCATGCGTCGAACGACGCCCTTCGTGGTGCGGGCACCCGAAGCGCTCTTGGGGTCACCGATGTAGTGGAAAAAGCGCCCACCGCGACCGAGGACACGCAACACTTCGGCGTAGAACGACTCGGCATAGAGTTCACCCGCTAGGTTCACCGCTGGCGGGTCGTGGAGTACGGCCGAGAACGAGCCGCTCTCCAGCGTGGCGATCAAGTCTGCGCTGTTGCCCATCAGCTGTGTGATCTTTGGATTGCGGAACAGGTCCTCCGACCACGGGTTGGCGCGTGCCATGGCTTGCGCCATGGGGTCGAGCTCGATCGTGACTACTTCCTGGGCGTATTTGGCGGCTTCGATTGCGGCGTAACCGAGGCCAGTGGCGGTGTCGAGGACGCGGCCACGGATCGGAGACAGCGCTCGCACCATCAGCGCGGCTCCTTCGGCTGGGCTCGTGTCCCGGAATCGGTGCATGGTGAAGCCCGCGATCAACAGGGCGGGCGCGTGCAGGGTCGGCATCAACTGGAAGGTGCGCTGCGAACCTTCCGAGAACGCACGAATCGGCTCGAGCCCCGCCCCAGTGAGCGCGAAACACACGTTGTCTTGGTCGCGGACCGCCTCCAACGCCGTCCAAGGTAGGTGTGTGCCCCAAGGTAATGTGACGCCCTCGTCGACGACGTCGACCTCGGTCTTAGTGCGGCCTAGATCGAGCGACACCGACGCCGAAGCCGCGCCGCTGGCTCGCGCCGCCCACAACTCGGCGAGCTGGTAGTGAGACAGCGCCAGGCGCGACGTTTCTGTCGCTTCGGAGGGACGGCTCGAACTCATGGCCGCGGTATGCAACGGGGCGCCCGCGCATATCAAGCACCCGTTGACGGCGCTCGGGCGGGTGCTTGCGCTTGCCTGGCCGCCGGAATCGCGGCAACTAACAGCCATGGCCGAGTTCGATGAAGTGGTGCGGTCGCGACGTTCGAGTCGCGCGTTCGATCCAGGTCGTCCGGTGCCGAGAGATGTCCTCACCGAAGTGCTGACGCTGGCACAGCGCGCCCCGTCCAATTGCAACGCCCAGCCCTGGCACGTGTACGTGGTTGCCGGGGCGAGGTGTGCGGAGTTGCGAACGAAGTTAACGACTCTTGCGAGCTCGGGACAGCCTCCCGCCAGCACCACGCCACCCTTCGACGGCGAGTGCCGCAAGCGCCAAGTGGCCTGCGCGATCGAGCTCTACCGCGCAATGGGTGTTGCGCGACAAGACGTGGCGGGTCGTAACGCCGCGGCGCTTCGTAACTTCGAATTTTTCGACGCTCCGCACGTCGCGTTGCTCTACATGGATCGCAAGTTCGGCGTCGAGGTAGCGGTGGACATCGGCGCCTACCTGCAGACGTTGCTGCTGGCGTTCGAGAGTCGTGGCATCGCGAGCTGCGCTCAAGCGTCCCTGCGAGCGTACGAAGGCGCGATCGCAGAGGAGCTCGGCGTCGCCCAGAACCTGCAGTTGTTGTGCGGGGTGAGTTTCGGTTACGCGCTCGGCGATGCCGCGGTCAATGCGGTTCGGCAAGCGCGCAGTCCGATGGAACAGAGCGTTCGGTTCGTCGAGTGAGCTCGCACGGCCGGCTCCCTGCCTCGCCAGGACCATGAGGTCACGGGCGGTTACACGCCGCCGCACTTCGAGTAGATTGGCCGGCGCGACTCAATGACCGACCACCTGCTCAAGTTCTTCGTCACCTTCCTCGTGGTGGTGGCGCCCATCGGCGTAATCCCCATCTTCGTGGCGATGACGGAAGACAACACGGAACGCGAGCGGCGCAAGATGGCTCGCCGCGGCGTGTCGATAGCCGGCGCCATCTTCTTGGTGTTTGCGGTCGGCGGAGGGCCGTTTCTTCGGCTGATGAGCATCACGCTCGATGCCTTCCGCATCTTCGGTGGGTTGTTGCTGTTCCTGATCGCGTTGGAGATGGTCTTTGGCAGACCTTCGGGTTCGAGGACCACGAGTCCGGAGGAAGAGGAGGGGAAGAAGCGTCCCGACATCTCGGTGTTCCCGCTCGCCTTCCCGTTCATCGCTGGACCCGGTTCGCTGGCGATCGTGATGTTGGCTTTCAGTGGTGCGGCGGACAAACCGCTCTTGTTCTTGGGTTTGGCAGCGTGCATCGTCGCTGCGTTGGGGATCAGTCTGGCAATCCTGTACATGGCTGCGCCGCTGATGCGGCTGATGGGCGTCACCGGTGCCAGCGTCGTCAACCGCGTGTTCGGCGTGGTGCTCGGGGCGCTGGCCGTCCAATACGTGATCGACGGCGTGCGCGGCAGCTTGATGGTCGCAGGTTAGTGTCCCGACGCCAGCGCATCGGGGGACGGGGCCGTTGCCTTGGCGCCAATGCGACGCTTCAGAAGCGCAACGTCGACTCGAGCTTGACGCCCTCGAACGGCGGGAACACGCGGCACACACCGGAGACGCAGCGCAAACCACCGCGTTGTTGACCCACGAACAAGCTGACGTTGTTCGACGGGTTGATGTTGTAGCGCACCTGGCCGCTGAAATATGTGCCCGGGAACGCTGGGTTTTGATCGTATTCGACCCCGAACGCGAGGTTCCACGTTGCCCCGAGCTGGAGCGCGGTGGTGGTAATTCCTTGCAGCCAGGGGTGATCAGGGCCGCCCAACAGTTGGTGCCGACGTCGATGCCACCCTTGGAGTTGCACGCTGCTCTGTCCACCAATCCAACGTACGAGGTCGTAACGCACGTAAACCTCACGGTAGTAGTTAGTGGAGGCTCGACCGCCCTCGTCGACGTGGGGGACGGCCGAATCGTCCAGCCGGGAACCGACCAGCACCAGCGCCGTCGATTTGCCGCCCTCGGACGAAGTCTCGAGCCCCTGGTTGATGTCCCAGACGCGGTTGAGGTTGTTATGCACGGGGACGCAGCTCGCAGGCCCGACTTCGCCGTAGGTGTGGTAATAGGCGACGCTCGCGAACCACCCCCAACCGGGTTGCAGCGTGAGGTCGTTGCGTAGTCGCCCGCCAGTCACACACGTCCCGAAGTTTTCGAACTGTGTGTCGTTCCAGACCGGGTGTGTGGTGGGCACCAAGTTGTAAACCACCGGCGAGAACTCTGGAGCTCTTCCAGTATCGACGCCGGCGGCCACCGTCTGGTAGCCGCGCACGTGTTTGGCTTCGAGGGTCGTCGAAAGCGGCGCCATCGCAAAAGACAGCGTGCCGTAAAGGGCGTCGCCTTCGTGCGGTGTCGCGGTATCGGCGAAAGAGAGCCGTTGGTGTGCGTATTCGACGTAGGCAGAACCCAGGTCCGCAACGTTCGGGAACTCGAGGCCAACGGCGCCTTGATGGATCTGGCGGGCGCTGCGGCTGAAGTCGGAGCTGAGCGGGGCGCAGCCGCTTGCGTCGTCGACGCAGCCCCGTTCGAAGCCGGCGCCGTGCAGCGAGAGCTG
Source organism: uncultured bacterium (assembly GCA_966249405.1). Lineage (GTDB taxonomy): Bacteria > Myxococcota_A > Polyangia > Polyangiales > Polyangiaceae > SZUA-265. The sequence goes on along the minus strand of CBINDO010000169.1, from coordinate 1,769 downwards.
AGCATACCTGTGTTTGACCTCGAGCTGCCCGCCGTAGACGAGGTCCGGCAAGTAGGTCGGGCGCGGGTTCGGCACGAAGTCGTTGGCCACGACGTGCGGCATGAGCACCTCCGTGAAGCGGCTCGTCTGGCTGCGGCCCTTGGACGAAACGCCCAGGAACCGACCGCTCGCGGAATCGATGCGCAGCGGGTTCACGTTCCCGGCGAGCGCCGTCGCGGCGAAGCGCAGTTGGTCCAAGCGCGCCTGCCCGCCCAGTCGCAGGCCGCGGATCGTCGTGTCGCTCGAGAGTTCATCCTGTTTACGGATGCTGAGGACGAGCCCGCGCCCGAACTGGGCGTAGAAATCGCCGACCGTGGCCTCCAGGTTCGGCGTCGCGTACGCGAGGGTGAGTTTCGAAGGGTACGTCCAGTCGGTGAAGCGGCTGTTGCGGTCGGTGCCGGCCTCGAAGAATTTGTCGACGAAGAAGTCCGCATCGTCGTCGCTGTACGGCGTGGAGACGTTTGACCGGTTCTGCTCGAGCAACGAAAGCCCGACCTCGGTGGGGCTGCGTGACGTGTAGAACCAAGCGCTGTCGATGCGCGCCGAAAGCCGCCAATTGCCGTAGGTGCCAAGCGCGTTCAGTCGGTTGAAGACAGCGCCCCAATGGTCGTCGAGGGCACGACTCACGTCACCTGGACGGCTGTTGCGATTGTCCGCGTTGTATACGACCGAGTTGACGTTCGTCACTTCGACGCGAGGTTGCGCTCGCGTGGCGGCCGGCGCGACCACCAGGCTCCCCGCTCCAAGCAACGCCGCAACCAGCGGGCGGCGGGCAAAGGCGAGGTAACGGGATGGCGTCACTTCTGCGGACGTACACCAATCAGGCCCAGTTCGGGAATACCCCGGCCTGCGTCCGTCACGATGTGGTCGCCATCGTCGCTGACGGTTGCGTCTGCTACCACCGTCCACTCGCCGTACAAGCCGTATCGGCCAGAGACGTCGGTCACGAGCAACAGCAAATCGACCGCAGTTCCCGGCTCGACTTCGGTGACGTTGGGGAGGGAGAGCTGCGCCGGCGGGCAAAATTCTGTCTTGGCGGGGCCCAGCGCCCACAGGCTGTCGAACCCTTCGTCCTCCGCCGCCTCCGGGAAGCCGTCCTGCTCGAACGCCTGGGCCACGAACAAGTGTTCACTTTCATCGGCGTAAGAGAGCACGTCAATCGTCGTCACCGTATCGTCGGCCAACGACAACTCCACGTCGGAGCTCGTCAGGGTGGAGCCGCCTTCGAAGCGGTTGTCTGGGTCGGCCGCCGGAAACGAGACGGTGCGCTGTTCTCCGAGGTCGTAGGTGGAGGCGCCGCTGAGCAGCAGTGCGACCTGCGCGTGGTGCAGGCCATCGCCGTACTTGAACGCGAGTTTCTCGATCTCGTCCTCGCCGTTGATTACAGCGCGCCCCTGGGCGGTGGTGTTACCCTGGAGGCACACGTTCAAGCCGCACGCCTGCACGATGGTGTCGGCGACCGGGTCGCCTGCCTGATCGACGACGACCGCCGAGAGCTGTTCGAACGGCTCCGCCTCGGCTTCATTTTCGACGCGCGGGACTTGGCACGCCTCGGGAGCCGTGGTGCCTTCGCCTTCGGTATCCGACGTCGAACCTGGGCTGGGCGGTGGGGTCTCCCCCGTGGGTCGCCCAGATGTCTCACCCTCCGTCTCGTCCGAGGTGCCCGCGGGGTCGAGGCTCTCCTCGCTGCAGCCAGCCAGCGACAACCCGAACAGCAACACGCTTCTCCA
>CBINDO010000168.1:0-17521 GCA_966249405.1 uncultured bacterium | reverse complement strand
AACATCGGGGCCGACCGGTTGGTGTCCGCGCCGCGCGACTGGTTCGAGAGCGCGGCGGGACAAGAGCAGATGCGCGGCGAGCTGATGTCTTCTCTGCGCAGCTTCTTCCGCCCCGAGTTTCTCAACCGCATCAGTGAGATCGTGGCGTTTCGTCCGTTGGGCAAAAGCGAGCTGCTGCAAATCGTGGAGCTGCAGCTGGCCCAGGTGCGGACCCTGCTCGAAAAACGCGGCCTTTCGCTCTCGGTTTCGGAGGCTGCCAAGGCCGCGTTGGTCGAGCAGAGTTACGACCCGGCGCTCGGGGCGCGGCCGCTGCAGCGAGCCATCGTCAAGTCAATTCAGGACCCGCTTGCCGCCGACTTGCTCAGTTCGAGTCGCAGTCCGGGTTCGGCCGTGAACGTCAGCTGGGACGGGGCTCGCTTCGTCTTCGCCTGACCCCGGGTCTAACTGCGCTGAGTTGGTCAAAAATGGGCGCCGTCCAAAGACGGTGTGACATGGCACTCGAAGCGGAATCGTATCTGCAAACGAGTCGAATTTTGGCTGGGTTTCATTGTTTACCCGTGGCACTTACAGAGGTAACGAGGACGGAACTCTTCGCCCCAAGTACAACCCACTACGCAATGAGGTGCCCGCCGACGGGATTTTTGAGCGGGAATACTGCAAAGTTCCGTTCGAGTTCCGAAAACTGCACTTTCGAAAAGTGGACCAAATATCGAACTGCTGCTCGTCGAAATTGTCGCCGGGCGCGCCTGCTGATTGCTCAAGAGGTCACCGAGTGACCAGTGAGTTCCAGAGCTGACGATCGAGAACTGTTCCGGGCCGGCTGGGATCCCGTTGCAGGCGCGTTCGCGTCTCGCCTCGGCGTCGCGCATTCCGGCGCAACCGCGATCGGGCCATCCCCTCGAATGGAGTCGTACGTGCGTGAAGTGAGTCGGGGCCGCCAAGAAGGCCAGTCTCCAAGCAGTGCTTCCTCAAGCGGCGCGCAGTCTCATGTTCGCCCCGTCGCGAATCGGGTCTTCCGGTTCAGCCCGCAAAGCGCTGCGCCGCGTTACCGCGACGAGACGGAGGAGGCTTCCAGGCACCTGCAGCTGACCTTGTGTCTGGCGGGTACGGCGAGGTTCCAGTGCGGAAGCCAGATCCAACACATCCGTGCTTCCACCATCGCGTGGTCGGTGCCGTCGCTGCGGTTCCAGTTCGTCGACGCCAGCTCCGACTACGAGGCCTGGGTCGCAGAGGTCGATGGCTCGGTGGTGGAGCGTTTGGGGATCGGGATGCACCAGCGTCAAGGCGCCGGTCTCGCACGCCTGCTCACGCCGGCCACATCCGATAGGCTCGCCGCCCAATTCGGATACCTCGACAGTTTGGACGCCGGAGGTGAACAATTCGGCGTTGGTCTCGAGTACCTGATCCTTTCGGCTTGGGCCGAGCAACATCGTGCCACTCGCGTCGATGAGCTCTTGGATGTCCACCCGGTGGTCGAGCGAGCGGCTCAGCTCCTGCGTGAACAGCCAGAACAGGGTTCTTTGCGCGACCTGGCGAAGGCATGTGGGGCCAGTGCCTCGTGGCTCTCCAGGTTGTTTCGCGAGCAGCTTGGCGTATCTTTGGTGGGTTACCGAAATCAGGCGAGGATCGATCGCTTTTTTGAGCTTTATCGAGAAGGTCGCGGTTTGAACCTCAGCGACGCGGCGCTGGGCGCGGGCTTCGGCAGCTACGCGCAGTTCCACCGGGTGTTCAAGGACACACTCGGGTTTGCTCCGGGTGATCTCAAGCGCGGCGTGCGCGGCGCGCTCGAATCGGTACGTCCTCCACCCACCGAATGAACACACGCCCTCGATTTGGGCTGCCAAACCAAGCACCAGGTTTGTTATCCAGCGGCTATGAAGTTGCCGCGAGTTCAGGGTTGGGCTGTTGGGCTGTTCACTATCGCGACGGGGTGTCAGCACCTCAGCTTCGGTCGCGGTGAAATAGCTCCCGAGAAGCCGCCGAGCTGTATCGGTGAAGCCAAAGACCTGCGCGACAAGAAGTTGGGGGTCGATGGGGTGCTCGAAGATCGACTCAAGGCAGCTTGGGGTGGCGTGCTCGAGCTCGAAGCCACCACGAAGAAGCTCGAGGAGAAGTTGAGCACGACGTGTGATAACCTGGCGCGCGAGCTAGGGGCCAAGCCCGCCGCGGCGCCATCATCCCAACCGAGCGCCCAGGAGGCCGAAGCCGCGAAGGCCACGGCGAGCGGTGAGGGGGAGTCGACTTCGACCGAACCGGACGATGGGAACGACGCGGCCGATGAGACCTCGAACGTCGAGAGCCCTGCGGAGCGTTCCTGCAAGGCCGCCATCGCGCAACTAGCTGCCTTCAAGGAGCAAACCGGCACGTCGGTGTCGATCGACGCCAAACCATTCACCTGCGCCGCACGAACCGACGATTTCGCGGCCTGCGCGCGCAAGTGTGATCCCAACCTACCGCCCGGCAATCTCGAGATTGCCTGTGACGAGGGCAAGTTGCGCGGGCGCTGCAGTGGGAAGTGCTCCGGGCAATGTGCACAGATCAACACCACCGAATGTGCAGCGGCCTGCGAAGGGGAGTGTCAAGGCAGCTGCAACAAAGGCTTCTACGGCAAGTGCGGGGGCAAATGCATCGGCACGTGCGACATGGCCAACGTCAACGGCAAATGCGCAGGGATGTGTGACGGCAAGTGTCTCTCCGATGCGGCTGGGACTTGCGAAGGCAAATGCACCGGCAAGTGCGTCGGAGCGTGTTTGGCCGACGTCAAGAGCAAGATGTGCGATGGAACTTGCCGCGGTGAGTGCGACGCACCCATGTCTGCCGCGGTTTGTGGTCAAGTGTTTCCGCCAGCCGAAATGAGTCAAGAGTGTGTCGCAAAGTGTTCAGCTGAATTGACGAGCAAGCTCCAATGCTCGGTCGACCACGTCGGCGTGACCATCGTCAAGGCCACCAAGGACAGTGACGGACTCAAATTGCGCAATGCGCTCAACGGTCGCCTCCGAGACATCCTAGAGATAGGCGAGGGGATGAAGGCACCGTTCGACGATGCGGCAGTGCGGGTCACGGAGTCACTCGACGCACTCGGCTCGGAGCTCGAGAACAATGCCGAGGCCTCGAAGGCGGTAGGCACGTGCATGTCCGAAGCAGGAGAGCGTAAGAACGCGGCCGTTTCCACCTTCGCGAAGTTTGGCGAAATGAGCGCCGCGGTGTTGCAAGCGGCTCGCAACTAGGCTGCACGAAGCGCGTGGACGAAGGGTGGGGCCGTCGGGTCAGCGAAAACCCGCCGCCGCCGAGATGAGGCTTGCGGTGGGTGTTCGGAGCTGACTAGATGGCAAGTTCACTTCTATTTTTCGCCTGGAGTACTCATGGCCGACACCTCTCCGCTTGCGCGTTACAATCAATTTCTCTGCAAATGCCCCGGCGTGGGCGTGCAGCTCGACCTGTCTAAGAGCGGGATAACGTTGAAGTATTTGGCGTCCATGGAGCCCACGATGCAGTCCGCCCTAGAAGCGATGGACGGGCTCGAGCGTGGCGAAATCGCCAACCCCGACGAACAGCGCATGGTGGGTCACTATTGGCTGCGCGCCCCGTCGTTGGCACCCGAAGGTTTGGGGGCTGCGATCCAAGCGGAGATCGACCACGTCAAGGCGTTTGCTGCCAAGATCCACAGCAAAGAGGTCGCGCCGCCGAGCGGCGGGCGTTTCACCGACGTCCTTCTGATTGGGATCGGCGGCTCGGCGTTGGGACCGCAACTCGTGGCTGACGCTCTTGGGGGCCTCGGCGGCAAGCGCGTGCTCATGAAGTTGCGCTTCTTGGATAACACGGACCCGGACGGGATAACGCGCGAACTCAAGGACATTGGGTCCAAGCTGAAGTCGACGCTGGTACTCGTCGTGTCGAAGTCCGGTGGTACGCCGGAGACGCGCAATGGCATGCTCGAGGTGCAACAGGCGTTCAAGGACGCCGGACTCGACTTCGCCAAACAGGCCGTCGCGATCACCGGTGAGGACTCCAAGCTCGATCAAACCGCCAAAAAAGAGGGCTGGATCGAGCGCTTCCCGATGTGGGACTGGGTTGGTGGGCGTACCAGCGTAACGGCAACCGTAGGGCTCCTACCCGCTGCCCTCATCGGCATCAAAATCGATGAGTTCTTGCAGGGCGCCGCCAAGATGGACGAGCTGACGCGCGAGAAGATTACGCGCAAGAACCCGGCCGCGATGTTGGCGTTGTCTTGGCACAATGCCGTGAACGGCAAGGGCGAGAAGGACATGGTCGTGCTCCCGTACAAGGACCGGCTGCTGCTGTTCTCCCGTTACCTGCAGCAGCTCGTCATGGAGTCTCTCGGCAAAGAGAAGGACTTGGATGGCAACGTGGTGTCCCAAGGCATCGCCGTCTATGGCAACAAAGGGTCTACGGACCAGCACGCTTACGTCCAGCAGCTGCGTGAGGGGGTCAACAACTTCTTCGCGACGTTCATCGTCGTGATGCAGGACGCGACCCGGTCGGGTAGCACGGGCCTCGAGGTAGAATCCGGGATTACCACGGGCGACTACCTGAACGGCTTTTGGCTCGGGACGCGTGCCGCGCTCGACGAGGCCGGTCGCGCATCACTCAGCCTAATTTGCGAGAAGCTGGACGCCAAGACGCTGGGTGCCTTGATCGCTCTCTACGAGCGTGCGGTTGGGTTTTACGCGCGCCTGGTGAACATCAACGCTTATCATCAGCCGGGCGTCGAGGCCGGCAAGAAGGCGGCAGCCGCCGTCCTGAAGCTGCAGACGGAGGCAGTCGCGTACCTCAAGGGCAAACCCGAAGAGGCATTCAAGGTTGACGACCTCGCCGCGGCGATGGGCAAGGCGGACCAAGCCGAGACGTTGCATCACGTGCTCGAGCATCTAGCGGCCAACCGTCGTTTCGTTCAGAAGAAGGGCAAAACCTTTCAATATCGAGCGTAACGCGCTCGAGGTGGAGACGTGATGAGGGGAGGGGCTGTGAGTGCAACGAGGCAAGGAACCGTTTCCGGAAAGTGGCGGTTCCTCGACGCTCCGTGGCTCGCTTCGATGGGGCGCCGTGCATCGTGTCTCCGCCGAAACACGGCAGGCTTGGCTTGCCTGGGTCTCGTCGTGTCCGCGTGTGATTCGAAGCGGCTGTGTGACGGCGGTGCTTGTGATCGTCCGAGTGGCTCGCTCGAGGAAGGCGGCGCCCACAGTGTTGCCGCCATGAGCGCCCCTGCGGACGCCGCCTTGCACGACGACGGCGGGGCGAGTGTGGCTTCGGAGGCGGGGGCGCCCGGCGCTGTTCGGCCTTGCGAAATCGACGGGGGATGCGGCCCCGGTGGTGTATGCCATCCAGAGGCCAACGTTTGCGTGGCGTGCACCTCTGACCAGCACTGTGCTGCGCCTACGCCACACTGCGACATCCAGCGTGATCCAGCGGATAGCGTTTGTGTGGGCTGTCTGGGTCACCCGGACTGTGCGGGCGGGTTGTGCATCGACAAGCGTTGCGTGACCTGCGACGTCGCGTCCGACGTCGGCTGTGAGGCGCCTGCCGCGCAGTGCGTCGAGGTGCCCGACGGCGGGCCGCGTTGCGTCGAGTGTTCGGTCGACGAAGATTGCCAAGACCCTTCGAAGACTGTGTGTGACGTGTCCAACGGTCAGTGTGTCGCATGCACCACCGATGGCCGAGGATGCGCCGAGGGCGAGCGTTGCGTGCTCTCGCAGTCGGTGGAGGCAGGAGCTCCCGATGCCTCTCCCTCGCCAGCGCCGCAGTGCATCGAATGCACTGTGGAGACGGCAGAAGACGACTGTCGCGCGGACGCGCCGTATTGTGTCGGTGGTCGCTGTGCCGTTTGCGAGCCGACGCTGGATGAGGGGTGTGATCAAGCGCGCCCCTACTGTCGCGATGGCGCCGCGCTGGCGGCGGAGCTCGAAGTAGAGGTTGCGGACCTGGGTCCAGCGGTCTGCGTCGAATGCCGCAGCGACGAAGACTGCAGCGTCGGCGGCGGGGTTTGCGAGGGCGGCTCGTGCGTGGAGTGTAGACGAGACGACGATTGCACGGCGCCCGGAGCTTCGGCGTGTGACCCGACTAGTCACGAGTGCGTACCTTGCTCGGTGAGTTCGCAATGTAAACACATCGAGGGCGCCAGCGTGTGCCACGTCGAAGAGGCGAGTGACGCATCCAGCCGCGTCTCTGGGTGTGTACAATGCGATGCGCTCGACTACCGCGCTTGCGACGACGCCAAAGCCGTATGTATCACCGTCCCCTCGCCGAGTCAGTTCACGTGCTCCGAGCGTCGCGTCAATCAGGTGGGGTTCTGCGGTGAGTGTTTGGCCGACTCCGATTGCCGCGCAGAAGAGCGGTGCGTGTTCGAGGAGTCTCCGGCGAGCGGACAATCGGGCTTTCATTGTCTGTATCTCGTCGGTGCCGAGGGGGCCCCGAGTTCCTGCTCCGAAACGAGTGCCGAACCGTTCACCCGCGCTGCGCACGCCACGTCCGTCGACGGCGTCACGGGCACCTATTGTGCGTTAGATACGACGACTTGCGACGTGTTCAATCACTTCAAGCGGTCGTGTGTGGGCGACGCCGATTGTGGCGCGCCGCAGGATGGAGCCATCTGTCAAATCGAGCAGCAGTCGGGCCGATGTACCTACACCTGCGCGTCCGATGTAGACTGCCCCCAGCCGAACGGCGACTGCGTGAACGGTCACTGCGCGCCCTGAGTCTTCCAAGATAGCTCGGGGATCCATTAGCGCGACTGCGGCCCGCCATGGTCGACGGAGCTTGGCGGGGGAGAGTCCTGCCGTTGGGGGGCAGAGCGCCCCAGGGGCGGTGTAGCGGAGGTGGACTCGAACCGATGATGGGCGTCTTTCGGCTACAATGTGGTCGTGACGGAGGTTCTGCCGACATTTTCCGGCACATTTCTGGGTCTTCACCCTCTCGCCGCGGAAAGAAATGGGAGACACCCCCTCGTGTGGACGCGCATGCTGCGCGGACCCTTGTCTCTCGCGACGGGAGGGAATATGTCGCGAACTAGCTTGATTCCACCACCTGCGCCGTCGTCTCGGCCGAACCCACACTACTCGGTTTTCATGGATTCCGGGTTTGTCCGATTAGTGCGGAGCGCGGCGCGATTTGACTCCAAAGTCCAAGTTACTGAGGCACGTCTCTGGGTCGGCCGTCAGTTGGACGCTTTGGGGCGGAGCGGCCGCGGCGTTCTCATCGACTCGAGGCTCGCACCTCCTTCGACCGACTTCGAACATGGCGCGGAGTTCTGCGAGCTTCGGCGCGAGACGGAGCGAGGCTTCGCTCGGATCGCGGTCCTCGTGCAAACGAAGTTGGGGGTGCTGCAGGCGCACCGCATCGCCACCCAGGACAAGAGCGGTCTGGTCGTGTTCGAGGACGAAGCAGAGGCAGTCGAGTACGTGAGAGTGGCGCAATCCCGGCGGTTTCCGTGAGCAAGCAGGAGTTGGCATGGCGATCACGACTCGCGAGCAACTGGGCGCGAACTTCGACTTGGGAGTGGCGACGTCGTGTTACCAGATCGAAGGCGCGGTCCGCGATGATGGCCGGCTACCGAGTATCTGGGACGAGTTCTGTCGTATCCCGGGCAACATCAAGAACGGTGAGACAGGTGACGTGGCCTGTGATCACTATCACCGTCTGGAGCAGGACTTGGACCTGCTGCAGTGGTTGGGTGTGGATGCCTACAGATTCAGTATCGCCTGGCCACGCGTGATTCCAACCGGGGACGGCCCCGTAAACCCGAGCGGGCTCGACTTCTACGAGCGGCTCGTGGACGGGTTACTCGCCCGCGGTATCAAGCCGTGTCCGACGTTGTATCATTGGGACCTGCCGGCAGCGCTGGACGGTGGGTGGCTCAATCGACGCAGCGTCGAAGCTTTTGCGCGGTACGCGGAAGTGGTCGCGCGCCGGTTGGGGCACAAGGTGCACTGCTGGTTCACGCACAACGAGCCCTGGTGTCAAGCTTTCCTCGGCTACGAGACGGGCAAGTTCGCTCCGGGGCGTCGCGACACCGCAGAGGCATTGACGTGCGCGCACCATCTGCTCTTGTCTCACGGTCGAGCGGTCCAAGCCGTGAAGCAGGTGTGCAGTTCTCCGATTGGCCCAGCGCTCAACTTCCTGCCAGCCCACCCGGCGTCGACGTCCGAGGCGGATGCCGCCGCCGCCCAGCGTCTCGACGGAAACTTCAACCGGTGGTTTCTGGAACCCATCAGTGGTCGCGGTTACCCAAGCGACCTGGTGAGTTGGTATGGTGACAAGATGCCTCGGGTTTCCGATGCGGATCTCGCCGTCATTGCCGAACCCATCGACGTGCTTGGCATCAACTACTACGAACGCGCCGTCGTCCGGGCGGCTGCCGACGGGCCGCTGCAACTCGAGCACCTCCCGAGTTACGAGTTCGCGCGCACTGCAGACCGTGAGATCTACCCGCAAGGCCTGGGTACGCTGCTCGATCGTCTGGGGCACGACTACGGGTACCAGCGGATGCTCATCACGGAAAACGGCGCTGCGTTCAAGGAATCCCCCTCCGCTCAGGGGATCGTGGAGGACGACGAACGCGTTCGGTTCATCGACGCCCATTTGCAAGAAGTCGTAGCGGCGAGAGCGCGCGGGCTCGGAGTCGAAGCCTACTTTGCTTGGTCGCTGATGGATAACTTCGAATGGGCGGAGGGGTACGAAATGCGGTACGGCATCGTCCACGTCGATTTCGCGACCCAGCAGCGCACCCCGAAGCGTAGCGCTCACTTTCTACGCTCATTGTCTCGGCGATGACTGGTCGAACGAACCAATCTTCGTTCACCGCGCGCCGCTGCTCGACCAGCGCGCCCTCGCACGAGGCGTTCGTACGTCGAAGCCTGGACGTCAGCGCTTTCCTCGTCGTGTGGGCCGCGTGCCTTTTCACGGCGTGTGCACGGAAACCGACTGCCACCCCTCGCACGCCGGGTACGGAACTGCCTCCTCCTCGGTACGCAGCGGCTGCTCCGGTTTCCGTCAGCACTCCTGCGAGAGGGACCGAAGCGGGAGTGCCGCAGGCGGTCGAAGCTCCCCAGTCACCTTCGATCATCGGTGAAGCGCGCGAGCCAGGTGAGCAAGTTCCCGTCGAGTTGGCGTCTGCTCCCGAGCCTCTGCCATTCCAAATGATGAGCTACGGAAGCCAGCCACTGCGTTCGACCGCGGTTGCTCGCCGTTTCGGCAACTTGTCACCTGGCGCGTGCGCCAAGGAGTTGCGCAAGCTGAACGGGACGTTCAAACGGGTCGGCGCACACAAGGGGATAGCGACTCCGACGCGTGTCGTGGGACTCGTGGAGGGCGTGAAGTTCCGCGTCCCTGGTGAGAAGAGTAAGTTTGGGATCCTCGATTGTCGACTGGCCCTCACCTTGGTCGAGTTCGCGCGCTTCCTGCATCAGCGCGAGGTTGCGGAGGTCGTGGTCGACAACTTCTACCGCCTGAATGCGCGTTTGCCGTCGGCGCGTTCGAAGCGCAGCCAGCACGCCTACGGCTTGGCCATCGACTTGCGCTCGTTCCGCATGACGGACGGTCGCGTGTGGGACGTCGAGACCGACTGGGGAGCTTCGACGGACACGGAAGCTTGTGGGCCCCAGGCAACGCTCGTCAACCCTACGGAAAACACAGTAGGACTGCGCTCGCTGGTGTGTGAACTGTTCGCAGAACAGATCTTCTCTCACCACCTCACGCCGAGTCACGACGCTGCTCACCGCAACCACCTACATCTCGACATCAAACGCGATGCGAAGTCCGCGGTGATAAAGTGACCTGAGCCTTCGAGCGGTAGCCGAGCTCGGCCCCCGTGCCCCGACGGCGGGGCGCAGGGCGCGGTTACCAGCCGTCCGCTGGTAACCGGCTCAACCGGAGGTGGGTGACAACCAGCCCAGATGCTGGCTATTCGTACCGGTAACCGTGGCCAAATAAGCGCGCTGGAGCGTCGCTGCGAGGGTGTGTTTGCCGGTCTGGAGCACGATGCCGTCAATCTCGCGAACCGGGGTGACCTCGGCCGCCGTGCCCGTGAGGAAGACCTCGTCGGCACGCAGCAGTTCCTCCCGCGTGAAGGCGCGGACGTGGACAGCCAGACCCGCGTCGTTGGCCAACGTCAGGATCGTGTCTCGTGTAATGCCCGGGACGATCGCCGAACGTTCGTCGTTGGTGAACAAGGTGTTGCCGCGAACGAAGAAGAGGTTGCCGCCGGAGGTGCTCGATACGGTGCCGTCTTGATTCAAGAGGATCGCGTCGTCGTAGCCGCGGTCTACGGCTTCGTGGGCGGCCAACACGCTGTTGGCGTAGTGGCCGCTCGCCTTGGCCATGGTAGGTAGACAGCTTGGAGGGAACTTACGCCACGACGACACCGTTGCACGGATGCCGTTGCGCAGCGCCTTCTCCCCGAGGAACGAGCCCAGCTCGCGTGTCGCGATGAACACGTTGACGGCACACTCCTTCTTCGGGGTGATGTCGATGGGACCATAGCCGAAGAATGCCAGGGGGCGCAGGTAAGCATTGGACACACCGTTCTTCCGGGCCACGGCCAGTGCACCTTCGCACAAGTCGTCGACGGTGTACGGTACCTGCATCCCGTAGATCCGCGCCGAGCCCAGCAAACGTTCCATGTGGTCGCGCACGCGGAACAGGGCTGGCCCGTGTTCGGTGGGATAACAACGGACGCCCTCGAACACGGCCGTACCGTAGTGAAGGGCGTTGGCGTAGTAGTGCACGCTTTGCTCGGCCGCTGGGCGAATCTCCCCGTTCCACCAGACGTAGTTGGAGAGCGCCTGCCCCTTCGGTCGCGAGCCGACGAACAGCTCTTCCTGGGGGATTTGGCCGAAGCTCGGCCACTCGACTGCTGGGATCTCGCTCATGCGCCAGAGTGTAACCCGATAATCGATCCTCGCCCAATTGTTGGGGGCCGAAGGGCCGCCGGTGGTCGACTCGGTTTTCTCGGTTGCCGCGGCGAGTTTCGATGACTAGCGTTCGCGCATGGTTACTGGGGTAGAGAAGCTCCGAACTGGTGTGGTCCTGGTCGCGGACGACGTGAGCTTGCGACGGCTTGGGGCAACGACCGCGCTGGCGGCAGCGCTAGACCGTGTCCGAACGTTAACATGGATCGATGAGTTGTTGGTCGTGACCGACTCGGAAGCCGTGAGGCGGCTGGCGTTCTCCTGGGGTGTCCGCTGTTCCACCTGGCAAGAGTTGGGGCCCGTGACTTGGTCGCAGGTGTCCGACACCGCCGGCACCAACCGCGCATCGGCGTGGCCCAAGTCGGCAGCGGCCCCGTCGGTAACCCCCGCCGAAGAGTTCGTGCTGCGGGGGGACGAGCTAGTTTTGTCTCACGCCGAACTCGGCCGCGGGCAGGCGACGGGTGGGGCGCTCTTGGCGGGCTTGGGGCTCGACGTCGTCGTGTTCGTGGACGTTGCATGTCCGTTGTGGGACGCCTCCGACCTGCACGCCGTGGTCGTCGCTTGTGAGCGACGGGGGCGAGCTTCGCTGGCCGTGGAAATGGGCTGGTCCTGGGTGACACGCGCCGATGGCGGAGCTGCACCGCTCGACGGTCCGGCCTTTTCCGAGCTGTCCACTTTGCGCGGATATCGCTTGCGCGACCTCGAGCGCGTCGGCCCCGAGCCGGTTTTCGTGCCCAAATACAAGGGCTGGAGTTTGCGTGACGCCGTCGAGCGAATCGGGATCGAAGCGGCTTGGGCGCAGACGCAAACCCATGATCGCCTGTCTCGGCTACCACGACGTGTGGCCGGCCTGATCATGGATTTCGACGGAGTGCTCACCGACAATCGCGTAATCGTCGACCAGAATGGCGTGGAGAGCGTCGTCTGCAGTCGCGGAGATGGTTTCGGGTTGGAGCTGTTGCGGAAGGCTGGCCTGCCACTCCTCGTGGTATCGAAGGAGCGCAACCCCGTCGTCTCGGCTCGATGCAAGAAGCTCCAGATTCCGTGTTTGCAGGGAATCGACGACAAACTCACAGCGCTGCGTGCGTGGGCGAACGAGCAAGGGTTCGAGTCGGCGGAGCTCGTGTTCGTGGGCAACGACGTCAACGACATCGAGTGTCTGCAATGGGTGGGCTGCGCGGTCGCCGTGCACGATAGCCACCCAGATGTGTTGAAGGTCGCGCACTTGGTGCTCGAGCGGGACGGTGGCCAGGGCGCCATCCGCGAGTTGTGTGAGTTGATCTTGATCCATCAAGGAAGCCGTATGCCGGTGGCATCGGAATCGTGATGGGTTTGCGTTGCCTTCGGAGGTGCCAGAGCGTCTCGACCTACCTTTGGGTAGGGCTGCTGATCCTCAGCGCAAGTCTTTCGGCTTGGGCCGACCCCGGGAGCGCGAACGCTCAGCTCAGCGGACGGTCCGCGGACTCGAGCGAACAACCCTCCGTGCGCGTGTTATCCCAATACGAGCAGGAAAGCCTGGCGACGGGGCTTTCGCAACTCGGTATGCAGGTGGAGCCGGAGCCCGAGGGAAAGCGAGTCGAGTCGGTAGAGGTCGTCGTGCTCGACGTGTTCGAGCCGCGCGATCCTGCACCCGCGTTCCTGAACTGGTTTCACGCCAACACCCAAGACAGCGTCGTCAAGCGCGAGGTGTTGTTGAGGCCGGGTCAGGCGTATTCGGCGTTGCTCGCCGCGGAGTCGGAGCGCAACCTGCGCAAGTTCGTTCAGTACAGCGTCGTGCTGGTGACGCCAGTGAAAGGCTCGACGCCAGACTCGGTGCGCATTCTCGTCGTAACCAAAGACGTGTGGAGTCTTCGCTTGTCGTGGGACCCCGCGTTTTATCAGGGCAGGCTCACGTCTCTGCTGCTGAGCCCGAGCGAGTTGAACCTTTTGGGCAGCACCCAGGTCGTCTCGGGAACCGTCGCCGCGGGGCCAAACAACGTGTGGCTCGGGCTGACCTATTACGTGCCGCGCGTTGCCGGGAGCCGCATCATGTCCAACGTGTCGGCCAAAGCGCAATTCAACTGCGCGACTGGCGATGTCGAGGGCGGCTCCGGCGGGTTGTCGTACGGTAAGCCGCTGTTCTCGACGCGCACGGCTTGGTCGTGGGGCGTCTCAGCGACCTACACGAATCAAGTCGCGCGCTCTAGCTTGGGCGGCGTGAACGCGATCTGCAGCGCACCAGGGGCGGCCGGAGTGCGAGTTGCTCTGGACGACCCCGGTGCATCCGCTTCCTCGAGCCGGACTCGCGTCGCGTACATCCCGAACGAGTACCGCAACGAGGTTATAACTGGGCAGATGGGGTTTACTCGGTCTTTCTTCGTCGATGACAAAGTCAACATCTCCTTCGGGTTGGAGACCTACCGACTTCGTAATGCACCGTTGGGAACGCCCACCGAGATCTATACTGGCGAAGCCTCCTTCAACCAAGACAGCGCCAACCGCACGTGTTGGCCACCAACGCAAGGCTGCGCCGTCGCGGACGGCGTCGTGGCTGCTCGCGACTCGGAGGTCGACCCCGTGTTGGTTGAGTGGCTCTACGAACAACAACGACTCGCGCCGAGCGTGTTCCGGGTTGGACCCTACGTGCAGTTGAGCGCTTACGAGACTCGTTTCGTTCGGCTGCTGAACGTCAACACGTTGGGCCTTCAAGAGGACGTGCAACTCGGGCACAACGTCTCACTCAAGCTCTACCCCGCGTTGCGGCCGTTGGCTAGTCGCAACATCTTCGGCACGGTGGCGTCCGTCGATTACACGCTTCCCCTTGGCGGAGGTTTCGTGCGGGCAGGGGCCGGCTCCACCCTCGAGGTGTCGGGTGACGACGACGACTTCGCGAAAGTCGGGATTCGGCGCTCGTCGGCTGCGGACGCCAAGCTTGAGTTTCGGGCTCACTTCGTCACTCCGGCACTCGGCCTCGGCCGGTTCGTGATGGGCACGACGTTGGCCGACCATCCGCAGTGGCGTTACGTGGCACCGCTATTCGAACTGGGCTCCGGCGATCGCTTGCGCGGTTATGCGCCGGGACGCTTCGTGGGACGGACGGTGTTTGCCAACAACCTGGAGTTTCGTTCTCGGCCAATCGAACTGTTCTCTACGCTGTTGGGCTTCGTCGCGTTTTGGGACGCGGGCGCAGCCGACAGCGGTGTCGGTAGTCTTTCGCTCGCGCACGGTGTGGGCGCAGGCCTGCGCGTGTTGTTGCCCCAGATCGATCGCCAAGTGTTCCGCATCGACTTGGGCTTTCCCGTTCAGCCGAGCCCGTGGGGTCAATATACGCTCACCGCCGGCTTCCGACAGGTGTTCGGAGATAACTGAACGTGCGGCGACGTGGGCTCAATTGGCAGTGATGGTGACGATGCTCGGAGCCAAACGTTGCAGCGTGGCCAAGCTGCGCTGCTGCCACTGCAAGCGCGGGTTGGCTAGAAGCTTTATCTCGTAGGGCTTGCCTTCACTGTCGACCTTGTAGATCCAGGACACGAAGTTCTTCAGACACGACGAGTTCATGAAGTAGAGCTCGCGCAGGTCGACGCTCACCGTGGTGCAGTGTTTGACCAGCAGCTCGCTGTGCAGCTGCCTCAGATAACGTGCCAGGGGCCCGACGGCTTCGCTGTCGCCATTGCCAGTGAAGCGGATTTGGGGAGGGTCAGACGGAACGGGCAAGAGAGCGAAGCCGCTCTCTACTATGTGCGGAAGGTTAAGTTCTGTCATGACTCCCCTGGATGGGCCCGGAACTCGCGCGTTGACACCGTGCGCAATAGCCTCGGCTGCTTCGGGCTCGTGGATACTTGCGCAATGGAAACTACGGCTTCGAACAGCGATAGCTTTAGGCCGTTCCCGACCTTCATCCTACGCCTGGCTGGCCTGGTTTCGGAACGCGCCAGGGCTGTTCCAGGGCGACGCATGGGAGATTTGCCCGAATTCGGGCAAATCTCGTGACCAAAGTCGCGTCCTGTGGCAATTTGCGGCCCATGTCGGGTCCCTCGGAGCGAGCCAAGGTTCGGGTCAGGGAGCTCTTTGGGCTGTCAGAGCGAGTCGCCGAGCGAGTGGTCGGCGAGGTGCTCGACTGCTTTCGCCTGAAGATGGATGAGTTTATCCGGCTCCGCCACGAGGAACTCAAGCGACAAGGTTTGGCGAACCAAGAAATCTACGAACAGATAGCGAACGAGCTCGTCCAGGAGCGCTTCGTCGCGCCGTCTTTATCGGCTCGACAGATCCGACGACGCATCTACGGGTAGGAGTTGGGGAGAGTCCCCGAAAGGTAAACATACAATGTGCGGAATCATGGGTTATGTGGGCAGCAAGGAGGCGTGGGACATCGTGATCAGCGGGCTGAAGCGCCTCGAGTATCGAGGTTACGACTCAGCCGGTGTCGTCACCGTATCCCGCAAGCGCTTGCGCATTGCTCGTCAAGTGGGCCACTTGCGCGCGCTGCAAGAGGCAACTCCCGAAGGCCTTCCCGGAACGATAGGTATCGGTCACACGCGCTGGGCGACTCACGGCGGAGTGACGGAGGCCAACTGCCATCCTCACCGCGACGGTGACGAGACCGTTGCGCTCGTCCACAACGGTATCATCGACAACATGGAGGCTCTCCGTGCCGAGCTCCACAAGCGCGGGGTCACCTTCCGGTCCGAGACTGACACGGAGGTGTTGGCGCACCTCGTCGGGCTCAACGTGCGCGAAGGCATGGACTTGCTCTCTGCTGTGCGCAAAGCGATGACCCTCATCGAAGGGACGGCGGGTATCGTGGCCGTCGACCGCAACAATCCCGACGTCCTCGTCGCGGCGCGCATAGGGAGCCCGGTTGTGATTGGCTTGGGTGAACAAGAGTGCTGGGTTGCATCCGACCCCTTGGCGTTGCGACCGTTCACCGAGCGCATGGTCGTGCTCGACGACGGCGAGGTCGCCGAGATCCGCGCTGGCAGCTTCCGCACCATCGATCTCGAGTCTCGTGACCGCGAGAAGCGCGTGGAGAAGATCCTGCATCGCCCGGAGGATGCAGAACGCGGCGACTTCGCGCACTTCATGCTCAAAGAGATCCACGAACAGCCCAAAGCCGTCGAACGTTCGATGTTGGGCCGTCTCGACGTCGCGACCGGTTCGACTCACCTCGGTGGTCTCAAGAGCCACGAGGAGCGCCTCTTCGACATCGAGAAGATCGTGTTCTGCGGTTGTGGCACCAGTCTTTACAGCGCCGAGGTCGGCGCCTACTTGATGACGCGCTACGCGCGTATTCCAGCGGTGGCCGAGGACGCCGCGGAGCTCACCGTCAAGAACCCCATCGTCGACCGCAAGACGCTGTACATCGCGATTTCGCAGAGTGGTGAGACGGCAGACACACTGAGCGCCGTCCGAGAGGTGCGACAGCGCGGCGGGTTGGTGGCAGGCATCACCAACGTCGTGGGGAGCAGCTTGGCCCGCGAGACTGCCTTTGGTACCTACGTTCACGCTGGCCCAGAGATCAGCGTTTGTTCGACCAAGGCGTTCACCGCGCAGGTGCTCGCCACCCAGTTGCTCGCTCTTCGCTTCGCGCGCATGCGCGACTTGAGCGCGTCCGATGGCCGCGCGTGGGTTCAGGCGCTGGAAAAGATCCCCGCGCAGATCAATCAGATGCTCGAGCTCACCCCGACGTATCGTCGACTCGCCGAGCGGTTTGCTCGTTCGAGGTTTACGATGTTCGTGGGGCGCGGGGTCAACGTCCCGGTAGCCGCCGAAGGTGCGCTGAAGCTGAAGGAGATCGCGTACGTTTCTGCCGAGGGCATGTCGGGCGGTGCCATGAAACACGGACCGTTGGCGCTCATCGAAGAAGGGACGCCGGTTTGGGCCCTCATTCCTCCCGACGAGACACGTGACCGCATGGTCGGCAACTTGCGTGAGCTGAAGGCGCGTGGCGCATTCGTGATTGCCGTCGCCGACGCTGGAGACAAGGAAGTCAAAGACTTCGTCGACGAGGTGATTCCGCTCCCGCCGCACCACGCCACCGTTTCGCCGATGCTGACGGTCGTGCCGCTGCAGCTTTACGCCTACTACGTCGCGTCGTCTCTCGGTTACGACATCGACAAGCCCCGCAACTTGGCAAAGTCCGTCACCGTGATGTAATGCTTGTGATAGGTTAATGACGGCGAACAGAGTTCGAACGTCAACGCAAAACGGCTCCTCGATGGAGCCGTTTTGCGTTCCATGGCGACGAGAGCGGCGCAGGGACGCGTTGGTCGTTCCAGTCAGCTAGCGTCGGTTGGATGAGATTGCGCGCAACGCCAAGCCGGTGCGACACCGCCTCGAACCAAGCAGAAGCCAAGGCGCTTAGGTTCACACCTCGCCGTGTCAAGCGCGTTGGCGATTTCCAAAAATCGCATTGCGCAATCGTTGCGCCACCCTAAGGACGGGCAGCCACGTTGCTACGTCACTGGCAACGCGGGTTACACGCGTAAGGAGACGGCTATGTTCAAGACTAGACTGACATCGATGGCAGCGATTTGCTTCGGCTCTTTGGGAGCACTGACGAGCTGTGGAGACGACGGCGCCTCGTCACCCATGCCGATGAACGAGGAGGACTCGGGCCCTGG
>CBINDO010000167.1:0-17557 GCA_966249405.1 uncultured bacterium | reverse complement strand
GACCACGACGGGCGTATAATCCGCCTTCATTCGCGCGACGGCAAACTGAGCGTGAAGGCCGTTGAGGTCGGCGTCTTGCCATCCACCACCAGTCGACGCAGCCCCATCGGGGAAGAAACACGTCGCGTCGTCACAGTTGTCGAACTTCCACGCAGCCCAGCTGATGCCGTTTTCGTCCATCCAGTCGTGCCAGGTGGTTGCTTCGGCAATACACGTGCTGTCCGTGTCGATGCCGTCCGCAGTGGCCGCCCCCCATTCGGACACGAACAGAGGCAGACCGGCGTTCAGCGCGTTGCTAGCGCGATCGAGGAACGGGTAAGCCGTGTGCGTGCACGAATAGAAGTGCAAGGTGTACATCAAATTGTCGCCAGCGACGGGACTCTGCGCTGCAACGTCCACGTCTTGATCCCAATTGGGCGTCCCCAGGATGATTACGTTGTTTGCGTCTTTGGCTCGAATGGTGTCGCGCAGAGCCTCGTGGTAGGGCTTCAGTTCACCAGCCCAGCTCAAGTCGAGCGGTTCGTTGAAGACCTCGTACAGCACGTTGGGCACGTCGCCGTATTTCTCGGCCATCTCGTCGAAAAACGCCTGTGCCTGGGCTTGATGCGCGATTGCTTCGTGGTCGTGCCAGTCGATGATCACGTACACGCCCAGATCGACCGCGTTCTGCACGATCTTCTCCACCTGCGCCTTGGCGTGCGCGGGGTCGGTGAGATAAGTTGGGCTCTCGTCGTCGGCCTCGATGCCCATGGCTGCGCGTATCACCGACAAGTTCCAGTTGTCGCGCATGTATTGCAGGCCAGCCTTGTCTTCGGCGTACCCATCTTCTTCCCAGTTGAGCCACATGCTGCTCACGCCCTTGAGCTGCACCGAGTTGCCGTGTTCGTCGACGAGGTGCGTCCCAGATACGCGCAGTGCCCCGTGTTCGGCGACGGGGCTACCCGCCGGCGGGGTCCCGGGCGAGCCGCCGCTCGTGTCGTCGGGATTGTCGGGATCGGTGTCGTCGGGGCTGTTGGTATCGCCCGGGTCGTTGTCGTTGGTATCGTCGGGGTTGCCGCCCCCGCCCCCGCCACCGCCACCGCCGTCGACATTCGGATTGGGCTTGTCGGGATCCTCCGTAGCGTCGGGATCGTCTTTGCCGCCATCCTTCCCAGCGCCGCCGCCGTTGCCACCGTCGGACTCGTCATCCCCGTTGTCGTCGGGCTTGCCGTCGCGATCGACGCACAAGTTGGAGAGACACACCAGGTCGTCGTTACAAGTTTCGTTGGGGTAGCAGGCGCACCCCTCGGCACCTTGTGCACACTCGGGCTCCTCCTCCCCACAGGCTGCAGTGACGATCGCCGCCAAGACAACACTCAAATTCGTAACCAATCCAAGAGAACGCAAAGACATGGCTGGCGGTCTAGCACAGCGCCCAGGGCCTCGCGTGTTCAAAGCGTGAACCCAAACCGTGACCGTCCTCCGTTGGTGCGGCGGATGTTGCACCGCCGATGGACGGGAATGGCGCGAGTGCAAATTGCGCGTGCCGCGTTCACACCCCGTAGCCGCGGGCGTTTACCTAAGACGTCCATGGGACCCCACCACCAGGCACTCATTTCTCGACGCTGGGGAACGAGCCGCACTGTCTTTGTTTGTCCGAGCTAGCCGACCAGCGCCCACATCTCCCCGTTGACATCCGTTCAGTATCTGGCAATCTATACGGAACGGAGGTTCAGTAGTCATGTCAACGCCCACCCCGCTCACCTTCCCCGCCGCTCAAACCAGCCAAATTCAGCCGATCGGCTCGAGGTCGTCTGCCCCTAGCGTGGGCGTGCCGCCTTTACCGACCCGGATCACGCGTTACCGGATGACGCCCGAGGAGGTCCCCGTCGACTTCTTCGCCGATCCGGACGGCAGTTGGGAATTTTCGTCGTTGGTGGAGATGGCGGGGTTCAATCCCGAACATCCCGGAGCCAGCGTGGGCGCCCTGACCCAACCGTTCGATGGCTTCCCCGAAGGTTCGGCGGTTGTCACCGAAGTCGGAACCGAGTGCCGCTATGTGGCAATCGCGCAACTTCCGCCACGTTACGCTCAAAGCTCCACCTCGAGCGAGCGTCGTCCGAAACGCTCGACGTCGACGCGCCGTCCCAACCGCGCCGCTTGAAGCGAGTAGATGCGCGGCCACGCGAAACTCGTGTCGCTGAAGACACGCAGTTGACGTGACGTGACGAACTACCCTTCACGCGGAAGTCACCGCGCGCGCTTCTCCGCATAGGGGATGGTTGGCGCGCGGGTCCGAACATTGTTACACACCCTGCGACGTGTCTTTCGATTGTTGCGTGCCCTCATCACGCGGCTCGCGAAACACACGTCGCCGGTTGTCCACGGCAGGCACTCTTCTCGGTGCGTTTTTTGCGGCCTGCAGCGAGAAGAGTGCCTGAACCGTCCTGTGCAAGAAGCGTTCTTCTTCGGCGCCTACTCGCGCGCCGCAACCCACTGCGTGCGGTAGAGGCTGTGTTCACGAAGGGCGACGAAAGCCACCGCACTCGCGGACATGAGAGGGACGAGCAGGTCGTAGCTCCCGGCCAGTTCACACACCAATACCAAGGCAGCTAACGGGCAATGAGCCAAGCCGCCCCAAAAAGCGGCCATGCCGACCAGCGCGAAGGAACCCGGATCGATCGACGGCTCGTTCAGGATGAGTTGTGCGGCACGTCCAAAGGCTCCGCCCAACATGGCTCCAACACTCAAGAAAGGGCCAAACACGCCGGCACTCCCGCCTGAACCAACGGTGAGGGCCGTGGCAACCACTTTCGCGACGGACATGAAACACAGGAGCTCCACTGCGAGCCAGCCGTTGGCAAACCATGGCGCGCCGGTGATGGCAAGTTGGGCAGCCCCGTAGCCTCCACCCAATATCCCGATGCCCCGGCCGTACCCCCCAATCATTGGTCCTACGTACATCAAGATGGGTACGGTCGCGGCCCCGAGAAGCAACCCGCCGATCGCCGGCTTGATCCATTCAGGCACGCGGATCCCGGCGAGACGCGACGATACGCTGCGAAACACCCACAGTAGCGCGACGGCCGAAACGGAAAGCAGCCACGCCATCACGATGTACAGCGGCAGGTGTCCTGGAACGAAAGGATAACGCGCAGCGTGAGCAAATAGGGTGGACTCGCCGAAGACCGAGATGAAGGTCGAATACGACATGACGCTGGCGACGACACTGGGCACCAAAGCTTCGGATTCGAAGGAGTCACGCCTCAGCACTTCGACGGCAAGTAGCGCCGCGCCAAGCGGGGTACGAAAAATCGCCGCGACACCAGCGGCAATTCCAGCGACCAACAGTACTCGCTGTCCACGCGCGTCGAGCTTCAGCAATCGACCGACTAGCGAACCGATGGCTCCGCCCACTTGCATGATGGGCCCTTCGCGCCCACCGGAGCCACCGAAGCCCAAACAGAAGATCGAGCTCAAGCCTTTGACGACTGCCACGCGCCGCCGCACGGCGCCGTCCTTGTGGTAGGCGGCGATGATGCCGTCAGCCCCGCCTCCTCCCGTCTCGGGCGCGAAGCGATAGCTCAAGACCCCTCCGAGCAGTGCTCCGATCGCCGGTAGCACACACAATACCCACGGCTTGAAGGGGCTCGACAATGTCTCACGCACGATGCCTTCACCCGCGGCCGGTAGTGGCGTATAACCGGCCCATCCCTCGAGTACGGTGTGTTGCACGGCCTCGAGCGCGGCGTAAAACGCACACGCGCACAGCCCCGCAACCAAGCCAACGAGGGCACTCTGAGTCAGCAGCTTCGTTTCGTATCGGTGGGGGAGGACCAGCGATGACCAACGTCGGAAGGTGTCGGAAGGCACGCGCCAGGCGGAGACTGCGGCTAACCAAGTCATGTTAGAATCCAGTAGAGGTCCGGCAGCTCTTGTGAGTATCGAGATGGTTTCCGGAGAAGCGCAGGCCTCCAGCTGCCCCCTCGCGGGCGACTCGAGGCGGCAGGCAGCTCGGCTGCTCTTAGCGCGACGCGTCACGGTGTTTGTCTTGTTTTAGGGGTGGCGCTGACTAGACTCCGCGCCCCATGCGAAGGCGACGTTGGGCCCTCTTGGTGGTGACTGGATGCTGGTCGAAATTGGCCGCGGCTCATGACGATCCCGAGGAACTGACGCCGGTCGAGGTCGTGGTGCAAGGCGAGGCGACTGGCATGCGCCGCACCTCCGCCTCCGAAGTGACGGTCGAACGGGAGCAGCTGCTGTTGCGTCCGCGACGGCGCCCGGGCGATCTGGTGGAAGCGGCCCCCGGTTTGGTCTCCGTCCAGCACGCCGGGGGCGGGAAAGCCAATCAGTACTTTCTGCGTGGCTTCGACATCGACCACGGCACCGACCTGGCGTTCATCGTCGACGGCATCCCAATCAACTTCCCGACGCATGGGCACGGTCAGGGGTACGCAGACCTGCATTTTTTGATCCCGGAGTTGATGAGCAAACTCACGGTTCACAAAGGGCCCTACCATCCCCGCTTCGGTGATTTCGCGACCGCGGGTGCTCTGGAGTTCGGCCTCGCCAACCACCTGCCGGAAGCTCAGGTTTCGGTAGCTGGCGGCCAATACGGGGTAAGGCGCGGCGTCGGCGTGTTGCCGCTACATCTCGCCGACTCCACCCAAGCCCTGGTTGCAGCCGAAGGCTACGCTCAAGACGGTCCGTTTCGTCGCCCCGAGGAGCTCGGACGCGCCAACTTGTTTGCTCGGCTGCGCCACGAGTTGTCACCCACGGTCGCTGCCACGCTCACCACGATGCACTACGCGGCGAGTTGGTACGCTTCGGGTCAAATCCCGAGACGCGCCGTGGATGCGGGCTCGATGGGTCGCTTCGACACGTTGGACCCAACCGAAGGCGGCGCAACCCAACGGCACAGTGACTCCCTGCGCATCGAAGCCGCCTTCGACGCCTTCGACTTCGAGGCCCTCCTCTACCGCGTGCAATACGATTGGCGGCTGTTTTCGAACTTCACGTTTTTCCTCGACGATCCGACGTTTGGCGACCAGATCGAACAGACGGACTCGCGGACGGTTTGGGGCACCGACATGCACGCCACCAACTTGGAGACGTTCTCCTGGGGGCAAGTGCGCAGTACGTTGGGCTTACAGACGCGAAACGACCAGATCCACAACGGCTTGTTCCATGACCAAGCGCGGCAGCGGCTCGAGACGCGCGTCGACAGCCGTGTGGCCCAGAACTCGTTGGGCGTATACCTGGACGAGCGCATCCAGTTCTTTCCCTGGCTAACCGTGCACGCTGGCGGACGCGTCGATCGCTTCGACGTGGCCACGGACGATCTGCGAGAGGAGGTGCCACTCGACGAACGCAACAACGGTTTGGCGACTCGCACACTTGTCACACCAAAGGCGTCCCTCGTCCTCTCACCTCTGCGGCAGGTGGACTTCTTCGTCAATTTCGGCCGAGGTTTCCATTCGAACGATGGTCGAGGCGCGACGTACCGCACCGACCGCGCGTCGCTGCTCGTGCCAGCGACAGGATACGAGGTAGCCACCCGCATCCAAATGCCGACGCACCTCACGTTTACCACGGCCCTGTTCCTGCTCGATCTTGACAGCGAACAGGTCTACGTTGGTGACGCGGGAACGACCGAACCCGGCGCCAAGAGTCGCCGTTATGGCGTCGAGTTCACGGGCACCTATTCGCCGTCCACATGGCTTTCGCTCGACGCCGCCGCGACGTTCAATCGCGCCAAATACGTGTCCGCCCCGAGCAACGGAGGTGCAGTACCGCTAGCTCCCACCCAGACGGTGAGCGCGGGTGCGACCCTCAAGCACCCGATAGGCACGTTTGCATCCGTACGCCTGCGGCACGTGGGAGCACGCCCCGCCAACGAAGACGAGACGCTGGTTGCTCGCGGATTCAGCATCGTGAGTGGACTCGTGGGCCATCGGTATCGCAACTTCGAGGCGGGCCTCAGCGTCGACAACCTGTTCGATTCACAGTGGGACGAGGTGCAGTTCGCGACGGAATCTCGTTTGCAGAACGAGGTGGCGCCGGTCGACGAGATCCACTTCACCCCGGGCTGGCCATTCACTGCGATGCTGACCTTGAGCGCCTATCTCTAGAAGGGCCCGCCATCGAACTCGAGGCGCCACCGAATGTCGGCGCCGATGTTCCCGACGCCTGCGCTAGAGATGTTGTTCACGTTGTCGTACGAGCCTTCGACGCTGAGCTGCGGGTTGAGCTGCCACTGCAAGTTCGAGCGCACCTCCCGTGACGCGTTCATGCCGCTCGTCACGTAGGCGCGGATCCGCTCCGTGAGACGTTTACCAATCGTGATCGTAGGCTCGGTGCGACCCGTGCGCGCAGAATAAGCGCTGCCGAAGCGAAATTCGTCGATCACGGGGATGGCCTCGGTGACCACGTCGTCCGCGCCGGTGAGTGACCCCAACGCCTCGAGCGCCACGCTCTGGCCCACCCCCGCCGCTTGCGCTTGATCGAGCTCGGCCCGCGTCAAACCGACGGTGAGCAGAAAGAATATGTCGTCTTGAGATAACTTTGGTTGGCTCGTGAGCTCTATCTTCAAGTCGTCGGCGTCACCGTGAGCGCGCATGGAAATGCGCCATTGGCCGTTGGCCATGAGGCGCCGCCCGTCGGTCGCGCCGCCGCTGGTGGTCGGATCGGAGAGGTTCGACACGGCATAACGTCGATACTCCGTAACCGCAGTCACGTCGACCTGAGGCACGATCGCCGTCGCGTCGGCGAAGCGGATCTCCCCCTCTTGGATCTCGAACTCGTTGCGGCGCAGCTGGATGTGACCGCCAGGCGCGAACTCGAGGCGCCCTCGCAAGCCAAAACGCTGGTTCGTGCCCGTCAGCTGCAGTCCCGGCTCTTCGATACGCAACGCCGCCTGGATCAGATTGTTCGACAGTTCGAGCGGCTCGGGTGCCGTGACGTTGAGGTCCAGGTCGACGAAGTCGCGCGCGGGGTCGTACGACTCGAACTCGGTGCGGTGGCCGCGTCGAGTGAGCGTCGCGAGATCGGCATTCATGGTCACCGGCCGCGTATAGCGAAAGCGCATCAGCTGGACGTCGCCGGAGATTTTCGGCAAGGCTCGCCCCTCCTCCTCGCGCGCCCACACGACGTCCAGATCGGCGTTGACGCTGGCGTCGATGCCTTCGAGTCCCGGCACCACTACATCGCTCAGCTTCACTCGAGCTCGTGCGTCACCGAACGAAAGGCCAGAGAGCGGCACCACGCCGCGCCCAACGAAGGTACCGCTTCCCAGTTTCCCCGTCAGCGCTTGGAGTTCGACGGTGCCGCGTCCGAATCCGACGGTCGCGTTCACCTCCGAGAGCGCGATTTGGTCGCGGCGCTTCTGATAAACGCCGTTCTTCAAGGTGAACGAACCCTGCGGTTTCGGCGCGTCCCACGGTCCAGTGAGCTCCACGGAACCTGCCAGTTGACCTCCGAACTGCTCGGGGTCGTCGAACGCGCGAGCCCAATGTTCGAGCTCTACGGGATGGAGGGTCAGCTCTAGGTCGAGGTTTGCCTTCTTTCGGAGCTCGGTGATCCGACCTTCCAAGTCGAAGCGGGAACTCGAGCCCTTGGGCGTCAACACCTCGATGCGCGTCGACGGAATCACCGCAGTGCCGTCGCCGAGCGTGATATCCTCGGCCGACTGAACGCTGTAGCGAAAGCCCTTGTGTCGCACCGAGAGCTCATCGATGGCCATGCTGCCTTTGGCATCTGTCATCTTGCTCATCGGCAAGGTTTCGATACGAAGGTCACCCGTATACGTGCCGCTCGGACGTTCCTTCTGCAACGCGAACGCCGGTACCAGCTCGAAGAAGGGCCCGAGGTCGAGCCCGTCGAAGGCCACGCGACCCTTGGCGACCTTGTCGCGCTGGCGCGTGATTTGTAGGTCCTTGAAGCGGACGCGATTGCCGAACATCTCACCACTGAGCACGAAGTCGCCCACCGGCTTGTCCGACAACCGCTCTTCTTCGGTGACGACCAGCGGAATGGCGCGGTTACATCCGGTTCGCTCTTGTCCCACCACCTTGGCGCCGGTGCGCGGCGCCAGCGCGGTGTGGAATCGGGAAGCGGGCAGCCGCGAGCGACCGACGAGTAACGGACTCACCGTGACGTCGATGTCGGCGGCGAGTTGGTCCAGCGTGCCGCCCACCGTACCCAGCGCGGATACGGAACCGGAGGCATAGTGAGCCAGACTGCCTAGCCCCTGGATCCTGCTGAGCGGGATGTTGGAGGCCACGACGTTGCCGCTCACCTCGGCGCCGGGCGCGATCTTGAGCGAGCCCAAGATCATACCGTTCCCCTTCTCCAGGGCGAAGTCGCTCAAGCTGAGATCGAACCCATGATAACCCGCGTCGATGTCTTGCCAATGAAAGTCGAAGTCCGACTCGGCCTCGTCGTAGAGCTCCTCGAACAACATCAGCTTGCGCGCTTTGGCGCTGCCCAAGATGTGAAGATCGCCGCGCCCGCAAGGGTCGGCCTTGCCGCCGAGCGTAAACTCGAGGCTGCCTTGGGTGTCGAGGGCCCCGCGCATGTCGAGCCAGCGCGGGTCCTTGTCGAAGTTCCACATCGCGAGGAAGTCGCGGACCGACGCCGACTGCGCGTACAAGGTGGAGGTCGCGTGCAATGTCGAGCCGTTGGCGAACTCGAGCTTGGCGTGAGGCAACACGAAGGCGCTGATGTTCTTGCGGATCAGAGCGCGTTCGAACTCCACCCACAACGGCTTGAAGCGGAACGTCGTAGGCTCGAGGGTACCGACAGGAAACCCAGCAAACACGAGATCGGTGATCCCGACCGTCCCCGTCAACAACGGGTTCGGCAGTCGGTCGTTGAGGCGCGCCTGGATGTCGAGCGTGCCCTCGATGGGCATGGTCACCAACGGTCCAATGTCTCGCAGATTGATTTTGGCCTCGGGGACGTCGATGAACAACCGTTGGTCGAACTTGACTTGGACGGTCGTCCTGAGCTCGCTGTCGCCGAAGCGCGCCCGCATTTGGTTGAACTCGAGGCCCTCGTTGCTGAGACCGAAGTTTCCTTCGAGGGTGGCGCGTGCAGGCACACCGATGATGTGTTGACGCGACGGATCGTGGTACGCGGTGTTCGTGATCTCGAAGTTCTTCGAGACGATGCGCAACGCACCGTCCAAGCGCGTCGTCGGCGGGGCGAGCATCCCCTTGAAGCCGATCACCTTGACGTCTTCGAGATCCCAATTGATGATCGTGTCCGGCGTCACCGCGACGTCGCGGATCAGGTACGGGAAACGCACGTTCACACCGTGCACCAGGTCCGACGTGAGCGGCGCGCCGGGCTCGAGCGGTGAGATGCGCACGTTGTGGATGTCGACGTCCCCGCCGCCATACCCGACGACCATCTCTGGGACGTGGATGACGTCGTCGCGCAACTCCAATTGCCCCGACGCGTGTTCCGCGACGCGCCGTTTAGCGAGCAAGAACTCTCCCGTCTCCACGCTGCCCACGAAAGACGGCAACTTACTGTGGCCATCGTAGCCGAGTTCGCCGTCGAGACGCGCCCAACCTTCGAACCGACCAGGCGAGTCGGTGAACCGGTTGATGAGATCCACCGGACCGTGCACCTGCAGCTGGCCTTTGAGGAACAGCGGCTCTTGCTCGTCGCCGGGCTCGACGTTCATCTGACGCACGGTCAGCTTGATCAGGTTGGATAGATCCGTGGGCTCGGCATCGGGCTGCACCTCCTCTGCGGGGCAGCGCGTGGTGGAGGCGGGATCCGGATTGACGTCGGCCACGCCCTGAAGCTCGAGTCGCCGCACCAAGATCCGCTCCTTGCTGAGCTGGACGCGCGCGTCCAACCGGCACAAGCGGTCTTCGTCCCACTGCATCAAGATGCGCGGTCCTTCGAGCCCCGCCGTCAGGTTGAAGGTTTGGCCGTTGACGAAGAAGCTCTCGGGGTAATGAACCGTGGACTCCCCGACGCGGAGCGCCGTCTCGAAGACCAAGTCGTCCTGGGCGAACACGTCGAGATCGATCAACCCCGTTTCGATGTTCACCCCGTCCACGTCAATCGTGAGACGCACGTCCGACGCAGACAGCGATTTGAAGGGCGCCCGAGCCAAAGGTGCGCTCTGCGATTCGCTTTGGCTCTCGAAGTCCAGGCTCAAGTTCGTGATCTTGCCGTCGCGCAGCACGATCCGCGGGTGAAGACCGTCGACCTCGATGTCACCCACGTCGAGTCGCCCGGCGAGCAACGAGAAGATGCGGGGCGTAATCGCGATGCGGCGTGCGGCGACTGCCGGCTGACCACCGTCGTTGGACTCGACGCGCAGATTCTCGAGGGCCAGGTGCAGCGGCACCAAGGACAGCTCGACGTCGTACGTCGCGCGCACGTTGAGCCACTCGCGGAGCAGCCGCGAGGTCTCGACCGAGGCCCAAGTGTGCGCAAAGTTCGATTGAATGAAGAAACTCGCGCCGAGCGGCAACGCCCCCAACACGGCAAACAAGAAGCACGCGATCCGAGCGACGCGCTGCCCGAGGCTCATCCTCACGACGGTGAGACGAAATGGTTCGAGGTGCGGCTTGTCGGGCTGCGTCATGCCTGGGCGGTTCCGAGGGCTTGCGCCGCCGCGGGTTTGGCAGCCATCGCCCGCAACATCAGCTTGGTGGTGTATGGCGCGGCCAGACCAAACAACCCCTTGGTCGGAGCCAGGCGCGCCGTCACCCCGAAGAGCAACGTCAGCGTGCGTTCCACGTAGAAGTAGCCGTCCGGATAACGGATGCTCCCGGCCACCTTGCGCAACTTGCCTCGGAGCTGCTGCATCCCCGACGCGCGTTCTAGTTGCTCTCGACTCAAGTTCATGTAGTTCTGAACGTTGAGCTCGGCCAAGACCGCGAGATACTCGGCGGTAACTTGGCGAAGCAGTTCGCGATTGCCGTCGGGAGCGACGAAGCCCATGCGTTCGACGCCCGCCATGACCTGCTCGGTGTTCTTCAGCATCGCGCCGAGCAAGACCTGCTTCATACCCTCCGTGATCTCGACATTCACCTCTTCCACGGCACCAAAATCGAGCAGCACCAAGCTACCGTCGGGTCGCGCCAGCAAATTACCGGGATGAGGGTCGGCGTGAAATACGCGGTGTTCGAACAACATGCTGGCGTACGCGGCGACCAGCGTCCCCGCGATGGCTTCGGGGTCGATGCCGGCCGCGCGCAACACGTCCGGATCGGCGACCTTGCACCCCGCTTCGTACGTCATGACCAACACCTTGTGGCTGGACAGCGACTCCACGACCCGAGGCACGACGATCTTGGGATGGTTGGCGAGCAGTCCGCGAAGCAGCTCGGTGTTCTCGCGCTCACGGTGGTAGTCCATCTCGTGTTCGAGCATCACCGACAGCTGCTCGTGCACTTTTGCGCTGTCACGAAAGCCGAACAAGATGCGGAACCCGGGCAACAACTTGCGCACGCGCGCCAAGTCGCGGCGCACGAGGTCTTCGATCCCAGGATACAGGAGCTTGAGGACGACCTCCGTGCCGTCGACGAGCCGCGCACGGTGAACCTGGGCGAGCGAGGCCGCGGCCAGCGGCGTGTGGTCGACCTCGGCGAACTTGGCTTCCGGGTTCTCGCCCCACGCTTCGATCAATCGCGTCCGAATCCGCTCGTAAGGTTGCGGCGGGACAGCGTCTTGCAGCTTCTCGAGCTCCTCGGCGTAAACCGGAGGCAATACCGGTGCCATCACCGACAACACTTGCCCCATCTTGATGAACACGCCGCGCAGCGCCGTGAACTGCTGGGCGATGCGGCGCGCGTTCTTGACGTGCAGGCGCTGCCAGCGGCGCTCCATCCACGCGCCGCGAAAGTACTTTTCGAGCAAGAGCTGCGACCCGTACCCACAGAACACGAGGGCAGCCAGCCAGAAGACGCGCAGAGATCGAAGCACGGCCCATGGACTGTAGTGCCGCCGAGGGCGCACGTACCAACAAATTCCATTGTTTGGCGGCATTGTTTGGCCGTGTTGCCGCGCCGGCGGCGAGCGGCCCCGGGCCCCAAAGCCATTGTCACGGCGCCCAGGGTTCAATTAGGTTGGAGGCATGAGTGACTTCATCTTCACGATGACGGACGTTTCGAAGATCCACCCGCCTGACAAGGCGGTGCTGCAGAACATCCATCTCGCCTTCTTTCCGGGGGCAAAAATCGGGGTTTTGGGCGTCAATGGCTCGGGCAAGAGCTCGCTGCTGCGGATCATGGCCGGGGTCGACAAAGACTTCCTGGGTGAGGCGAAACCCAAGCCCGGCACCAAAATCGGCTACTTCGAGCAAGAGCCTCAGCTCGACGGCTTCGAGACGGTGAAAGACGCCGTCGACAGCGCCGTTTCCGAGACGCGGGCGCTGCTCAAGGAGTTCGAAGACATCAGCATGAAGTTCGCCGAACCGCTCGACGACGACGAGATGAACAAGCTGATGGAGCGCCAGGCAAAACTCCAAGATCAGATCGACGCGAGCGACGCGTGGAACCTCGACTCGACCCTCGAGGTCGCGATGGACGCCCTGCGTTTGCCGCCTTCGGACGCCAAAATCAAGAACCTCTCCGGCGGCGAGAAGCGCCGCGTCGCGCTGTGCAAACTGCTGCTCAGCAAGCCCGACATGTTGCTGCTCGACGAGCCCACCAACCACCTCGACGCGGAATCGGTGGCCTGGCTCGAGCGTTTCTTGCACGACTTTCCGGGCACTGTGGTCGCAGTAACCCACGATCGCTACTTCCTGGACAATGTGGCCGAATGGATCCTCGAGCTCGACCGCGGCCGCGGTTACCCGTTCAAGGGCAACTATTCCGCCTGGCTCGAACAAAAGTCGGCGCGCCTCGCCGACGAAGAGAAGCAAGAGAGCGCGCGTTCCCGCAAGCTCAAGCAAGAGCTCGAATGGGTACGTTCTTCGCCGCGTGCTCGCCAAGCCAAGAGCAAGGCCCGTTTGCGCGCCTACGACGAGCTCGCCAACCAGGCCGCGTCGGCGAAGGTCGACGGCACCGAAATCATCATCCCGCCGGGGCCGCGTCTGGGCGACAACGTCCTCAAAGCCGAAGGTCTCACCAAGGCCTTTGGCGACAAATTGCTCATCGACGGTTTGAACTTCAACCTACCGCGCAGCGGCATCGTTGGGGTGATCGGCGGCAACGGCGTCGGCAAGACGACCTTGTTCCGCATGCTCGTCGGCCAGGAACAACCCGACAAGGGCAAACTCGACGTCGGTGAGACGGTATCGATCTCCTACGTCGACCAGAGCCGCGACGCCCTCGACCCCAGCAAGAGCCTGTTCGAAGAGATCTCGGGCGGCCAGGACAAAATCGAGCTCGGCAAGACGGAGGTCGCCGCCCGCGCGTATTGCTCGTGGTTCGGATTCCGCGGCAGCGACCAGCAGAAGAAGGTCGTGTCCCTGTCCGGCGGTGAGCGCAACCGTGTTCACTTGGCCAAGCTACTGCGTCGCGGCGGCAATCTGCTCTTGCTCGACGAGCCCACCAACGACCTCGACGTCGACACGTTGCGTGCGCTCGAAGGCGCGCTGCTCAACTTCCCCGGGTGCGCGGTCATCATCAGCCACGATCGTTGGTTCCTCAACCGCATCGCGACGCACATCCTCGCGTTCGAAGGCAACAGCGAGGTGGTGTGGTTCGAAGGCAACTACGAAGACTACGAGGCCGATCGCAAACGTCGCCTCGGCGACGAAGCCCGCCCCACGCGAGTGAAATACCGCCCCATCACGCGTAATTGACCCCAGAGTTCGGTTCAGTTGGACCGAACTCTGGCAATGAAACAGTCCCACCGGCTGTAGCTCGACGCCCAAGTAGCAGTACGAACGCCCTCACCGAAGGGGGCGGCTCGGGCTGCGGCGGGGTCAACACGGCCGAACGTGGGTATACGTTCACCTAACCCGCAACGCAGCTTCGGCGAGCAAATCGGGCCGGGCTATCCAACCCGGCCTGCGTCTTTGTCTGGCCTGCCGGGGTTCGTGTGGGCGCGCCGCTGTCTCGCCCGGTTTCCGTGCCACGTCACGGACACCGGGGGGTGCTCGCGCGCCGTCGCATCAAAAGTGGTGCGCGCCCGTGCACTGGCGGCGTAGCGCGGCAACGAGCACTCTGATGCTCATGAACGTCGCTTCGAATTGTCCGACCCACCGTAACCGTGTGTTCTGCATCATCCATGCGGCGCCGAGCGCGTCCGTCCCCCGCGCCGCAAGGCGCGTCGCGCCGTTGGCCAGCCTCGTGTTGGCGCTGGCGGGTGGCTGCGGCGGGCGCACCGTGGAAGGGAGTGAAACCGTCACCGATGGTTTGTCTTCAACGATCACGGTTGCTGAAGTAGACGCTGGCGCCCTCAATAGCTCGACGACGCCCCCGGTCGTCGGCAGCCCCACCGGCTCATCCGGCGCCCCGAGCAGCGGCACCTTCGTCACGAGTGGCCCCCTGCCCACCGGGAGCGCGCCGATTGGAACCGTCGATACCAACCCCCCGGCCACCGTCATCACTTCGTCGAGCTCTGGCACGGACTTCACGGCGCCGAGCACGAGCCCCGTCGACTCCAGCACCGTCAATCCCGTCACGACGGGCACCAACTTCACGTCGTCGAGTCCAACCTCCGTCGACCCAACTTCGGGCGTGGGCTCGACGACAAACCCATGTTTGGACGGTGGTTGGTGCGTTCAATCCAATTGGGCGCCGGAACGGACCTTCCACTCGTTGTCGCGAGACGGCGCTTATGCGGCGGGCATGGGCGGCGTCGTGGTGGCATTGCCGGACATCTACCTGCCCGAGGCCCCAGTCACTGGTTCCGGCTTCATCGAAGCCACCGCAGAGGGCGTCTGGCTCGGAGGCCCCGAGGGGCTGTTCGGATACGATGATGGTGCGTGGACGCGCTTCGACCCGGGACCGGTGTTGGCGCTCGCTCAGTCACCCGCCGGGACCACGTGGGTGCTGTCACAAGCCACCGGGGTTGCGCGGCTTTCGGGCTCCGAGTGGCTGTCTCAGGCCCTCCCCGAAGGCGTTACGGGCATCGACTTGATCGCGAAAGACGACACGACGGCCTGGCTCTTGGCTGGGCAACGGGCGTCCGGAACTCGCGCTGGGATCGAGCCGGGAAATCTAACGATTTACGAGCTCACCGACAGCGAAGCCACGCTCCTTTCCGAACTGGCGGAATCGGAGCTGACCGATCCCAAGTTGGTGCGCGGGGGCGACCGCATCTACGTTCACGACCAGTCCGGGCAAAGCATGGACATCATCGACCCCACGACTTGGCTAGCTTCCCGCGTGAAGCCAGCCGGTGCCATGGGTTTGTTCGAGGCGCCGCATGGGGCGTTCGCCACCAACGTCTGGCCGGACCTGACCATCTTCAACACACGCGCCGCCGGCCCCATCTTCGGACAGATGTGCCACGACGTGGTCTTCCTGGACGACTACAACTCGTTGTGTGCAACGTTCGACGGTGGCGTGATCAGACTCCAAGGGCTCTAAACGTAACGATGACTTACGACCGGCGGCGCTCCCACTCCGGCGCCTGACCGAGCCGACGCCCAAGTAGCAGTACGAACCCCCTCACGAAGGGGGCGGCTCGGACTGCGATGGGGTCTACACTGCTGTGGCAGCGTTGATTCGTACCCCGTGCTGGCGTTGTGACCTAACCAGTTGATCACAAAGGGTTGCGGAAGGCGACCGGGTTCGGGTTCGGAGGAGCGCAAATTCGCACTCGGCGTGCAGAGCTCAGTAGCGGGGCCGCTACGGAGGGGCCTAATGGTGGGTCGAGCCTTAGGCGCACGTGCTGCGCCAGCTCAGGGGGTTCGGGGTCGGGTTGGGCGACGGGCTCGGCGTGTCGCTGTCACAGCACCTGCGCCGTTTTGGGCATGACCCACCATCAATCCCCTCCTTCGACGTTACCCCACCACAAGCTCATTGCGTATCAAGTCGCCATCGAATTCGCGACGGCACTCGGAGAGCTCCGCATTACCGACGCCCGTATCCGGGAGCAGGCCCGCAAGAGCACCATCGGTTGTGTGCTCAACATCGCCGAAGGCGCAGGGCGTCGCAGCCGCGCCGACAAGAGCCGCGTGTACGCCATCGCGCTCGGTGAGCTTTGCGAAGCGGCAGCGGCCATTGAGCTCGCTGTTGCACTCCGAGCTTGCAACGGCGCTGAGGCGAGGCCGATATTGCACTTCGCTGTGCGGCTGAAAGACTTACTCAGTCGGCTCATCAAGTAACGGTCCGCGTGGACCGAGTTTATGCTCGGTCCACATTAACACGCCCAAATCCCAACCCGCTTCCCATCCCGAGCCCGAAGCTCGAACCCTTGCGACGTGCAGCGCCGGCTCCTCATCCAAATGCTCGTGCCCGAGCCCCCAAAACCGCTCCCGATTCCGCGCCCGAACCCCCTCCCGGAACCGACAAGCCTACATGGCGAAGCCACCTAGCGAGCAAAGTTGACTGCGGTGAGGTCTACAGAGCGGAACAGTGGGTATAGTTGTACCGCAAGAAACCCGCCACCGCAGCGAGCGACAACTTGTCCCGGACCTTTGCACGTCGAGCGCTCGGCTTCCGTGATAGCTCCGCCGCATGAGTAACCCTGGCCTGTCCGCTCGCCCCCTGGTCGTCGAGTCGTCGAACCTCGAAGCGCAACGCCGCGCTTTGCTCGAACACCCGTTGCACGCGGCGCTCACGTCGCCAGATCGTTTGCGCGCGTTTTGTGAACACCACGTGTATTGCGTGTGGGACTTCATGTGCCTGCTCAAGAGCCTGCAACGCGAGTTGACGTGTGTGGACGTGTACTGGACGCCGCCGCAGCACCCGGAGGCCGCGCGCTTGATCAACGAGATCGTGCTCGGCGAGGAGACGGACGAGATCGAGCCCGGGCGCGTCCTCAGCCACTTCGCTTGGTACTTGGAGGCCATGGAAGAGATCGGCGCTGACACCAAACCAATCCGAGCGCTGACGGCCGCCGTAGCTTCAGGAGTCTCACCGCAGGTCGCGCTCGAAGTCACGGACGTCCCCGACGCTTCACGTCGTTTCGTGCTGCAGACGTTGCGCTGCCTCGCGCAGCCGCTGGCGGTCCGCTTGGCGGTGTTCTTCTTCGGCCGAGAAAACCTGATCCCCGCGCTGTTTCTGCCGCTGGTGGAGAGCTTGGCGCGCGAGGGGCTGCCGTGCACCAAGCTCATGGCGTATTTGAAGCGCCACATCGCGGTCGACGGTGAAAGTCACGGTCCGATGGCGCAAAAGCTGTTGCGTGACCTCATCGGAGACGACGCGAAGGCAGCCCAAGCTGCCTTCGCTGCGGCGTCGCTCGCGTTGCGAGCTCGGCAAACCTTGTGGGACGAGATACACGCTTCTTACGGCAGTTAGAGCTCTAGGCAGCCCAATCGCTTCGACTTGGGCCCCGGACCTGCTCAGCTCGACCGCGGCTCCGAGGTTGACCGATTCAGGTCCGTTCCATGTCGAGGATCACGGCGCCGATGCGCTGTTCACTTTGTACACGGGCGTGGGCAGTGGCCGCCTCGTTCGGCGCAAAGCTGCCGTCGATCGTGACGGAGAGT
>CBINDO010000166.1:0-17592 GCA_966249405.1 uncultured bacterium | reverse complement strand
TGAACCAGTCGATGTCGTCGAAGCTCACCTGAGCGCGAGCGCACGCCGTCTTGATCGAAGACGGTAACTTGGAGACCGCATGCTTGAAAACCTCGCGCCCTTGCATGCGCGGGATCATGAGATCCTGGTCCAGGTCGGCTTGACCGAGGTACGGACGTTGACGAAAGCCGAGTGGGATCAAGAGTTCGTCGGTGAGACTTCCATCACTGTGGACGTCCAGCGACAACACCCCGGCGGAGCCCGTCGGATCCTCTTCGAGCACCAAGGCGCCGGCACCGTCCCCGAAGATGATCGCCAAGCCGCGATGTTCGGTGGCTCGTTGCCATGCTTCCGGGCTCGGCCGTCGCTCGGTGGTGCCGTCCAGAATGTCCCAATCCACCCAAGGCATGAACCCCGCGTGAGCCTCGGCACCAACCACCAAGATCCGCTTCGCAGCCTTGGACGCGAAGAGGCCGGCCGCCACCTGGAAAGTGAACACCATCGCCGCGCACTGAGCGCGCAGATCGAGCGCCGGCACGCCGGGGATCCCCAACTTCGAGCCCAACAACGGCCCCGACCCCGGGAAGAGATGGTCGGGAGTCATCGTATTGAACAAGATGTAATCGATGTCGGAAGCTTGCAGGCCCGCGTCCGCGAGGGCGAGCTTCGAAGCTTCTACGGCCAAGTCACTTGCGCCCTGCCCCTGGGGGCAGTAGTGGCGCTGCCGGATCCCAGTGCGCTGCACGATCCAGTCGTCGCTCGTGTCCATCACGCGACTGAGGTCGTGATTGGTGTATGGCCGACCGGGAAGGTACCGGCCGCTGCCAGTGATTCGAAGCCCAGACATGAAGTTTTTCGTCTTGTCCTATGCAGGTAAAGCCGCCGCGACACCTACCCAACTTTGTGAGCAGCGTGCCACGCTTTCCGTTACCTGATTGCCATTCCGGCCATCGGCCCAGGAGCCGTACCGGCCCGGTGCGGGAGCGAACGCCAGGCTAGATCGTGTCCCACGTGAAGCGTTCGGCTTCGAAGGCATGGTCCGCGATCGCCTTGATGGCTTCGTCCGGGTTGTCGTCGATGGCGTTGAGATTGGTCGCGATCCTCACCTTTGCCTGGGCCGCGAACGTCTCCAATATCTGAAGCTCCGTGGTCGACTGTTCGACGCCCTTGGCTTGCACCGCCGAGTTCACACGGCTCAGGGTGCAAGCAAGCACGAACATGTCGATCATGATGTCAGCCAGACGCTTGGACGCGAACTGCTTGCCGATGATTTGCTTGCCGTGTTTGCGAAGGATGCGGTCAGCCGCGATGGCAAGGTTGGCCGTCGCCTGTTCGAAGACGGCTGCTGGCTCCGCCAGTCGCGGGTGCAGTTTGGTGAAGGCACCGGCTTCGCGCTTGAGGCCAGCGGCGAGGCGAGCCCGGTGCATGGCGTATTCGCTGAGCACGCCGAAGCCCTTGATTGGGTCGGTGAAGACGCCCTGCAGGCTCGTCGCGAGTTCCTTGAGTTGACTGCCCACGTCGTCCATCGCGCTCAAGGCGATGAACAAACGCAAGATGTCGTTGGTACCCTCGAAGATGCGGTTGATGCGCGCGTCGCGCAGCACTCGCTCGTACGGGTATTCCCGCATGTAGCCGTTGCCCGCCGCGGTCTGCAGGCCCTCATCGACGGTGCGCCACAAACACTCGGAGGCGTATACTTTGCTGATCGCCGCTTCGACGGCATAGTCTTCGAACTTGCGGTCGGTCAGCGACGCCACCATCGCCACCGTTGCTTCGGTGGTGTAGCAGTCGATGACCATCTGTCCGACCTTCTGTTTGATGAGCCCGAACTCGGCGATCGGCTTACCGAACTGTTTGCGTTCCTTGGCTTGTTTGGAGCTGAGCTCGATGATCCGCTTCATCGCGCCGATCGAGCCGCCGCCCAAGCCGGTGCGACCGCTGTTCAGGATCTGCATCGCGATCTTGAACCCCTTGTGCTCTTCGCCGAGCAAGTTCTCCGCCGGCACCTGCACGTTGTCGAAGTGAACGGTCGTGGTCGAGCTGGCGCGGATCCCCATCTTGTCTTCGTGGGGCCCGATGCTCACGCCCGGCATGTCTTTGGTGACGATGAACGCGCTGATCTTGCCGCGGCCGTCCTCGGCACCGGTCTTGGCAAATACCGTGAAGAAGTCCGCGATGCCGCCATTCGTGATCCACAACTTGTTGCCGTTGAGCACCCACCCGTTTTCGTTGCGCACTGCGGTCGTTTTGATCGCAGCGGCGTCGGACCCGGCGCCCGGCTCGGTCAAGCAAAAGGCCGCGATCATCTCGCCGGTAGCGAGCCGTCCGTAATACTTCTCTTTCTGGGCGTCGCTGCCGAAGAGTAAAAGGCCACGCATACCGATGGAGCTGTGCGCGCCGACCGTCACGGCGACGGACGCGTCGTACTTGGCGACTTCCTGAAGAGCCCGTGAGTAGGCGCCACTGCCAAACCCCAGCCCACCGTGGCTCTCGGGGATTACCAGGCCGAACAGGCCGAATGCTTTGAGTTCCTCGATGAACTCCGCGGGCATCTCGCCTTCCACGTCCCACTTCCTGAAGTCCTCGCCGCGCGGCTTGAGCAGCGCCTCGACCGAGCTCACGACCCCACGCAGGGTTTCCTGCTCATCCTTCGACAGCACGGGGAACGGTAGGATTACGTCTTCCTCGATCCGGCCCATGCACAAGCTTCGCATGAAGCCCACAGAGTTGTTTTGCGTCACGAAACCTCCATTCAGAATCATAGCTTGGATCCAAACGCAGGTTTGGGGCAACCTATTGATCGGACGTCTCGGACGACGCAACCCTCCGTTGTCGAGGGCGGCGACGCGTGTTAATCGGCATGACTGTGAATCGGAGGTTCGCCACTACCCTGGACGCTGCTGCCAGCAGCTCTGGTGAGGCCATTCCCCCTACGTTGGGCATCGCGTGGATGCTCCCCGAGCGGAGGTTCGACCCACTAGGCACGACGACCCAGGCCACTTTTGGCCGCGCAGAGGAAAACACCTACTGTCTACCAGACAACCAGGTGTCCCGCGTGCACGCCCAGATCACGCAGCGTGGCCGCGACTGGATCTTGACCGACCTCGGGAGCAAAAACGGCACGTATCTCAACCGACGCAAGCTCACGGCGAGCCAGCTCGGGCGAGGCGACGTGGTGAGGATGGGTAACTGGCTCGGGGTCGTGCTCGAACTTCGGCCCGGCCAAGACGTGCTCGTCAATTTGAGCAGCAGCGTGTTCTTGGGCCCGGCGATGACCGACCTCTTTGCCCAAGCGACGCGCGCCTCGCACAGTAACCTGCCCCTGATCGTGTGGGGCGAAACCGGCACTGGAAAAGAGGTGTTGGCGGGCACCGTCCACCGAGCCAGCGGCCGTTCCGGCAAGTTCGTCGCAGTCAATTGCGCTGCGTTGCCGGAGACCATCGCCGAAGCCGAGTTGTTCGGTTACCGCAAAGGCGCGTTCACCGGGGCCAACCAGTCCAGCGTCGGGTACTTTCGCGCCGCACATCAGGGTACGTTGTTGCTCGACGAGGTCGTCGACCTACCTCTCTCCATCCAGGCGAAGCTGCTTCGAGTCCTGGAGACGAAGTCCGTGACCCCCCTTGGCGAGTCGTCGCCCGTGGCCGTCGACGTCCGAGTGCTAGCCGCTGGGCAGGAGTTGCTTGCCGGCGCCGTCGAGTCCGGAAGATTCCGGGCCGATCTGTACGCCCGACTCCGAGGTGTGGAGCTGCGGCTCCCTCCGCTCCGACACCGCCGCGAAGAGATCCTCCCGATCTTCTTCTGTAACGCCCAAGTCGATGGCCGGGCTGCCCCCGAGCTGACCACCGATGCAGCCGAGATGTTGCTCACCTATCCGTGGCCCATGAACGTTCGCGAAGTCGTGCAGGTGGCTCGTCAAATGGCGGTGCTCCATGGCGAAGCCAAACGCTGGTCCGCGAGCTTGCTGCCCGACGCGATTCAACAGTTGCCCTCCTTGTCCAAGTCTCCAGCAGCGCCTTCCGACAGTGGAATGACGCGCACTCCCACGGAGATGGCACGCGAGTCCGATAGCGCGCAACTGCTGGCCGCGCTCAATGAATGCGGCGGTAACTTGAGCCAGGCTGCGGCCAAGATCGGTATCTCGCGGCAACGCGCCTATCGCTTGCTCAGGTATCATCCCGACGTGAACCTCGACGAATTTCGTAACAAGTAGCCAATCAACTCGCCAAACGCATCGCGCGCAGCTTGGTCGTGTGACGATTCTGTTCGCCGCGGCCGCCCCAATGCCAGTTGCGGTGATACGCCTTGACCTCTTGCTCGAGAACACGGCGCGACCAACGGCAAATCTCGGTCATGCGGATGAAGTACAGCTGGCACTCTTCTTCCACCCCCAAGATCACGCTGAGGTGCGCGACGCCGAGGTGACGGTAGTGGGCGATCTCGGGGAACCGACGGTAGAGCAAATAGGTCGAGATCAAACGCCAGTAGGTCGACAACGCCAGGCCGTGCTCTTGCGCGAACTCGCGCAGCGGCGGCATCTTCTCCCGACCGCCGTTGGACGACCGTTGAGCGACGGGCGGCAGCGCCGAATACAGGGAGAAGCCTCGTTGAATGACCTCGATGAGCGGCGTCTTGCAACGCGACACGACCTTGTCTAGGACCTGGTTGTCTCCGGGCAGTGAGACATTAGGAGCGAGCGAGCCTTGTTGAATCGCGGCTTGATGAGCGGCCCCGTATTGGCCCGTGCCATATTGACCGGCGGTGTGTTGCGAAGAGAGAGCGGCGGTGTGTTGGGTAGAGGGTTCGATGTTCATCGCAGCCTCTAATTGCAGCCGGCGTGCCAACAGCAGCCGCAAGCTCGGAGCAATGGATTTCGCCGTGATCTGCACTTTTTCACCGCCCGGGATGCCGAGACCTCCCACCGGCAGTGTCCGCGGACGTCCGCAACACCGGACACCGGACACTGGACACTGGGTTGGACTCCGCCTCAGCGGAGATAACACCGCGTAAAGACTCCCTCGTCGGTGACCAGGCCATAAGCGCGCCCACGCTCGGAGCCATACCCGAAGGAGCCTAAGTTGGTGTACGGCCCTTCTTCCTCCTCGACGTGCGTGTGCCCGAAAACGACGCGAGCGGCGCCGGTCACGGCCGCTATGTGGAGCGCTCCTTGGCGCAGGGCGTCCATCGGTGGCGGGTAGCGTGACTCTCGCTTGGACATCCCCTGCCGGACCGCGTACCCCCCGCCGATCAAGGTGGCGGCCCATGGCCAGCTGGCACCCGTGGCCAGTCCAACCCCCGCGCCGGCTACGGTCACCAGCAGCGCGGAGACCCAATCCAGATATACCCGACGAAACACGGCTCCGAATCGAGAATGAGTGGGTTCGGCGCGAGCAGACAACACATCTCGCAACGCCGCTTCGGGGAGTCCGACGCACGCGGCATACCCAGACACGCGCGAGCTGCCCTCCTCATCCGCTCGGCGGGCGCGGCCCCAACGACCCGCAAGCGAGTCCGAGCTGACACGAGCAAGCACCCAAATTCCCTGTGCAAACCGCGCCGGGAGCGTCCAACCAAACCAACGGAAGGCATCGTTCAGGGCTCTGGCTGGCGTGGTCTGGTGCGCGTGCGCCCATTGACGGACGCCCAACCCAACCACGATCTTGCGCATCAGTTCGACCCCGAGCGGTTCGTCCCGCACGTCCCACCGAGCCAGGGGATGCAGCGGAGCGTTGTCGCGATCGAACACGTGTCCGTGCTCTAGATGAACACTGCCGGCCCGCAGGAACCAAGGCCAAACCGCGACGTCGATGCCGAGCAAACGGCGCGCGCTATGTTCGAGCCCAGCTAGCGCCGCGTCGTGGTTGCCGGCTACCCAATGGACGCGGGCTCCCGTGGCCGCGTGGGCTCGCAAGGCCGCGCAGAACGTCGGGTTGGCCGCGAGGAGCGCGGCCAATGCCGCTTCCCCCTCCGCCGGTGCCGTCGCGAACTCGAAGAGGTCGCCGAGGAA
Source organism: uncultured bacterium (assembly GCA_966249405.1). Classification (GTDB taxonomy): domain Bacteria; phylum Myxococcota_A; class Polyangia; order Polyangiales; family Polyangiaceae; genus SZUA-265. The sequence goes on along the minus strand of CBINDO010000166.1, from coordinate 11,609 downwards.
CACGACGTCGGTCCCCGGATGGGCCGCGAGCACTGCTTGCACCGCCAGCTCACGCTCGACGTGGGGAGCGGTCTCCAAGTGCACGTCACTGAGCAACAACCAACGACGGGCCACGCCCTCGTATATAACTTTCGGTCCACAGTGTCCGCAAGCCGGCGCGGCTCGCCGAGCAAGGTTTTGCAAGCCCAAGGCAGCGGTGGTAGAGCACCTCGTAATGGGCCTTCGTGGACGTTCCGACGCCAAACCGCTTCGTGCAGGACCCGTTTGCCTAGTGCTGACGGCCGTCGTTGCGTCGAGCTGCGTCGTGTACACGCCCGATCTGTTGAACGAAGAAGCGGTCTCTCTGGGGCGGCCCCCAGGTGCGTCGACCGCCCCAGCGCCAGCTCCGGCCGTGACGACTGGCGCTCCGGTGGCCATGGCGACTTGGCCTCAGCCATGGGAAGAGCGCGCACGCCTGCAGAGGAGCGCGTCGTTGGGGATCCCAGCGGTCGCGTCCAGTGACGTCGGGGCGACGTCAGAGGCGTCGTTCGTCGACGCAGATGACCTCGACGCAGATGACCTCGACGCAGGTGACCTCGACGCGGTATTGGACGCCGGTAGCGCCGACGCGGGTTCACCCTGAGCGGTGGACGGAGGGCTGCTCCGCGTCGGCCCTGGAACGACTCGGCGGCGTCAACGCCAGTCGGCGGGATCGACCAAAACGACTTGCATGCCCGCGGCTCGAGCGGCTTCCACTCCCATGATGCCGTCTTCGAAAACCAAGCAGCGCGACGGCGCGACTCCCAACCGGGCGGCGCACTCGAGGAAGCCGTCCGGCGCTGGTTTGCCGCGCTCCACGTCCTCTCGGCAGACCACCGCGCCGAACCAATCCAGCGCCCCGATTGCCGCTAGTTCCGCGCGAACGATTTCCCCCTCCCCGCCAGAATACACGGCCATGGGCTTGATGCCTTGAACGGCGCGCGCGACCTCGAGCACCGGTCCGACCGGTAAAACGCTGGCGATGCCCTCCCGAAAGAGCGTTCGCTGCCGCGCCACGACACTGACCGGATCGAGCGCGGTGCCAAACTGGACGTTCAGAGCCGTCACGGTTTCGTGCAGGCCCATTCCGGCTCGGCTCATGAACAGGTCCCACGTGAACTCGAAGGTTGCGCCCCCCTCGAGAAAGCTCTGACTCCAGGCGCGGTGGTGAAGCGGCATCGAGTCGACCAACGTGCCGTCGCAGTCGAAGAGGAATGCATCGAACTCGCCGTTGGGCAGCTTCAAGGTCATGATTCCGCCGCTCCTTTGCCCGAGTCGCTTGCCCGGCGCAACCGTAAACGCGTTCTCGCTGGTTTGCGGGAAGTTGCACCCGCGCCGCAGCGTAAGGCAGTGGGTGTTGCCTTGGGATAACCTGGCGCGGGATCTAGCGAGCCGCGCGCGTGCAAGCGCTGAAGAGCACGAGGCGCAAGCGCGAGCCCTGGAATACAACACCTGGGCACGGCGCATCGTGGAGGTGTGTTTGGAAGACCTCGAGGCGGAACTCCACCGCCACCTCGCGCGCTTCGACGAGCCCGTGCGGCGCAGCATCGGAATTACCAACATCCATCCCCAACACTCCGGCGCATTCATGGCAGGGGGCGTTCAGCAAGTCATGTGCGTGCACCTGGCGCAGGACCAGGTGCACATCCATGTGCAGTGGCAGCCGGGCGCCGCTCCGACCGTCCATTTGCTGTGGTCACGTCGCAGACAACGACGTTATTGCCAACTGGTTCCGGTAACCGGGGGGCGCCTCCTGCCCGAGAGCGAGCCGACGACGCCGGGCGCCGCGCGCCGGTTGTCGCCGACTGGTTACCGGATCAGGAGCACCGATCCCTCAGGCGACGAGCTCACGCGTGAAGCCTTGATCTACCGTGCGCTTGGACTGCTCGCGGTCGGGACGCGCCACTAACTGAACGACGCTCCCCCCGCCACTGCCTTGGGCCGCACGTTGGCCGGCACCCTGCAGCCTCGAGCGTCGATCCAGACTTGCCGCTACGGCGACGCCACTGAGAGTCAGACGCAATCGCCCGGCGTCGACGAGGCCCCGCCGCGCGAGCTCATCTAGCTCCGCTAGGGTCCGATACAGGTTCAGCCCAGCCCCTTCGGACAGGCTAAATAGGTCAATTGTTTCCGTTGTTTGCGACAGATCGAACAATGCAACGAGGATGCGGCCAGCGGGGTTGAAGGTAACCATGCGTTCAGTACTACCCTCACCACTGAAACTCTGTCCAGTTTTTGTCGCACGCGAGCGGACCGCTGGTGTCCGACCTCGAGGGCGCCGCCGCTCGGTCCCCTCATTCTGCAACGGAGCGCCGCTGCCAAGACTGGGCGACCTCCGTCGCTCCGTCGTTGGCGGCGAGTTGGGCGAGTAACTGCGCACAGGCTTGTGCGGCTCGCTTGTTGTTGCACTCTTCGGCGTCACTCAGCGCGGTCAAGGCACACAACGCGGCCTTGCGGGAGTTGCCGACGCGCGCGTGCCCAACGGCCAACGCCAAACCCGCCTGCGACCGCAACAACGCCGGCCCTTCCACCACCGACTCGACGAAGCGCTGCAGAAGCCGCAGCCCTTCGTCCGCCTTGCCTTGCGCGATCAACGCCATCGCTTCGAGTCGTGAAGCGGCGAGATTATCGGGTTGTTCGACTCGGAGCGTCTTGGCGAGGTCGAGCATCACGGAGGGGTCGCCAGACCGCAGGGCGTCGAACACGCTGGGACGGCCGGGGGCAAGCGAGGTCGGCGACAGCCGTGAGTCGGCGGCACGAAGGGAACCGGGGGGACGCAGGGATTCGGAGCCGTTCGTGGTGTTGGGCTGCCCGTCCAAGCGCGCGGAGGGTGGTTCGCTTTCGTCGGCACGATAACCCGTGGGCGGACATGCTCCAGGGAGCAGTAGCGCCGCCCCGACGTAGCGTTCGCCGATGCGCACGGGGATGCGTCCCAACGTCGCGAGCCGCGACTGGCGAACGTCCGGCAAATGCGGGTCGAGCAGAACCTCTCCCGGTTTCGCGCTGGCGGCCAGGGCGCTCGCGACGACGAGCGGCCGGCCCCACGCCATGCCTTCCGCTTGTCCCACGAGCTCACCTATTCCGATCCCCACGCCATGCTCGGGCAATTCGAGTTGGGTCGCGATCAGCTGGCGCAGCACCAGCGGGAAGTCGTCGGGGTCGAGTTCGAAGGCGTAACGATCCGCGCCCCAGCTGATCCGTTCACCTCCGACGGCAGCCAGCGCCGCTTCGACGCGCCGCGCGACGCCGAGGTAGTGCTGAGCCTCGCACTCGATCGCTGCGTATCGCAAGCACACCACCAGCCGCTCGGTCATATGCGCACTCGCAGCTTCTGCTTCAGCGCGTCGAGCTCGGCGTCGAGCTCACTTGCCGCGGCAAATTCGTTACCGGCTTGGTTGGTCGACGCTTGTTCGAGGGCGCGGAAGCGGAGCTCCAGATCCGCCTCGGACGTCGCCTTGGCATGGAGCATCGCGTCCACCTCTTGCTGGGCTGCCACGACGTCCTCCACCCCATCGAGCCGGTCGGCGATGTCGCTGAACGTGTCGAGCGCCGCGTTGGCTGCGCCGAAGCCAGCCGCGCTGGGATTGTGCTGGCTCAACTTCACCTTCAGGGATCCCTGACGGTTCTCGAAGTCGGCATAACGTCGCTCCATCGTCTGCAGCTCGTCGCGCAACTCGAACGCCGCGGCACGCTGCGCCGCCAGCGACTTCTCCGTCTGCTCGGCTTCAGCCGCGACTCGACGGCGCTGTGCGATTGCACGCCGAGCCAACTCGTCGTCGCCATGGCGCACCGCCAGTTCCGCACGCGCCTCCCACTTCTGCACGGTCTCCAGCAATCCCTGGTGGGCGTCACGCAAGCGCCGCTCTGCTGCCACAGCTCGCACGAGCTCGCGTTTGCCCTGGCGCAGGTGCTCCTTCAGCTCTCGCAGCGTGAGATCGAGTGACCGTCCCGGATCCTCCGCAGCATCGAGCGCTCGACTGAACGCGGCCTCCAGCTCCCGTGCCAACCGTCCAACAATACCCATGCTCGGACGTTGCCACGGCCGCACCGAGAGATCAACGCGGGGCGGGGCCCATCGCCGTCGAGAGACGGGCCCGCTCGCCTAGCCGCCGCACACCCCGGTGCGGGAGTCACTGGATGCCGCGACCGAGGGCTGCGACTCACTTGTTGACGACGTGGATGGCGTGGCCGTGCGAAGCCGCGGCGGCCTCCATCAACGATTCGCCCAACGTCGGATGCGGGTGTATCGCGAGCGCCATGTCCGTGGCAGTCGCGCCCATCTCCACGGCCAGCACTGCTTCGCTGATTAAGTCCGACGCCGAGGGTCCGCACACGGTAATGCCCACGATCACGTCGTTGGCCTTGTTCCGAACCACCTTCACGAAGCCGTCCGTTTCGCGGATGCTCATCGCTCGGCCCAGCGCCGAGAACGGAAACTTCCCGACACTGACATCCAAGCCCTGCTCCTTGGCCTGGGCTTCCGTGAGGCCCGCTTGGGCGATCTCCGGGTGGGTGAAGATGATCCCGGGAATGGTCTGCCAGTCCTTTCCGGCAGCCTTGCCTGCGATCACCTCTGCCGCGACTTCACCCTCCTTGGACGCCTTGTGAGCGAGCATGGGAGCGCCACTCACGTCGCCAATCGCGTAGATGCCGGGGACGTTGGTGCGACACTGGTCGTCAGTGGGTACGAAGCCGCGCGGGTCGACGTTGACGCCGATCTCTTCGAGGCCAATGCCCTTGCCGCGGGGGCGCATGCCAACCGCCACGAGCACCTTGTCGCAGTCGATCTGTTGTGGGCCAGAAGCGGTCGTCACGGTTACGGTCACGGTGCCGTCGGGATTCTTCTTGAGGCCCTCGGCTTTGGCTTGGGTGAGCACCTTGCCACCATGTTTGGTGATGTGCCGCTCGACCAACCGAACGGCTTCGGGGTCCATGCCCGGCAACAAGCTCGGGGTCAACTCGACCACGGTAAGCTCGGAACCGAACGTCTGATAAACCATGCCTAGTTCGAGTCCGATCACGCCGCCACCAACGACCACCAAACGCTTCGGGATCTCGCGCAAGCTCACGGCTTCACGGGCACCGATCACACTCTTTCCGTCGAACTCGAAGCCGGGCACTTGGATCGTCGAAGAGCCCGTCGCGACGACGATGCCTTTGGTCGCCTTCACTTGACGTTTCGAGCCGTCGGCCTTCGTGATCTCAATCGTCTTGGGGTCGACGAACTTGCCGAACCCCTCGATCAACGTCGCGCCGTTGGCCTTCAGCAGCCCTCGCACACCACCTGTCAGTTTCTTGATGATGCCATTCTTCCAGTCCTGCATCTGGTCGACGTTCAGCTCGACCTGTCCGAAGGAGAGACCGACCTCGGTCCCACTCTTGGCCTTTTCGTAGAGATGAGCGTTGCTGATCAACGCTTTCGACGGGATGCAGCCCCAGTTCAGGCACACGCCGCCCACTTCCTCGGCTTCAATGCAAGCGGTCGACAACCCGAGTTGCCCTAGACGAATCGCACACACGTAGCCGCCTGGGCCACCACCCAAAACAATCGCATCAAACGTATCGGACATGTGCGCGCTGTAGTCGCAAACGGCGCGTGTCTCAAGACTACGACGTGGCCAAATCGGCGATCACTTGGTCGAGGACGTCGCTCGGGAGTTTGCCCGCGACACCGAGTGCCTCAACCTCGCCACGTAGGCCGTGCAGTCGGGCTCGGCCCACGGCTACCGCCGAGGCCACTCGGACATGAGCTTGACGGCTGCGCAAACCGGCCGCGATCGCCGCCCGCGCCGGTGCGTCACCGAGCCGCGCCATGGCCACCTGCGCTTGCCAAGCGAATCGACCCGGAACAATCCCCAAAAAGCCCCGTGCGTGACGCCGCAGGCCAGGCAACGCCTCGGTGAGTTGGAGCTCCCCGGCGAGTTCGACCACCGTTTGCTCGTCTTCGGGCGCCGGCATGGCCCAACGTTGATTCAATGCCGCGGTCAACACCGCACGCGCCTTCACGTGGTTGGCGGGCGCGAGCAAGATCGCGGCTGCAACTCGGACCATTCGATCGTCGTCGTCGAGCGCCTTCACCGCCGCCGCCGCGACGAAGGCGGGCAACTCGTGATCGTAGCGTTCTTCGCAAACCCTGAAGGCGAGACCTCGCACCTTGGCGTCGGGGTCGCGAAAAGCAGCTTCGACCAAGCCGTCGAACGCCGAATCGTCGAGCACCCGCGAGCCAGCGGCGACGACCTGAAACCTAACCGCTGCCTGTTTGCTCTGAGCAAGGTTGTCGAGTAACCGCGATACCCGCCGATCCCCCGGCGGTGAGACTTCGCGGAGGGCGGCCAGCGCCATCTCGGCGACCCCCCCGTGCTCACTTCGTGCCGCAGCGACCAACACGTCGATCGCGTGCGTCCCCGCTTCGCAATCGGCCAGTCCGATCGCCGCCCGTGCTCTCACTTCGGGTTCGGCATCTTGCTCGAGCAATTTGCCGAGCAGGGCGATGGCGCGCTCCCGTTCGGCGCAGTCGGGCATGGCCAGCCGCACGAGGTCGCCGACCACCGACAACCTCACGTGTTTTCGGTGATGGCCGATGTCTCGCTCGGCCGCGGCCAAGGTGCGCGGCAACTGGGCAAGGCCGAACATAACGTCTCACCCTTTCAACGCTGGCTCGAACCGGAAGCGCCGCCAGCGTCGGCGCCCGTGGTCGCCTCGACGGTCGCCGCGGCATCACCCGCGCTGACGGTGGAGCTCACACTGGAGACGGCGGCGTCCCCGCCAGTAACGTCGACCGTGGACGTCTCACCCAGCGCCGCGGCGTCAGCCACGTCCAACAATCCTTCCGGTTCACACACCTCGCTGTCGCGTTTCGGCGCCTTGGCGGGTTGATAATACTCGAGCCCGCAGATTTTGACGCCAGCGTTGCCGTCGATGATGGTCGCGCCGAGCGGGTTGTCGCCGTCGGCGGTCAGGCACTTGTAGCCGTCACGACAGTCCGAGTCGTCGTCACAGCGCAACATGCAGTAGTTGCGCTGGAGCCTCGAGAGCGAGCTGTCGGAGTTACAGGCGCCTCCCCCCAAGGTGTAACGGTAGGCGACACACACCGCTTCTTCCGGACATGCGTTCGATCCGCCGCAGTTGAACTTGCTGCAGTACCCACCCGGGAACCCCTCGCCGTCCTGCGTGAGACACAGCCGGTCGGTGTCGGTCGTAATGCACTCGTTGACCGACTTGCACGAGTCGCCGATGTCTTTGCCGCACGCGACCGCGGCCAAAACGCAGGACAAGGCAAACCAGGACTGGAGTTTCATGGGGGGCGGACCGTAGTGACCAATACCCCACGAATCAAACCCGAGTCGCATAGGCGTGTCGGCCCGTCGACCGCAATGCTGGCGAGATTGAACGGCGCCTCTTGGGTGGCGAGGAAAGAGAGCCGTCGCACTGCAGTATTCCACACAGCAGACTTGCTGGTTGCGCCGGGAAGGAATAACCTTGAGGTGAGCGTCATGTTGCGTTTTCGCGCGGTGAATTCGAGGGTTTTGGGGGTTCTGCCCGGCGTGTACGCCGGGGTGCTGGTGGCTACCGCTGCGTGCTCGGGCGCGTCCGGCATGGAGACCGTCTCGGGCTCGGGTGCTGGGCTCGACAATTCCGCGGCCACAAACGTCGACGTCGACCTCAACTCCGACGCACGTGCCGTGCCCGTTGCACACGTCGACATCGAACACTCGCGCAACGTCGGGTTCGAGTCGGCGCAGGCGATCGCTCACTTCGTCTACTCGCGAGACGCCCGGCCCGGCGCGGGTGCCGCCCCGTTCTCCGCCGTGGTCAGTGGCTCCAGGGACGCCATACCGGAACCTGGCCGGTGCCAAGACTTGACGGCAGGGGGCTTGGCGAGCGCGGCCCCCGTGACGTTGCTCGAAGCCGGTACCGTCGTCATTCACACGCAGCCGCCCGCCGGTACGGTCGTCCCGGCGCGGGACGAATCGGCCTTGGTCGAAGCTGAAGCCGCGGACGTCCCAGCGTCCGAGTCGGCGGTGGACGAGACCGCGCTCTCCGACCTGGCGAATGACGAAGGTGCGGTGACCGAACCGGCGGCAGTCGAGCCCGCTGCCCCCGTTACCATCTCACTCGCCCCCCGCGCGTTCCCTGGCTTGTCGTCCCTCGCCTCTGGCGTCATGTACACGAGTCGCGATCGCGACGTGCCGTTGCCCGCGCTTGCCCAATACGAAGTCAACATCGAGGGTTCGGCCCAGGTGCCCGCCATGTCACTGCGCGGCGTGGCCCCAGCGTATCTCCGACACGTGACCGTTGGTGGCACGCCGCTCGAGCAGGTGACGTTCCTGAACCCAGGATCTCCCATCGATCTGACTTGGGACATCGGCTCCGGGTCGGATGTAGTGCTGGTCGACCTCACGAATCCTCAAGACGGCCGAGCGGTCCTGCGGTGCAGTTATTCGGATGCGGCCGGTGCAGGAACGGTGCCGTGGGTGGCGCCGTTGGCTGAGCTGGCTCTCGATTCGACCCGCGCCGAGCTCCACGTTCACCGCGTCAGGGTCGTCGAGAGCGCGGCAACCGACACGTCGAACGGGAGTGGTGCAGCGCGGGGTCAACTACGCTTCGACTTCGAGCTGACCCGCGACATCGAGTTCCGGTAAGGTCACTGCCCAGCTGTGGGTTCGTCGCATCGCATCTACTTCGTTCCAGGCATGTTCGGGTTCTCCGAACTGGTTGGGTACGACTACTTCGGGCACCTGCGCCGTGAGTTGACGTTCCAGTTTCGAGCCCACGGTCAAGCCGTGGAGACGGACGTCATCGCGCTGCCACCGACCGCCAGCATCCGGCACCGGGCACGGGTGTTGGCCCGCGTCTTGTCGCGCCTCTGCTCGGACGAGAAAGGGCCTGTTCATCTCGTCGGCCATTCAACGGGCGGTATCGACATCCGTCTCCTGTTGTCTCCCCACAGCAACCTCGGTTTGACCGACCGCCATTTGGACTGGCGTAGGCAGGTCCGGTCTGCGGCTTTCATCAACACTCCCCATCACGGAACGCCTCTCGCGACTTACTTCACCACCGTCGCGGGCGCGCGCGCCCTTTACGCGATCAGCTTGTTGACGGTGGTCTCGCTTTCGCTCGGGGAGCCGTCACTAGCCCTCGTCACGCGTATCCTGACGGGCCTCGGCGGGGTGGATCAATTGCTGGGTGGCGATCTGCGCGTCGTGCGCCGAGTTACCGACGCGTTGCTCCGCTACCTCGACCGAGACAGCCGCACGCAGCTCATCACGTACATGAACAAGTTGCGCGTCGACCAAGGCGCCATGATCCAGACGACGCCGGAGGCGATGGATCTGTTCAACGCGACAATCGTGGACGCGGCCAACGTCCACTATGGCTCTGTCGTTACGGGGTCCGAGCCGGTGCCCTTCTTGAAGCTCGGGACCCGGCTCTTCTCCCCCTACGCGACGCTCTCGGCGGCGTTGTATCGCGCCATCTTCCGAATCACGGAGGAGCCCCACGAGCATTACCGCTACGCACGCCTGACACCCAGCCAAGAGGCGTTCCTGCACCGTCGGTTGGGAGCAAGCATCGACCTCCACACCAACGACGGGGTCGTGCCCACGTTGAGCATGATCTACCAGAATCTGATCTGGGCGGGCGCCGCCGACCACCTCGACATCATCGGACATTTCCAAGACGAGGTGCGGCCCAAGGCGCACGTAGACTGGATGACGAGCGGGGCCCGATTCGGACGCGACGAATTCGCCGACATGGCTCGCGCGGTCGCTCAATTCCAGATGGTCGCGGCCGGGCTCGGCTAAACTCGGAGAGCGCGCCGGCTCAGGGTTCAACTTCGTCGAGCAAAGGTGTCACACTGGTGACGAAACCGGCTGCGTTCTGGCATCCTCGCCGGCGCAATCATGGTCACTTACTTCGACGGACGGTACTTGGAAGACGAGCAAGCCACGGTCAGTGTGCGCTCGCGCGGCTTGAACTACGGGCTCGGTTGTTTCGGCGGTATCCGCGGCTACCTCGCCGACGATGCGAACCAGGTGTACATCTTTCGACTAGACGACCACATCCGAAGACTCAATGCCTCGGCGAAGTTGATCCTGCTGCGTCTCACCGTGACCGAAGCCGAGGCCAAGGCGGCAGTGATCGAGACCTTACGCCGTAACCAGGTCCACCACGACGTGTACGTGCGACCGATGGTGTTCAGCAACTCCGTGCAGCTGGCGCCGGTGTTGCGCGAGGAGGACTCGAGCTTCGTCATCTATTCGATGCCGCTGAAGAAATACATCGACAAGGAGTCGATCGCCGTGTGCGTCTCTTCGTGGCGTCGCACTTCGGACAACGCAATTCCGGCGCGTGCCAAACCCACCGGCATCTACTTGAACAGCGCTCTGGCTCGCCGTGAGGCGTTCGACAACGGCTTCGACGAGGCGCTATTCTTGACGGAGCGAGGGTATGTGTCGGAAGGCAGCGCCGAACACATCTTCATCGTGCGCGACGGCACCCTGGTATCCCCGCCGTCCACCGAGGACAACCTCGACGGCATTACACGTCGCACCTTGATCACACTCGCGACCGAAGATCTGGGGCTCAAGTTCGTGGAGCGACCCATCTCTCGGTCCGAACTCTACGTCGCCGAGGAGATCTTCCTGTGCGGTACCGGGGCAGAGGTTACGCCGGTCGGTTCCGTCGATCGACGCACGATTGGGGAAGGCGGCGTTGGGCCGCTCACGCATCGCATCAAGGCTCAGTTTCACGACGTGGTGCGGGGCCGCGTGGCGCACCGGATGAACTGGCTGACGCCGCTCTGGGTCTGAAAAAGCCCTGCTCGCTGACACGGCCCTGCGCTTGGGACCGAACGGAATGAAGCCGCTGCCGATGGCATGCGGCTTTCCTACTTTTTGAGGCGCCGTCGCACGCGACACGTGCGCCGGGTAAACGGTCAGAGCTTGCCCAGAACCCAGTCCTCGTCGCCCGGCCCCAGCGCCTTGCCCACCGAGTGATAGCCGTTATCGACGTAGAGGAGCGTGCCCGTGATGGCGCTCGCCAGGTTGCTCGCCAGAAACGCAGCGGCATTGGCTACGTCTTCGACGACCAAGTCCTTGGGCAGCGGTGCGTTGGTACGGTAGTGGGCGATCATGTCATGGATGGTGCCGGTCACGCTCGCCGCACGCGTGGCGACCGGGCCTGCCGAAATCGCGTTGACGCGGACGCCGTAGCGACGCCCGGCCTCCATCGCCAAGTATCGCGTGTCCGACTCGAGCGCAGCTTTGGCCGCCGACATACCACCGCCGTAGCGCGCGATGGAGCGTTCGCTCGCGAGGTAGCTCAAAGACACGAACGAGCCGCCCGGCTTCATGAGCGGCGCCAGGCGCTGCACCATCGAAACGTACGAGTAGGCGCTGGCGCTAACGGCGGCGAGGTAACCCGCGCGCGACGTGTTCATCAGCGGCTTGTAGACCTCCGGGCCGTTGGCGAGCGCGTGTACGACGATGTCGACGGGGTTGTCGCCAAAGTCGGCCTTGAGCGAATCAGCGACGCCTTGGATCGAAAAGTCACCGCGCTCGCTGTAGCGCTTGTTTTCGCGGATCGACTCC
>CBINDO010000165.1:0-17613 GCA_966249405.1 uncultured bacterium | reverse complement strand
CGAACGACGGAATCGGCGGCACCGGCACCTCGATCGCCAGTGCGTCCGCCAGCGAGCTGGTACTTCGCACCGGCAATCGAGCGTCTCGCCGGTGGAGCTCCATGGCCTCCGAGACACGGGCGTGCGCCAATTCGGCGTCGGCTCGTGTAGCGAGCGGCCTGGTCTCCAGCAGGCGCTGCACGGTCACGGGATTGAGCGCGTGCTCGGAGACGTGCTCGAGAACGGCTCTCCAGCTCAGGTCGTCGAACGTCTTGTCTCTCCACGCGTCGATGGCGGTGGCCTCGGCGCCGCCAACAGGCCCGCTCGCAATGTCTGGCACGGCTATTTCCACGGCGAGGCTCATAAACGCAAACACCCCGCGCGGCAAGGCGAGCGCCCAGCTCTACGGCAAACTCGACGTCGCGCTGGTGCTCATTGCGTCGTTTTGCCCTGGCAGTCCGACAATCGCTCGATGAAGTACAGAAACGACCGGTAGCCGGGGTCGTCGGCGCCGTCGAACTTGTCCCCGCCACCATGTGGTAGGCCGCCATTCGACTCGGCGAGCGGCTTCAGTAGCAGCAGACTCTGCTCGGGTGCGTCGAGGTCGACGTAGCCATTGCGGATCACGTTGTCCATGGTGATACGTGAGCCTGTTTCGCAGTCAGGGGCCACCTCGATCCAAACCGGCGCCTCGTATTCTGCGCTCTCGGCGATGTTGAAGTGACACGGCGCGCAGCGACCTCGGTGGCTGTAGACGCTGGTCCGAAACACCGTCTCTAGTGCGTCGCTCGTACAACCGCCGGGATCTACGACGCCCGCGTCGTTGGTCTCGCCGTGGGGATCGGCGTCCTCGTTCGGACAGAACGTCCCCGCGTCGGACGGCAAGGGACAGGCTACCGATTCACAAGCGCTGCACGTCGCGTTGTAGGAAATCCACTCCAAGAACGCGTTGTATTCGGCGTCGATCACCTCTTGGGTGATGAGCTCACTCTCGGGTCGCGCGCGCTCGATCCAAGCCAGAACCTTGCTCCGTTCGGGGTGCTTCTCGTCGACGAGGTGTTGTTCCACCATGCAAGCGTAGGTCTCGCAAGGGCTGCCCTGAACGTACTGTCTCAGGTTTATACCACTCAGGTGACATTGATTGCAGGTGCTGGGCCGGTCGTCACGAAACAACGGGTCTATGCGCTCGTCGTAGAGCCGCAGACCCTCGTCAGGGCTGCACACCGCCGCGTCCGCGACGCCGGCCTCGTGGGGTCGCGGGCCGGCGTTCGGATCGGCGGGATCCCTTGTCGCACACCCGGCTGCAGTCATTGCCGACGCCATGGCTGCAGTGAGGACGAGACCCATCAGCACCCGAATCGTGTCCGAGGTGTCGAGGGACGAAGGCCGAGTCCTCGTGGTTGGCTCGCGACGCATGTCCCGATCCCTAACTCAGGCGCCACGGCGCCGAAAGGAGTCCGGTGCAGGAAAGCACGACCCTGGGTCGGCACGCGAGTGACGGCGCGATTTCGGTGCGTTTTTGTGCGACGGAGCGGTAACTTCCCAGCGTGTTTCCCGTCTTGACCCGAGAACAGAGCCGTGAGCTCGACCAGAAACTCATCGCCGCCGGTGTGCCGAGTCTGTTGCTCATGGAGAACGCGGGGCGCGGTGCGGCGGACGTCATCCTCCGCGAGTTGCCCGACGTCGACAGACTGTTGGTGATTTGCGGGCCTGGCAACAACGGGGGAGATGGGCTGGTGTTGGCGCGTCGTTGGTTGACGCTCGGGAAGCACGTCAGCGTGCATCTGGCCGGGGAAGTCGACGTCTTGTCACCAGACGCGCGGGTTCAATGGGCTGCGTACGTCGCGGCTGGCGGGCAATTCGTTGGCTCGTCGGAGCTCGAGACGACGTTCGAGTGGGCTCACGCCATCGTCGATGCGTTGTTTGGTACGGGCTTGTCGCGCGCCATCGGAGGCGAGCGCGCGGCGTTGATCGAGCGCATCAACCGGCAGTCGAAACCCATCGTTGCCTTGGACCTTCCCTCCGGCCTCGACGCCAACACGGGGCAGGTTCTGGGTGCGTGCGTCCAAGCCACGTTGACGGTGGCGTTCGGTACGCCCAAACGCGGTTGCTGCACGTTTCGGGGTGCGGGCTTCGCGGGCAGAACACTGGCGGTCGACATCGGCGCACCGCTGCCCATCGAGCAGCTCACGGGACGCTTGGCGACCCTCGCCGACGGCGATTGGGTCGCTCGTCTATTGCTCGCGCGGAGCCGTGTCGGGCACAAGGGGAGTGCGGGTCACGTCGTCGTGATCGCCGGATCGGTGGGAACCGAGGGTGCCGCTCGTCTCGCGGCTCACGGCGCGTTCCGCGCAGGCGCAGGCGTCGTCACCATCGCGACTCACCCAGAGGTCAGTGCCGCGCTAAGCCGTGAGACGTGGGAGGTCATGGTGCGGGCCGTAGGTCCTGGTCATGAGCCACGGCTCGAACATTGGTTAGCCAAGGCCAACAGCGTCGTGTTCGGTCCGGGTGTCGGTGTTTCGGAATCCGCTGCTGGTTGGCTGGAGGAAGTGTTGGCACACGCCGGTGTCGTGGTGCTGGACGCAGACGGTTTGACGCTCCTTTCGGCCAATCCGAAATTGTGTGAACGCCGCGCTGGCGAACTCGTGCTCACACCGCACCCGGGTGAAGCGGCGCGTCTACTCGGCGTAACCACCAGCCAAGTCGAGGCTGACCGGTTTGCGGCGGCCGAGCAATTGTGCCGGCGTTTCGACGCCACGGTCGTTTTGAAAGGAGCGCCTTCATTGATCGCGGACCCGGTGCTCACTCACGTCGCGCCCTCGGGACACGAGTGTTTGGCGACCGCAGGGTCGGGAGACGTTCTGGCAGGGGTGATCGGAGGCCTGGCGGCAACGGGGCTCTCGGGCTCGCACGCCGCCCTGGCGGGCACTTGGCTGCATGCCACGACTGGTGAACAGCTGGGGGCCGCTGGATTTGCGGCGCGGGGCCTGCTAGCGCGGGAGATCGCCGACCGAATTCCCGCACTCCAAGCGTCGTTGTTGGCGCGTCGAGCGACGCCTTGGCAAACTTCCAAGCCGTCCTGACAGAATGGCAAGGATTAACGCCAGGTTGGCGACGAAGCCCCTGGTTTTGCGGCGTTTTTCGGGCGTCCGGTGCATGGCATGGGGTTTGCTTTAGTGGGCTTCGAGCCTCAATCACAGCAAAGCCGGCAAGCCGCTTGCTCCCTCGAAAGACCCTTCGCCATGCAAGTTTCCTCCCTCCCCAATTCAGTTCCCGCCGCGCCGCCGCCTCCCCGTTCCGGGCAGTGGCGGCTCGAATTCGTGCCGTTGGGCGACACCTTCGCGGCCAACGACGTCGCGGTGGACCAGCCTTCGTTGCGCCCGAGCTCGGTGGTACCCGCCCCGGGCGCGGAGATCCGCTCACGCCTTGGTGAGACGATTCCAGCGCTCCAACGGCGCGCCGCCTACCTCGCACGCAACACGGCCGAAGCCGACGATCTGGTCAACGACACGGTGGAGCGCGCCCTGCGATTCGCGTCGGGGTACCAGGCAGGAACCAACCTGAAGGCCTGGTTGCTGCAGATAATGTACACCGTGTTCGCGTCGCGTTGCCGCAAGGCCCAGCGTGAACGAGCCGCCCATGCGGCGCTCGGTCAGGATCCGAACTCTTGGAGCAATCCCACCTCCGCCGCCGCCGATGCAGGGACGCTGATGGATGGGTTCGTCGCCAAGCTGCGGGCCCTGCCCCAAGCTTATGCGGAAGTGTTGTGGCTGGTCGACTACCACGACCACCCCTACGCTGACGCCGCCCAGATGTTGGGGGTGCCGTTGGGGACGGTGATGAGCAGGCTCCACCGTGCGCGGAGAATGATGCGCGGTGCGCTTGACCTCGAGTCCTCCGTCGGCTAATTCCCGAGCCGTTGATCGATGGATTGGTTGCACGGAGTTTACGATGCCAAGCTTCACGACGCTCGGAACTCGTCCCAAGACCCAACGCGAGATGGGGGCGATGGGTGGCCGCGGCCCGGCTACTCACGCTGACTCTGGTCGCCGGTTGCGGCACCAACGCCGTTTTCTCGGCGTCGACGCCTGCCGTCGCGGCGCGACCCTCCGATTCTGAGACGACTTCGCGAGCCGTAGACGCCGAGGTCACGTCCGAGCCGACGCGGTGGGGCGTCGTGGCCACTCACCACCACGGCGTGATGTTGGGGATGCGTCTCACCGAGATCTGGTTGTGGCCGGAGCCGTTCGCCGAGACGGAGCCGCTCGTGATCACGGAGCGCTACCGCGCAGCAGCGGGGCTGCCCAAGTGGCAAGGTGACGCGCGCTGGTTCGAGTGGGACGGTGATCGGTGGTGGATCAACGTCGCGGGGCACTCGCTGTTCGGCAGTGAACTGTACCTTGCGGCGCGCCGCTGCAAGTTTGCACCCGCGATCGCGCTGGCAGCCGCAAATGCAGGTAGCCTGGCCTGGGAATACGGTTACGAAGCCAGCGGTGTGAGGCCCAGCGCGCTCGACCTCGTGTACACGCCGCTGTCGGGATTGGCGTTGGGGGAACTCCGGCATTGGGTGTACGACCGAGCAGGAGCACTCTCGGACGGCCCCGTGAAGGTGGTCGTGCGAGTGTTGATGGATCCGCTCGGCAGCATCGAACGCGGCCTGGGAGCGCCCTGTTAGTTTAGTCGGTGCGCTGTTTTACTGGTGCGCTTGCCGGTTGACTGCGTTTTGCCCATGGGCTGCGCTAGCCAGCGGGTAGCGTTGGGCCTTTCGGAGCGTCAGATACAGCGTGCGGAGGCGGCCTACATCCCGGCCCTACGTTTCGAGCCACGCTTGCCCTCGGGCGTCTCCGAGCCGTCGGCCGCCGACCGCGCGCTCGACGGGGAAAAGGCCGCCGTGGTCGGGTTCACACGTCTGGACATGGTTGTCACGACCGAGTCCACGAGGGTAGTGTAGGCGCACCGTGTTTGGAGCCTGTTCGTGAAAGGTCGAGTCCTCGCTGGCAAGTATCGCCTCGTAGCGGAGTTGGGTAGGGGCGGCATGGGCTCCGTCTGGCGCGCGGACCACGTCGAGCTCCGTTCGCCTGTTGCCGTCAAGTTGATCGACCCGACGTTGGCCGAGACCCGCGAAGGTCAGTCGCGGTTTCTGCGAGAGGCGCGTGCGGCCGGCAGCCTGCGCAGTACCCACGTCGTGTCCGTGTTCGACTACGGGGTCGACGAAGGCACTCCGTTCCTGGTGATGGAGCTGCTCGAGGGTGAGAGCCTGGCGTCACGCTTGGAGAAGCGTGGACGCATGTCGTTGGGCGAAGTCTCCGCGATCATGAAACAGGTGGTCCGGGGTCTGGCCAAGGCGCACGCCGCGGGCATCGTGCACCGCGATCTCAAACCCGAGAACATCTTCATCACCACGGAGGGCGACACCGAGGTCGTCAAGGTCCTCGACTTCGGTATCGCCAAGGTCGAAGCCAACATCGCCGTCAGCGTACAGACTCAAACCGGCATGGTGCTCGGGACGCCGTACTACATGAGTCCCGAGCAGGCGGAGGGCAGGCGTGAACTCGACGCTCGTTCGGACATTTGGTCGCTCGGCGTGATCGTGTACGAGTGTTTGCTGGGGACCCGCCCTTTCGACGGCGACAACTTGGCGCAGATCATCTTGGCGATCTGCGCGGATCCGTTGCCGGTACCGTCGCGCGTTGCCGATGTTCCGTCGGGGTTCGACGGGTGGTTTGCGCGCGCCGTGGCGCGGCGTTTGGAGGAGCGTTTCCAGTCGGTTCAAGAGTTCGCTGACGAACTTGGAGCCCTGGGAGCAGTGGCGCCGATCGCGTCGGCAACGACCGAACCCGCGCCCCCGTCGCCCAAACCGCGTGAGCCCGAGCCGTTGGCACGGAGCGACGTGTTCAAGAACTCTTCGCTCGAGTGGTCCAAAGATCCCGCGCCACGCGTGGGTGACGACAGCGGCGCCTACCCGTCGGGGTCGGTGCGCGCCGTTTCGACCTCGGCGCGTGTGGCCGTGGGAACGGCGATGGTCGCGGCGGTAGGGATCTTGGGGCTCGGTGCATGGCTCTGGTCCAACGGTGGCAGTTCGGAGGAGGACGCGGTCGCCGCCCAATCCACCTCGACCCAAGTTAACGCGACTGAGGCGCCGGTCATGGCGCCCCCCGCCGTCCAGGCGGTTACGAGCCACGTGCCTGTCGCACCAGCTCCGCCCCTCGACGCAACGCGCGAAGCTGGCAAACCACCGAACGTAACTTCGACGGATGCGCCACGAGTCGCGGCGAGTTCGAGCGCAACCATCCCTTCGACGTCGGGAACCGAGGCCACGCGGACACCCTCCGCGGCCAGTGGTTCGTCGGCTCGGCCTGCCACGGTGGTTGCCGTTTCATCCAAGAATGGGGCCCCGCTGAAAAACGCGGGGGAAGGCGGCGCGCTCTACTGTTCTCACAACGCGCTTAGCGGGCGACTCGTGCGTTCCAGCCCGGGCAAGCCGGGGAGTTTCCCCTGTTACGTTCACTCACTTTCGGGTGAGCTACGAAAGAAGGATTGAGTCGTGGTGTCCTCGCAAGTTGGTTTTGACGTGGTTAGGCGTTTCGGCACGTGGCTCGTGGCTTTCGCTGTGTTGACTTGGTTTGCCCCCGCATACGGGCAGACGAAGTTGTCGTCGGAGCAGACGTTGGAGGCCGAGCAGTTGGGCGAGCAGGGGGTGAACGCCTTCAACTCGGGGCGCTTCGACGAAGCGGTCGAACCTCTCGAAGCCGGGTACACACTCTCGGGCTGGGGCACGATTGGCGTCTGGCTGGCCAAGACGTACGAAAAGCGCAATCAACCTCTGGAAGCCCACCGAGTTTATTCGGAGGTTGCCGCCTCGACGCCCATTCCCGGCGAAGCGGCACCGTTTGCAGAGGCGCGCTCGGAGGCCGCCACAGCCTTGACGCGGCTCGAGTCGTCTCTCGCGGTGATTGCGCTCGAGAGCGCGGAGCCGCTCGACACGCTCCAAGTTCGGATCAACGGTGAAGTGCGTCGAGTTTCCAAAGTAAACACCGTCGCGGTTGCTCCCGGCGAATCGACGGTCGAGGCGCTCCTCAATGACAAGCCCGTCGCGTCCAAGGCGCTCACCTTGCAGGCGGGCCAACGCGAGGTCATCGAAGTCACGTCAGCCGCGACCGGCCAGATCCCGCCCGCCGCGGCCCCAGCCACGAAAGGTGCGGCGGAGCCAGTCACCCAGTCGCTCGATTTCAGCATGGTAGAGCTGACGGGTTGGACGCTCCACGACGAAAAGGGGAATCAGATTTGCGCCCTGCCGTGCAAGTGGTCGGGCACGGATCCGGAGAGCTTGACGGTGAGACGAGGGGAGCAGAAGTTGCCCGTACGTATGGGGCGCCGCTATGCGCGCGACCCGAACTTGCTGGTCACCGTGAATCCCGAGCGCGGCAGCAAGGGTTGGGCGCTTGGCTTGGGGATCCCCTCGGGCATCTTGTTCGTCGGATCGCTCTTGGCGCTGCCGGAATCCGACTATCCCGGGGTCACAGCCACCGGTGCCGTAGTTTTTGGCGCCGGATTCGGCTTGTGTACCTGGTGGTTCATCTGGAGCAAGAGTCGGCCATATCTCGACTACGAAGTGCCCGACCCGAAAACTGGCGTGAAGAAGGCGTCGATTGGATTGGACTTCTACGGCAACGGGCTGGGCGTCAGTGGAACGTTCTGACGCTCTCGACGTGCACCGTGGTGAGACGGTTCACGGCCCGTGGCTGCCACTGACCCCAACGCTCAACCAAGCGTGGAACGCGCCGTTCTCGATCCAAGAGGGTGCTGGGCAGCCGAGGGCCGCGCTGGGACAATCGAAGGATGAGCGGAGATAACGCCCTGCGCCTGCTGCAACGAAGGGGCCGGCGTGGATGTGTTGCCCAAAATCGAAGCCAAGCCCGGCCAAGAGCTCGATGAGCGGTCCCGATATCGTCTGTTTCGCGGACACGGACTGACTAGAGGTGAGCCCGGTCACTTCCGGTGGCAACACGAAAGACGCGGAGCTTCGGAGCCACTCCCAGCCCACGTTGAGACCGAGCCACGGGTCGCTCGTCGCCGAAGGGTCGAGGTGGAACTTCACCAGCGCGCCGATGCGAGCGTCCGTCCAATTGCAATTGGCCTGGGTGGGACATTCCGTGCCGAACCCGCCTGTCCCCGCTTCGGCGCGGGCACCCACGTACCACGCTGGCGAGAGCCGATAACCCACGTCGAGCAACAAGGGCACGCGGTACGCAACGATGCCGCTCATGGCGCCGTCACGAATCTGCAGACCCGAGTTTGGCGGACGTCCCCCGGTATCGAAGAGGGACGCTCCGCTGTCGGCGTCTCCGAACGGTAGCGCGAAACCAGTCCCGAGCCCGAGTTCGAACCCCGACTCGGCGAGCACTGGCTCGTCGGTGGGAGCTGGGGCGGGTGCATCCTGCGTGGCCACGCTCGAGGAATCAGCCGGGGGCTGTTCGACTCCCTGAGCCAATGACGCCGAAGGTGCCAGCAACACGAGGCTCGCCGCGGCAGCTTTCAACCCATGGGATCTCTGGGGTGGGTGATCTACGCGACACATCACGCGCTTTATAAGGCGCGCCACCCCTCGGTGTCCTGTCTGCGGGCGGTCGCTTTCCCGCGGCGCGCGCGCTTTGGTTCCATGGCCGGCAGGGACGGCGCTACGACGGACGCTCATTGCGGCGCTTCGGCGGCTTGCGACCGACGTTCTCCGCCCGAAATGCGTGTGGGCACTGCTTCGCGACGGCGCAACCGCCGCACGCCGGTTTGCGCGCCGAGCACACGCGGCGCCCGTGGAAGATGAGAGTGTGAGACAAGGGGTCCCAACTCTCCCGCGGGAAGCGATCCATCAAATCCTTTTCGATCGACTCCGGCGTTCCCTGTGTCGTCCAACCCAGCCGTTGCGAGACGCGTTGCACGTGCGTGTCGACGACCACGCCCTCGGGCTGGCCGAAGGCCACACCGAGCACCACGTTCGCAGTTTTCCGCCCGACACCCGGGAGTTCCACGAGCTCGGCGAGCGTCGTCGGGACGTTACCCGCATGTTTGGCCAAGAGCTTCTGCGACAGACCGACGATGTTCTTGGTCTTTTGGCGAAACATGCCGAGGCGACCGAGCACGCCTTCGACTTCTGCGGGCTCTGCGCCGCTCAACGCCAGTGGCGTCGGCCAGCGCCGGAACAACTCTGGCGTGACCTGGTTAACGGCCACGTCCGTACTTTGCGCGCTGAGTACGGTGGCTACCAGCAATTCGAAGGCGCTTCGGTGATCGAGCTCGCAGTGAGCGTCCGGGTGGGCGCGTTTGAGCAGTTCGAACGTTCCCAACGCTTGGCTCGACGCCTCGGCGAGCTCCGCCGCGGAAGGGCCGGTTGGCGTATTGCGTTGGCCCTTGGAGCGCTTCTCGCCGACTGCCGCCTTGCCCGAGGCTTTGGCGGCAGTCTTCGGTTGGGATGCTCGTGCCGTCCTGGCCGATGTCGCCTTGGGGTTAACCTTGGCAGCAGCCACGACTACTCGTCACCCGCAGGCTCGTCGGATCCGTCGAGTGAGCCATCGTCGTTCTCTTCCGCCTCGTCGTCGAGGTCGTCGCTGGCGAGGGCGCCGTTGGCTCCTTCTTCGTCTGAAGGTGGCGCGTGCAACACGCCGCTCTCGGCTGCTGCCGCCGCTGCCGCGGCCGCTGCCAGATCGAGCTCCTCGTCGTTCTTGTCTTGGAGCGCCTCGATCGCGACGACCCGCTCGTCGTCCTCTACGTTCATCACGCGGACGCCTTGGGCGTTGCGACCCGTCTCCCGGATTTCGCTCACGCGCGTTCGGATCGTCTGACCACGGTTGGTGACCAGCATCAGATCGTCCTCGGCGCGGACCAGCGCGATGCCGACCACGGGCCCGTTGCGGTCGCTGGCGTCGATCAGGATGATACCCTTGCCGCCGCGACGCTGCGCACGGAAGTCCTCCAGCGGCGTGCGTTTGCCGTAACCGCGCTCGCAGATCGTGAGGACTTGCTGGCGCTCGGGGTCAGTGCACGCGAAGCCGACTACGACGTCGTCCTCTTCGAGTTCGATGCCCTTCACGCCTGCGGCCGCGCGTCCCATGGCGCGCACCTGTTGCTCGTCGAAGCGAATCGACTTGCCGCTACGCGTCGCGATCAAGAACTCGCGCGTCCCGTCCGTCACGGCTGCGGCGAGCAGCTGGTCGTCGTCGGTGATCTTGACGCCGATGATGCCTTTTTCCCGGAAGTTTTGGTAGTCGGTGACGGCGGTCTTTTTGATCTGGCCCTTGCGCGTCAACGTGGTCACGAACAGACCTTCGTTGAAGCCGCTCACCGGCGTGATGGCGCAGATGCGTTCACCCGACTCAATCCCGACGAAGTTCACGATTGCGCGGCCCTTGCCGCCCTTTTGGGCTTGAGGGATCGCGTATACCTTCTTCACGTACAGCTTGCCGCGGTCGCTGAAGAAGAACACGTAAGAGTGCGTCGAGCACACGAACAGCTGCGTGACGAAGTCGTCGTCGCGCGCTTCCATGCCTTTGTTGCCCTTGCCGCCGCGGCGCTGCGCCTTGTACGTGGAGAGAGGTGTACGCTTGATGTACCCCTCGTGAGAGATGGTCACGACCATCTGCTCTTCCTGGATCAGGTCCTCGATTTGGATCTCGGCCTCGTCCTCGATGATCTCGGTGCGGCGGTCTTCGCCATACGTATCACGCACGTCCTTGAGCTCACCTACGATGACATCCATCAACAGCTTCTCGTCGGCCAAGATCGCGCTGAGGCGGGCGATCAACTCGCATAGCTCGCCGTACTCTTTGGCTAGCCGCTCCTGCTCTAGGCCCGTCAGCTTGCTCAGGCGCATTTCCAGAATGGCTTTGACCTGCCGCTCGCTGAGACGGTAGTCGCCGTGGGCGCGCGCCTTGTCGATCTCCTCGTGTGGACGTCCGGCGCGGCGCACGAACTCTTCGAGCCCCTTGAGGGGGAGCGCCATCAAGCGCTCTTTGGCCTCGTCCGTGTCGCGACTCGTACGGATGGTGTGGATCACGATGTCCGTGTCCGTCGTCACCATCCCGAGACCTTCGACGATTTCGCGTTGCGCCTCTGCCTTCGTTAGTTCGTAGCGCGTACGGCGGCTGACGACTTCACGACGGTGCTCGACGAAGAGTTCGAGCACTTCTTTCAGGTTGAGCACCGCGGGGCGCCCGTTGACGATGGCGAGGTTGATGACGCCGAACGTCGTCTGACAATCCGTCATCGTGTAGAGCTGGTTCAGCACGACCTGCGGGAAGACGTCCTTCTTGAGCTCGACCACGAGCCGCATACCGTCGCGGTCGCTCTCGTCGCGCGCTTCTTTGATGCCTTCGATTCGCTTCTCGCGGATGAGTTGGCCGATCTTCGCGTGCAGACGAGCCTTGTTTACCTGGTAAGGCAACTCGGTGAACACGAGCTGTTCGCGCTCTTTGCTGCCTTTGACTTGTTCGACGACGTGACGAGCGCGCATCACGATGCTGCCGCGACCCGTCTTGAACGCCTGATAAATGCCGGCGCGGCCGTAGATGAAGCCGGCGGTCGGAAAATCCGGACCGGGCACGAACTGCATCAGGTCTTCGACGGTCGCGGTCGGGTTGTCGATCAAATGGAGCGACGCATCCAACACTTCACGGAGGTTGTGCGGTGGGATGTTCGTCGCCATGCCCACGGCAATACCGCCGGAGCCGTTTACGAGCAGGTTCGGGTACCGCGCCGGGAGGACGACGGGCTCCTCCTGCGACTCGTCGAACGTCGGCGTGAAGTCGACGGTGTCCTTGTCGATGTCCGCGAGTAACGCGGCGGCGATGCGCGCGAGGCGGCTCTCGGTGTAGCGGTAGGCGGCTGCAGGGTCGCCGTCAACCGAGCCGAAGTTGCCTTGGCCGTCCACCAGCGGGTGGCGCATGCTGAAGTCTTGCGCCATGCGCACGAGGGCGTCGTATACGCTCGCATCTCCGTGCGGGTGGTACTTGCCGAGCACTTCACCGACCACCGTCGCGCACTTCTTGTACGCCGAGCCTGCGGTCAGGTTCAGGTCCTTCATCGCGTACAGGATTCGGCGGTGTACGGGCTTTAACCCGTCGCGCACATCCGGGATGGCGCGACCGATGATCACACTCATTGCATAGTCCAAGTAGGACGTCTGCATTTCGTCTTGGAGGTTGACCGGGATTTCGTCGGAATGAGGGGGCAACGCTTCGTTGGACATCGAGTCTCTCATCAGGCAGCCGAGCGGCAAAAAGCCTTCCTCGAGCGGTGGGTTTCTATACCTGAGTCACGGCCGATGTGGCGCACAAAACGACGGCTTCGACGCTGCTAAAGCGCCCCGAAATCGCGGGCTCGTCGGGGGCCGGTTTAGAAGAAGTTGCCGATCGTGAATTGCGGCTGGCTCGACTGCTCGTAGGGCAGGGGCGAGAACGGAAATCCAATCTCGAAGCGGAGCGGACCCATCGGTGATTGCCAACGCACGCCGACGCCGTAGCTGGCTCGCAAGCTCTGGAGCGCGCCGAGGAACGTCGGCGCGCACGGGCGCGACACCTCGTATTCGGTGCCGGTCGCCAGCTCGCAATACTTGCCCTCGAGGTTCCAGGCGTTGCCTGCGTCCGTAAAGATAACACCGCGCAGACCGACCTCCTGGAACAACGGGAACTCGAGCTCCAGGTTGTCGTAGAACATCATGTTGCCGCCGAGGCGCGCGCCGTTCTGCGTGGGGAAGCTGTTGTCGTCGAGGGTGGTGCGCAACGGGATGCGCGGGCCAACGTCACGGTAGGCAAAGCCGCGCAAGTCGAGGATGCCGCCGATGAAGTAGCGGAGATAGACCGGCACGCCGTCTTCGCTCGGACTGGTGATCAAACCGAACTCGGTGTTGAGTTTGAGCACGGTATTGTGCCCGAGTGGGTAATAGAAGCGGCCCGTGAAGCGGTTCTGCCAGAACTGGGTCGTGGCGCCGAGAGGGGACACGGACAGCTCGGTGGACGCCCGCAGGTAGATGCCGCTCATCGGCAGGATGCGGTTGTCTCGAGTGTCGTAGGTCAACGTGGGACGCAAGCTCGACGTGACGCCGTTGTTGTAGAGATTGTAGAGCGGCAGCTGCCGGAAGTCGGTGCGCGGGATCGCCGTCCCGAGCACGGAGCTGCTGGCCCCCGTGTCGATGGTATTGCTCTCCAGCGTGTAGGTGACGCTGGCGGTCAACTCGGGCTGGATCAGCGGATAGCCCCACGACAACGAGCCACCGATCGTCTCTTGTTGGAAGTCGGTGTATTGGCGGAACTGGTTGTAGACGCTGAGGCTGAAGTTGAAGTTGGTGTCTAGGAAGTAGGGCTCGTAGAACGAGAACGTCGCCAAGCGCCGGATGCCGCTCCACTGGACGTTCAGCGCTACGTCGTTGCCGTTACCCATCACGTTGGATTGCTGGATCTGAGCCGTGGCGATGACTTGCTCGATGCTCGAATAGCCGGCGCCGACCTGGAACGTACCCGTCGGCTTCTCGATCACGTCGACCTCGACGTTGACGCGGTTCGGTCCGGAGCCGGGAGAGGTAGAGACGTCGACACGCTCGAAGTACCCGAGGGCCGTAGCGCGGCGCCGCGATCGCTCCAGCAATGTCTCACTAAAGAGCTGGCCTTCGAGGATCTCGAACTCGCGGCGAATCACCTTGTCGCGGGTCTTGGTGTTGCCCCGGATCTCGATGCGGTCGAAGCTGACCAACGGTCCGCGCTGAATCGGCACGATCACGTCGACTTCGTTGGTTTCCGGGATCAGCTTGGTCTGAGGTGTCGCATCGACGTTGGCATAGCCCGCGTCCCGGTACAGCGTTCGGACCAGACCCAGGTCCTCGAGCAGCTCGGCTCGGTTGAAGAAGTCTCCCGACTTGGCGCGCAACATCCGTTGAAGTTCGGCACGGTCGACCAGCGCCTCGCGTTCTCGCCCCTCATCGTCGCGGTCGAAGACCCGCAGCTGGCGGATCTTGAAGCGCGGCCCCTCGTCGATGGTGATCGACACCTCCATGCCGCTCCGATCGGGGGTCAGCATCACGCGGGGAGTGTGAATTTGAACCGTGAGATAGCCCTTGTCGTAATACATCGCGTTGATGACCGCGATGTCACGCTCGAACGCATCTTGACGGAAAGCACCGCCGCTACCGAAGTTGAGGAGGCTCGAAGCCCCCGTGAACATGATGCCACGGAGCTCCGACTCGCTGACGCTCTCGTTGCCGATGAACGTCACGCGCCGGACGCTGACTTCTTCGTGCTCGACGATCTTGAAGCGTAGCGTGACCTCGTTGTTCTTCTCGGCCTTCAGCGACGACTCGGCCTCTGCCAGGAAGTAGCCTTTTTCAGCGTACTTGTCGCGAATCTTCTGAATGCTGCGCGCGATCGCGGCGTCGCTCTGCACGCTGTCGACCTTGACCTCGATGGCCTCGGTCAAGTCGTCGTCGTCGATTTCGTCGTTGCCCTCGAATTCGATGGCTTTGATCGTCGGTAGCTCGCGCACGATGAAGCGCAGCGAGACGCTCGCCGGAGAGCGATCCAGGTCCACCTCGATGTCGCTGAAGAATCCGGCGCCCCACAGCTCCCGGACGTCCTGAGCGAGCGCCTCGGGCGTATACATCTGACCGGGCTTCTCCTTCAGGTACGCCAAGATGTCTTGTCGGCTGACGCGCCGATTGCCGACCACCTCGATGGCGGCGATGGGCAAGCCGCGGGCGGCCTCACTCGCGTCGTCGCTTTCGTTCTGCAGCTGAGCACCAGCGGGCGCCGGCGCAAAGACAATACAGAGTGCTGCGAGGAGCAGGGCACACCACTGCATCGAACCCAGAGCGGCCAAGCGCGCCTGCCACGGACTGTTCGTGGGTACTTGCGCGGGGTTTCGGGGCGCGCGCGACTTACTTCTGGGCATGAGGGGGGTTCAAGGCAAAGGGACCCGTAAGGGGCCAAAAACGAAGGTGGCCGGTCTGACCGTTAAGCCTGGTCCTTGGGGCGGCCCTGAGTAGCCCAGCGTGGGCGGAACCACAAGCGGCTGGTTCGTCCGTCTCCGCGTTTTTTGCTCGCGCCGCTGCCAGATTTATTGCCAGGCCAGTCGGAACAGCGCTACCGAGCGAGGCCGCCGTAAGCCGGCGACCGATCCCGACACGAGGTCCCACTTGGCCCAGAGACGCAGTAAAAAGGAAACAGACGAACAGGCAGCTCTTGCGGCAACGCAGCCCGTTGCACTTCATGAACTAGCCCAGACCCGTTACCTCAACTACGCCCTGTCGGTCATTACCAGTCGCGCGTTGCCCGACGTGCGTGACGGCTTCAAGCCGGTGCAACGCCGCATCCTCTACACGATGTGGCAACAGCGCCTGACGGCGGAGGCCAAACACCGCAAGTGCGCCAAGGTCGTCGGCGACGTGATGGGCAACTATCACCCGCATGGCGACTCGGCGATCTACGACGCGCTCGTGCGCATCGCGCAGTCGTTCTCGATGCGTATGCCGCTCGTCGATGGCTCGGGCAACTTCGGCTCGCTCGACGGCGACCCCCCCGCGGCGATGCGCTACACCGAGTGTCGACTCGCGCCCATCTCGTCGGACATCCTCGAAGAGATCGGTCAGGACACAGTTCACTTTCGACCGAACTACGACGGCACTCGGGAAGAGCCTGTCGTATTGCCCGCGCGGTTGCCCGTGCTGCTCATCAACGGCGCCAGCGGCATCGCCGTCGGCATGGCGACCAACATCCCGCCGCACAACCCCGAGGAGGTGTGCACGGCCGCAATCCGATTGCTCGACGCTCTCGTCCAAGAGAAGGATCTGAGCAACCGCGAGCTGTGTCGCACGGTCAAGGGCCCAGACTTCCCCACCGGTGGCGAGATCGTCTCGACGCCCGAGGAGATCAAGGCCATCTACGAGACGGGTCAAGGCAGCGTGCGGCTTCGTTCCACGTACGAGGAAGGCGAGGAGAACCGCGCCGGCAAGTTGGTGTACGTCACCAGCGTGCCGTACACCGTGAACAAGTCGAACTTGGTCGAGCGCATCGCCGAGGTCGCGTTGTCGCGCAAGATGCCGCTGCTGCTCGACGTGAAAGACATCTCCGCCGACGACGTGCGCATCGAGCTGACCCTGAAGAAGGACGCGGACGTGGCCAAGGTCATGGCGTACCTCTACAAACACACGCCGTTGCAGACGAACTTCAGCTGCAACTTCACGTGTCTGGTGCCCACGGAGAACCCGGAAGTGGGCCGCCCAGAGCGCCTCGATCTGCGCTCGATGCTCTGGCACTTCTTGCATTTCCGGATGGACGTCGTCACCAAGCGGTTGCGCTACGAGCTCGGCACGCTCCAGCGTCGCATCCACATCTTGGAGGGTTTCGTCACCGTTTTCGACGCGCTCGACGAGATCATCCGCATCATCCGCAAGAGCGACGGCAAGGCGGACGCAGCCAGCAAGATCATGGCCAAGTTCAAGCTCGACGACGAGCAGACGGACGCCATCCTCGAACTCAAGCTCTATCGCTTGGCCAAACTCGAGATCCTCGTCATTCAAGAGGAGCTCAAAGACAAACGCAAGCGCGCCAAAGACATCGAAAAGCTCCTGAACGAACGCAGCGGAAAAGGTCGGTGGGCGATTGTTCGCGGCGAGCTCGACGAAGTCGTGAAGGGATACGGCGCGGCCACCAAACGCAAGACGTTGATTTCGGACGCCGAACAAGAGGTGGAGTTCACCGCCGAAGACTTCATCGTCGCCGAAGACAACCACGTGCTCGTCACGACCGACGGCTGGGTGAAACGCCAGAAAGAGATCAAGGATCCGCAGCAGACGCGGCTCCGTGAAGGCGACTCCGTGCTCGCGTGTCTCGCCGGCTCGACGCGTTCGACGGTCGTGTTCTTCTCGAACTTCGGTACCGCGTACACGGCGCGCATCATCGACATCCCCGCCACGACGGGATACGGCGAGCCGATCCAGAAGTTGTTCAAGCTCAAAGACGGCGAGGCCATCGTCACCGCGATTTCGATGGATCCGCGAACGATCGGCAACGTGCAGGAGTTCGAGGGTTACTTCCCCGAAAACTACGGCTTTGCGGCGAGCGACGACGGCTACGCGATGACGTTCTCGCTGGCGCCGTTCGTGGAGCCGAGCACTCGGGCAGGGCGCAAGTATGCACGGCCCAAGGAGGGCTCGAAGATCCTGAGCGTGCACGTGGTCACCGGTGGTGAGCCAGTCGTCGCCGTCTCCAAACAACGGCGCGCGCTCGTGTGTGAACTCGAAGAGGTGGCATACCTCGCGAGCGCTGGCCGAGGCGTGATGTTGATGAAACTCGGCGAAGACGACGCGGTCGTGGCGGTTACCGTCGGCGACGAAGTCCTGGAGTTGAAGACGAGTCTCGGCGGGACCCAAAAGGTGAGCGCCGACAAGTACGAGAAGGCTTCCCGCGGCGGGAAGGGCAAAGAAGTGATCAAGCGGGGTACCTTCGTTGAAGTGGTGCGTCCCCCGGTTTCGGCGCCGCAAGCGCTCACGGAAGTGACGGAGGCGTGAGGTTATGAGTCAGTATACCGCAAGCGACATCACCGTCTTGGAAGGGCTCGACCCGGTTCGGAAGCGACCGGGCATGTACATCGGCGGCG
>CBINDO010000164.1:0-17627 GCA_966249405.1 uncultured bacterium | reverse complement strand
CGAGAGGAAATCTACCATGGCCACCGCACAACTCGTCCCTTGCCCCACTTGCAGCCGCCACGTGCGGCTCGCCGTGTCTCACTGCCCGTTCTGCAACTCCGAGCTCGACGCGGCGGTGTTGACCTCCAAGTACGAACCGCGGCGCGTCGGCGTGCAAGCAGGGATCAAGCGTGCGTTGGTGTTTGCGATGGGCGCCACCGTTGCCGCTGCATGCGGCGACGAACCGGACTCGACCGGCGTTCCCGTTTACGGCGCGCCCGTGGCACCAACCACCGAAGAAGTGAGCACGGACGAAGGTGCGTCCACGGTCTCGACCTCGACGTCCGAGGCGGACCCGACCACCGACGTCGGGCTGACTTCCGGGGCGCCGGTGGGCGACAGTAGCGCACCGGAGTTACCGCCCGACGCCGGTTCCGTCAACGACGGTGGCACGGACGCAGGGCTGACCGAGGCCGGGCTCACGGACGCCGGAGGAGATGGCGGCGTGGACGCGGGCGGTTCCGGCGATGCGAGCGCGCCTGCATCGGAAGGCGGCGTTACCTCGGAGCCGAGCAACGTGGCCGCTTACGGCGCTCCGCCGATTCAAAACTGACGCTCGCCACGTGTCCGTTTCGCCATCGAAGTCATAGCCATGTCTCAGAACCAACTCGTCCCTTGCCCCGGCTGCGCCCGTCACGTGCGGCTTGCCGAGGCCACTTGCCCCTTTTGCAACAGTTCGCTCGACTCGTCGGTGTTGGCCGCGAGATATGCGCCACGCCGCGCCGCAGTCCCCGGCGGGATCAAGCGCGCGGCGCTGATGGCGCTCGGGACGTCGGTCGCTGCCGCGTGTGGCGGCAAGACCGGAGGTACCGGAGAAGACGTGTTGCCCATCGCGGCGTCCGAATCCACCACCGACGAGGCGCCTTCGGTGATCGCCATTTGCGGCGCGCCCGTCGCGCCGAGCAGCTCGGAGCCCGCCGCCAGCACGACTGGAGAACCGGCAACCACGACCACTCGAGAGCCGCTGCCCTCGACCGACGAGGATTCGACGTGGAACGCGGTACCTCCGTACGGCTTTCCCCCAAGCACGCTACCGTCGACCAACGAGCCTACCGAGCCCCCCGGTGGCACCAGTAGTGACACCGACGTGAATACGGTGCCGCCCGACGCTGCGGGCGATGCCGGTGCAGACGCTGCCATCGACGCGGCCGCGACGGGTGAAGTCGACGGGGGCGTCGATGAGCCCTCGACGGTCGCTGACGACCTGACGGACTTGGCACAGCCCGAATACGGCGCTCCAATTCCGGAGTAGCCGGCGTGCGTCGGGTCACGGCGGGGTCGACTCTGTCGAACCGTGGGGTTAGTCACGCCGAGGGCTCGAGCAAACGTCTCACGACGTGTGCGCGAGGCGCGTTCGCCAACGCTCCAGCGCCGGGGCCTCGGCGCGGACGCGCAACCGCCCGCCGGATTCCTCGAAGGTCTCTGACAGCACTCGCGCGTTGGCGCAGATCTCGGCGCGCAACGCCGCCTGAGCGAACGGGATCAAGAGCTCTGCTTCCGTGAGCTGGGAGTCGAAGAACTGGACCACCTGGTGATGCACGAGCGTGACGTCCGCGGGTGAACGTGAACTCACGAACAGCGCGCCAGGCAAGCGCCGTTCGATCGCAGGTCGCACCTCGGCGCTCATCTGATCGACTTTGTTGACGAGGTAGAGGACCGGTATGTCGTTCGCCCCGACCTCCTCGAGCACGCCGTGAGTCGTCTCGAGGTGTGCCTCCCATTCCGGATCCGAGCCGTCGATGACCATGACCAAGAGGTCGGCATCGAGCGCTTCGTCCAGGGTCGAACGAAAGGAAGCCAGCAGGTGGTTGGGTAGGTTGCGCAGGAAGCCCACCGTGTCCGCCACGACGATCCGCGGCTGGGTGGGTGGGTGGAGCTGTCTCACGGTGGTGTCCAGCGTCGCGAACAGCGCGTCTTGGACGAGCACCTCGCTCCCCGTCAGCGCGCGCATCCAGCTCGACTTGCCGGCGTTGGTGTAGCCAACGAGCGCGATCGCCGCGACCTGCTGACGGCGCTCGCGACGTGCAGTTTGGGCGCGCTCGGCCTTGCGCAACTCTTCGCGCAGGAACGCCAGGCGTTTGCGGATCTCTTGTTTGCGCAGCTCGACGTTGGTGTTGCCTTTGGCGCCGCGTCCACCACCGCCGGCTTGTTTGTCGCCGAGCGCCTCGTCGTCGCGAATGCGAGGAGCTTCGTACTGCAGTTCCGCGAGCTCGATCTCGATTTGGGCGGCACGGGTGCGCGCGCGTTGCGAGAAGATGCGCAAGATCACCTGCGTACGATCGAGCACCTCGACGTCGAACTCGCGCGTCAGGTTCCGCTGTTGGCCAGGACTGAGCTCGCCGTCGAACACGAGCAGGACGCGCGCTTCGCTGTGCTCCTGTTCGGCTTGGAGCATCTCGCGCAGCTCCTCGAGACGGCCAGCGCCGAGCACGAGCGGGCCTGGGGCTTGATTCTGGCGCTGCACCAGGGTGCCCTTCGGGACCGCCCCCAACCCCTTCAGGAGGTGGGCGAGTTCGGCCAGGGACGCTTCCGTTTCGTGATCGGTTTGTTGTGACGGCTGTACCGCGAACAACAACGCGACGGGCGGTGCCTCCGTGGTCTCGAAACTTCGACTCTGTTGCATGGGACTGCATAGTATAGGTCCGGCCACACCCGAACGGGCGTAGATTCGGCCACAGCGGCGCTTCCCGTGCGCCAGGCAATCCGAGGTAGGGAACGGCCGCACAGCGGGGCGCGTTCCTCCGCGCCTCACGTGTTGGCGCGAGGCAGGTGACTGCTATCGGAACGGCGGCGCGCGACCGTGATAACGTGTGAGCAATGCAAACCTTCGGCAATCATCGGTGGGTCACGGGCAAGGCAACACGGCTGGGGGCGGGTGTTTTGGTCGCGGCCAGCCTGGGCGTCGCGTGCGCAGACCCGGCAGAGCGGCCCCCGTACACCAGAACCGATCGTGAGCAACAGCCGCGACCCACGACGCCCGGACCCGTGCGAGACGACGCGGGAGCCGGATCTGGTGAGACAAGTGGCGATGCGGTCACCGGCAGCGCGAGCTCGAGTGACGTCTCCGGTGAAACGTCGAGCGACGTAGCTCAGGGCGATTCTAGTGGCGAGGTGCCCGTGCCGGCGGGTTTTTCTTCGCTACGGGTGTGGGCAGAGGCGTCGTTGTGGACCAGCCTCGAGCGGATGATCGCGGCCAGCGCGACCGGCGAGGTCTACGTCTCGGACGGAGCGCTCGTGTACCAGGTCGTAAACGGCGAACCCGAAGTGTTCTTGGACACTGCCACTCTCGACTACGACGAGGCGTTCGAATTGCCGGGCATTGCCGTCGACGAGACAGGCGCCGTTCACGTGTTCGTCCAAACCGCGAGTGGCTTGGCCGCTGATCACCTGTTCGACGCCGAAGGGAACTCGGTCCAGGTGCTCCCGATCACCACGGACGCGCGCATGCGTTATCCGACCGTGAGCCGCGACGGTGACGAGGTGTACTTCGTCGCCGACGACGGACTGCACCAAGTCGTCCAAGGCAACGATCGGATCTTCGTGAACCTGGCCGACTACGGTGTCGACGCTACCGACCACTGCGCGTCCGAGGCGCTCGCCGTTGGAGCCGAGAACCTGTATTATCTGCCGGGTTGCGATGGCTCGGCCTTGTACGCCGGGCTGCTCGCCGGAGGCTACTTCGATCTGCTCGCCGAGGTTTCGGACGTCGAGGGTGGCGTGAACTACATCGTCGGGATGAACCACTACCACGGCTTCGAGGGCATCGCCCCCCACCCGTTTGGCGGCGTGGTCATGAACTTCGAACAGCTGCTGGTGCGAGTGCTCGACGACGGCAGTTGGGAACTCTACGACACGTCACCCTGGCCCGGCCTGGTGCGCCAAGAGGGGTCACCGTTCCACGGCTCCCCCGTTGCCGTCGACCAAAGCAGCGCATATTTGCTGGCGGAGAATCAGATCTGGATCGCCCAGGGGATTTTCGACCAGTGACGTCGTGGAGACGCGTCAGCGGTTCAAGCTGACGCGCAGGCCGCCCCCCAGCCAGAAGTGACTGGAGGTTCGATCGTCTGAGATGTTGGCGGAGTCGGCGACGGCCTCATCGGAACAGTTGAATTCACTGCAGCGCAGCTCGACCTTGAGCTTGTCGTAGGCTCCCCACGAAGCAAACGCGTAGGGGCCGAACCGGAAGTCGTCACCGCCGATGTCGACGCCGACTTGCGCAATCAACTCGGGGAAGGTGGAAGCCGTGTCCGTCCGGGTGATCTGCACCGTCGTCAGGGAGCCGCTGCTGGTCAACGCCGGACCTTCGAAGGTGCTCGTCGTGCTCAAGAACTCGTACCCGACGCCGAACGTGATCCACGGGTCAAGCGCCGACGTTTGGGCGAAGTGCCGTCCCAGCTCGAGACCGACGCGACCGCCGTACGTCGAGCAATCGTCACATTCGCGCAGGTCCTTCCCTGCGATACCTGGCGCAACTTGCAGGTACAGGCCCAAGGCGAAACCTCCTGGTGACAACACCCGGTAATCGACACCCAAGGGGATGGCCGCCGTCACCATATCCACCATGTCCGCCCCTTCCACTATGGCGCCCGAAGGTACGGCGTAGCCGCCCACGAACGCGAGGCTGTGCCGAAGTTGCAGTTTACGCCGCGAGTTGGAGCCTTCGCCCGTCGTGCCGTCGTCACTGGTGGGTTCGCCGGCGCCGCCGTTCGAGGTTGGGGCCGGCTTCGCACTGGCTCCCGCGACCACGACCGCGCTGTCTGCCGAAGTGACCGCCGGCGGGTCGTCGACTGGTGACGCGGCAGGTCCGGCGGAGGAATCGGCGGCGCTGGGCGGCGTTTCCTCGACCGGTTCGACTTGCTGTTCATCCGAAGCCGTGGAATTGACCGGCTCCACGTCGCTGGGCGGCTCTTGGGCGAACGCTATCGACACGCTCGAGAAACTGCACAAACCCGCCAAAGACCCAGCAAAAACGTTCAATCTCGCAAACCCGATTCCAAAACGATCCGACATAGTGGCTCTCCTTGCTGTCTCACCAAATGGTGCTTGGTGAGATGTACGCGAGAACCCTTGTGGCATCCCCTACAAACCAAACCGCGAGTGACGATCTTGCCGTCCCTTGAACGAAGTTGCTGAACGCACCGGCTCCGGGCGACACCGTCACGGTAGTCGCGCGTAGCGCCCTCCTCGTTGTGACGGCGGGGTGACTTGCCGGCTCGCGAAGTCGCACCTGCGGTGTCTGCATGAAACAGTCGTGCGGCGCGTCCCCACTCCACGAAAGAGGGAGACCGCCGCACCAAGAGCAGAGCTCAAAACAACCGGTCGCGATTGCGTTGTGCGCGCGCCCAGCAGAGGTAAGGCGCTCACCTTTTGCTGGGCTCTGATCACCCGCTCCGCGACCCGCGCCGTCCCCGTAGGACCGCTTTCGTTCGGATCACGCGGTAGCTACGGCCCGGGCGGGCGCCGACGCGACGTCACCGCGGGCCGCTACGGCTGCATCGTACAGCGCTTGTTCACTCGCTTTGTGAGCGGCGCTGAAGCGGACGGCGATGGCGCACCCTGCAGATACGAGCGCGGTCACGCCCAGCAACCAGAAGCACTCCTGCACGTCGCCGACCGCCTTCATCAAGAAGCCTGCCGCCACTGCGCCCACGTTGCCGCCCGCGCCGACGATGCCAGCGATGCCGCCCAAGGACTTGCGATCGACGAACGGAACCAACGCGTAGGTTGCGCCGCACGCCATGTGCGTGAACATTCCGAAGACCAACATCGCGCCCACCGCCATCGACACGGTTTCGGTACGCGCGAACCACATCAGGCCTGCGCCCTCACCGAGCATCAACAAGAACAAGAGCAGCGTACGACCGTCGAGACCGCGAGCGCGCGCGAACTTGTCCGAGATGATGCCGCCGAGCGCGCGCGCGAACAACGCGAGCAGACCGAAAGACCCTGCTGCCATGCCGGCGCTCTGGAGGTCGAGCTTGAACTTGTCGACGTAATACGTGGCCGCGACGTTGTGGACGAAGAGCTCGATGCCGAAACACGCGCCGTAGGTGACGAACAACATCCAGGCGCGGTAGTTGCCCATGGCGGTCTTGAACACCTGCCAGCCGCCCTTCTTGCCGCTCTCGATCTCGACGCCAGCAGCACGGAGCTCCTTGTAGTTACCTTGCGGACAGTCTTGAGTGTAACGCCAGTACAGCACCGCAGCGGCCAACATCAGGACACCGGGCACGAGCATCGATACGCGCCAACCGGCGCTGTTGCCCAAGCCGAGGCTGAGCAGCGCGGCGAGCACCCACGGCATGAAAGACTGCGTCACGCCGCCGCCCGAGTTGCCCCAACCTGCCGACGTCGCGTTCGCGGTGCCGACGACGTTGGGAGCGAACATCACCGACGTGTGGTACTGCGTGACGACGAAGCTCGCGCCGATCGCGCCGATGAGCAAGCGGAAGAACAAGAACGTCTCGTAGCTGTTGGCGAGGGCGATGCCGAACACTGGGATCGAGCCGGCGGCCAACAACACCGTATACGTCAGGCGGGGACCATACTTGTCGCACAACGGCCCGATGATGAGTCGCGCAATGATCGTGATGCCCACGGCCGCGATGTTGATGTTCGCGATTTGGTCCTTCGTGAGGCCGAACTCGCCCTTGATGACCGGCATCAGCGGCGCCACGGCAAACCAGGCGAAGAAACACACGAAGAAGGCGAGCCAACTCATGTGGAAGGCGCGCATCATCGGCGTCTTGAAGGAGAACAAATCGATGCGAGATGCTTTCGTGTTCGTTGCAGTGCTCATGGGATAACTCTGAGCTTTCGCCATCCAGTGGCGCCACTGAACGCCCACCTGTCTCGCGTGAAAGTGGTGTCCGCTGCGTTTCGAGGACTTCTCTCCCCATGACCGATGGCACGGCGAAACGTGCGAGAATTGATGGGTACGTCCGAAACACGGCCGCAATGATCGCCGACCCAGGCAAATTCGGCTGGCTCGCGCGCGCTGCAGCGGTCGTTACGGCGCCGTAACTATGACGAAACGCACGGCCCCGGCGCGCGCGATGCTCGAAGGGCGTTGAGGGTTGGGCCCAGCCCCGTGAGACAAGTCACGGCTCCCGCCCACCAGTTCGCGGAGCCCAACGGCCACTGGGACCAGCACTCGGGCGGCGCTCGGACGGCCTCGGACGCGGCCGGACAAACAATGTCCGCCCGCAATTTGCGTTTCCGGTACGAGGGTGATACTTACCGAAGCGCGATGGACTACGAGCTCAACCGCCAGGGGGTGCGCCGCGTCAGTTACGACACCGTAACGAACGAGATGCGCATCGAGTTCACGCGTGGTCAGGTCTACGCGTACGACGCGGTGCCGGAGGGGATCGTGGCGTGGCTGGTGCGCACCAAAGACGTCGCTGGCTACATTCAACGCGTCATCACGCCGGGGTTTGCTTACCGCAAGCTCCGCACCCCGAGCTTGGGGGCGGGACCGGCGGGCGCAAAACTCTCGGTCGACGAGGAACTCGAGGCACGGCTCCGTGAGTCACTGGCAAGGGTCGCCAAACTGCCGAACGAGAAGTGAAGGACCATCCGGTGTGGTCATCCCGACGTGCTCACCCCGGTGTGGCCGCTCCGGCGTGGTCACCCACCGTGGCCATTGGCTCGGGTTCTACCGGTCGCTCATCGCGGTGGCTCGGTACATGAGCCCATCGAAGCGGTCGCTCGGCAAATAAGCTCGGTAGGTGAGCCCATCGAAGAGCGTGGGCCCATACCTGGCTCATCGCGGCGATGGGAGCCACAGCCATCGAGCACTCCCGCGAATGTCTGCACTCGCTCGTGCGCGGTACGACGGCTGAGGGATTGGGGTAAGTAAACGCGTGCTGGCGGCGCGCGCGACCGACTGGAGGCGCAGCGAGACGCGAGCTGTGTCACCGCACGCAGCGCTTCGACCCGGCGCGTCGACGCTCCGCACAGGCGGTTCAGAACTTATCCCCAGGTTCTCCCGGTTTCGGCGGAGCGACGCGTTTTTGCGTTTGACAAGGGCGGCAGCTCCGAGCATGCAGCTGCCGTTGTTATGATGGTAGTTCGCACGTTCATCGACAAAAGCGGCATTCACGGCATTGGCGTCTTCGCGAAGGACTTCATCCGCAAGGGTGAAAAGGTCTGGGAGCACCACCCGGTGTTCGACCTCAAGATCGATCCCCACGTGTTCGAGCAGCTCCCCCAGGCAGCACGTGAGGAGATCGAAATCCACATGTACACGCCGGAAGAGAATGGTCCGTATTACTACGAGACCACGAGCGGCAAATACATGAACCACTCCCGGGAACCGAACGTGGACTTCAGCGACGTGGGGTTCGGGTATGCGACGCGAGATATCGCGGCTGGCGAGGAGTTAACGTGTGACTACCGCCAGATCATGCACGATAGCTCCCAGATCGAGTATCTCTGAGCCCGGTGGTGACCTGCGTAGCGCCCGCGGCGATCAGGTCGACCGCTGCGTAGCTTGGCCCGGGGCGGGCAGGGACAGCGGCTGGCGCCGCGGAATGGGTGGTTGACTTGGTCGCAACTCCAACAGCGGCAATGGACGGTGCTGCCAGCTCGGCAGGAAAGCGAGGTCGCGTTTCTTCGCTGGGGGGGTTCTCGTGGTGAACGCGTGGACGTTGGCGCGGTTTGCTTCCATGTTGCTGATCAGCAGCGGGGCCCGCGCCGAGACGTCCCCGCCGCCGGCTCCGACGGTTGCTCCCGTGGTCGAGTCGCCAGCCACGCCGGCAGTTGGCGTCTCTGCCGACGCGCCGCCGAACACGAACGGTGACTTCAGGCCTCAGTTCGCGTGTTATGGCGAGTTGGGAGGGGCGGCGGTGGTTTACTCGGCGAACCTCGAGCTGCGGCCCGCCGAACCGTTCTCCGTGCGGCTTGGCGCGGCGGTGTTGCCGGTTTCGACGACGGGTCTGCTTCCCATCACCGTGGTTGGAGCGTCGACGTACCTCGGGAGAGCACCACACCACTTCGAGATCGGGCTGAACTACGCACATATTTGGCTAGCCGATACCTCCGACTTTTTGAACCCGTCGCTTGGTTACCGGTATCAACTGTCAGGGACTGGGTTCGTGTTCCGGGTTAGTATTGGGCCGTTGGTCGCGGTTGGAGGAGGGAGCCCCATCCCGTGGGCGGGCTTGTCGTGGGGGTTCGCGACGCCACTGTGAGCGAGCACGCCATCATCGCTCGTAGGCCAACGGTAACCCGTTGGGGTCCGCTCGCGTTTTACCCACGGCCTTCGCCAAGTGACGGGCGCAGCGACGGGGCGTAGCTTTGCAGTGGCAAGATCCGCTTCGCAGTCGGAAAAGACGCAAGGACACTTCCAATTTCGGGCCATTGGTTACGATTGGAGAAGGGAGACAGTCCGGTGGGCGGCCTGGTCGGGCCGTCCGAGTGTCAGCGTTCGTCACCCGAACCGAACTCGGGCTGCTTCGCGGCGAGCGGGCGATTGGCGCGCTGCGACCTGGTCTCGATGCGCTCGATGGTGAGACATGTGGCTGCGGTGACGGGTGTCAGCGAACCCGCGCTGGCACCTCGCGACGTAGGCGCGGTCCTCCGATCTCGAATGGGTGAGCCGCGTTCGCGCTCGGGTGGGGCAAGGATGAGGAAGCGCGGTAGATAGTCACGGCGTTGCTTTCGGAGTGGCAATTTGCGGCGTGCGGCTGCAGTGCATCTCGAGACGGCTCAAAAAAACGCGTGTGGTTAACGGCCGGGCGCGCGCGATCGGCAAGCCCGCAGGCGACGGCGACACGGACTTGGCGTCGAGTCGAGCCTCGCGGCGCCTACGTGCACGGCAAGCCGCAGCGGTCTGTCCAACGCCCGGTGTTTAGCCGGTGGGACTGTGCCGTTCGGCAGCTCGGTTCACCCGATCCGGGCGCCGGGTACTGCAGACTTGGAAAGCCGTGGCGACTGGGAGCCTGCGGCACACAACACCAGTGATTACGTCGTTTTTCCCGGTTCTGCGCCCCCATTTCTCGAGCGCTCACCTATTGCACTGGTCGCAAATTTCGAGGCCGAGATCCGCTCTTCGTTGGAGGGGTTTGCTCGGTAACGCGCGGCGGATCCAGCAAACTGCAAAGGCTGTCAATCCAGCCGTGAACAGACGCGGGACGCGCCCACGGTGACGTCTTTGTCGGCAGAAAGTTTTTCAGAATCTGTAAGCCGTGGTAGCGCTCACCGGTCACGGTTTGTTGCGGGTAAACGACGAGAGGAACCGCACCTAGAGCGTGTGGTCGACCTCACACGTTTGGTTAGAAAATCGACGAGCCCCCTAAAGTCCCGGTTGACAGATCCCGTCGTGCGCCTCAGGGTTCCGCGAAAAGAGCGCTCCGTTCCGACGGGGTTTTGAAAGGAAAGAGATGCACCTAGTAGCAGACGGGTCGGCCGAAGATAGATTGGTACAGGAAGACGAAGAACCGCCAGATTCGTACGGAGTGAAGAAGCTCTCGCGTCTGCGGCAGATGCAACGGGAAAGTGACCCACGGGTCGTTGCATTCAGGGCCAAACACTTTCCGACCGTTACTGATGAAGAGTGGGGAGACTGGCGATGGCAGGCAGCCAATCGCTACCGACGCCTCGAGGAACTAGAGCGAGTCCTCGAATTGTCTGCGTCGGAGCGCGCGGGGATCGCGCAAGGCGGGTCGATGTTGCCC
Organism: uncultured bacterium; assembly: GCA_966249405.1. Lineage (GTDB taxonomy): Bacteria > Myxococcota_A > Polyangia > Polyangiales > Polyangiaceae > SZUA-265. The sequence continues at coordinate 6,909 of CBINDO010000164.1, read as the reverse complement.
GTCGGTATTACTCCATACTACATGTCGTTGCTTAGCAGCGACGATCCAACCCAAGCGCTGCGCCGCACCGTCGTTCCCTCCATGAACGAGTTCGTGCGCACCGAGGGTGAAGCGGACGACCCGCTCGGCGAAGACACGCACAGCCCGGTACCGGGTTTGGTCCATCGTTACCCGGACCGCGTGCTGCTGCTCGCCTTGGACTATTGCACGACTTATTGCCGCTATTGCACGCGCTCTCGCGTCGTCGGCCACGGGGAGATCAACGCCTCCAACAAGCGGTTGGAAGCGGCGTTCGATTACATCCGCCGCACCCCGACGATCCGCGACGTGCTGCTCTCCGGCGGCGACCCCTTGAGTCTCAAGGACGACAAGCTCGACTGGATCTTGACCAAGCTGCGCGAGATCCCTCACGTCGAGTTCATTCGCATCGGCACCAAGATGCCCGCGGTGCTGCCGCAACGCATCACCCCCGAGCTGATCGCGATGTTGCGCAAGCACCACCCGGTGTGGATGAGTGTGCATTTTCTGCACCCCGACGAGTGCACCGCGGAGTCGTACCAGGCGTGCGCGCGTCTTGCCGACGCGGGCATCCCGCTCGGCGCCCAAGCCGTATTGCTGAAGGGGGTTAACGACGACATCGACGTGTTGCGTGACCTCACGCACCGGCTGCTGCTGATGCGCGTGCGCCCGTACTACCTCTACCAGTGCGACCCGATCAGCGGCTCGGCGCACTTCCGTACCAGCATCGAAAAGGGCATCGAGCTCGTACGCGGGCTACGCGGCCACACCACTGGCTACGGCGTGTGGACGTACGTCGTCGACGCCCCGGGCGGCGGTGGAAAGATCCCGCTGCAACACCAGTACATGGTGGGGCGAGATGGGGACGACATCATCCTCGAGAACTTCGCGAACGAGCAATACCGCTACCCTGATCCGGTCTCCGGTACTGCGTCCGAAGCGGCGCCGAAGCGAGTGCGCCTCCCGACGTTGACGGGTGTGTAAATTCGTTTGGGGTTTGGCTATAGCCAGGCCCCAAAGATGAGCATGCACGTCGGCATTACGTACAACCTCAAGGATGAGTACCTGGCGCTCGGGTACTCGTCGGAAGAGGTCGCTGAGTTCGACCGCGAAGACACGATCGCCGCGCTCGAGCAGTCGATCCAACGCGCCGGTCACACCACGTCACGGATTGGGCGCGCCCAATCGTTGATGCAGCGTTTGGCCCAGGGCGAGTCGTGGGACCTCGTGTTCAACATCGCCGAGGGCGCTTCCGGCGCCGCCCGCGAGTCCCAAGTGCCGGCGATCTTGGACGTCGTCGGGGTTCCGTACACGTTCTCGGACCCGCTCGTGCTCGCGGTGTGCCTCGACAAGCGGCTGGCCAAACACGTCGTTGCCGAACGCGGGGTTCGGACGCCCAAGTTCGCGGTGGTGGAACAGTTGGCAGAGGTGGACGCCGTGAACCTCGGCTTTCCGCTGTTTGCCAAGCCCATCGCCGAAGGGACGAGCCGTGGGGTGACGGCGTTGTCCCGCGTCGAGAGCCATCCCGAGCTCGTGAAAGTGTGCGAGCAGCTGCTCGAGCAGTACCGTCAACCGGTGCTGGTCGAGCGTTACCTGCCGGGTCGCGAGTTCACGGTCGGGATCTTGGGTACCGGCGACGCAGCGCGGTCGCTCGGTGCTCTCGAGGTACACCTGAACGGCCACGACAACGACGTCTATTCCTACGACAACAAGCAGTTGTTCGAGGGCAGGGTTTCGTACACGGTGGCCGCGGATCCGCTGGCCATGGCGGCAGTCGACCTCGCTCTGCGGGCTTATCGCGTGCTGGGTTGCCGCGATGGCGGTCGCGTCGACGTGCGCTGCGATGAAGCCGGTCAACCGTCGTTCATCGAAGCAAATCCGTTAGCCGGGCTAAATCCGGACATCTCAGACTTGGCGATCTTGGCCCGCTTGCAGGGGATCCCCTACGACACCATAGTTAGTGAGATATTGCGGAGCGCGGCCACACGTGTCGGTCCGCGCCGCAGGAGTTGAAGAGTGCGCGTTACGATCTGTCATCAAGCCGTTGCCGGTCACACCCGGGCGGACGAATTGGATGTGTTGGCGCAGGTGGACGCCGTCGAGGCCGCTCTGGGCAACATCGGGGCGCGTACGAACCGCCTCGCCGTGACGCTGGACCTGGCGGCCGCCGCGCGTGCACTCAAGGCGTCGACGCCTGACGTGGTGTTCAACCTGGTGGAGTCATTGGAAGGTCACGGCGAGTTGATCGCGGCCTTCCCCGGTCTCTTGGACGCCCTCAAGATCCCATACACGGGCGCGCCCGCCGAGGCACTTTATCTCACCACCAACAAGGCGCTCGCGCGCCAGCGCCTGAGCGCTGTGGGCGTACCAGTCGCGGCCGGAGTGACCGAGGCGACGTCCGGCAACTTCATCGTCAAGTCGGTGTGGGAGCACGCGTCCCGCGGCTTGGATTCCGGTTCGGTCGTGCCGCTCGACGACGTGGAGGTCGAGATTCTGGCACGCGAGCAGCAGTTTGGCGGTCGTTTCTTCGCGGAGGCGTACATCGACGGGCGCGAGTTCAACGTCGCGGTGTTGGGTGGCCCGGGGGAACCGGAGGTCTTGCCGGTCGCCGAAATGGTGTTCGACGGTTACCCCTCCGACATCCCGCGCGTCGTCGACTACGCCGCCAAGTGGGACCCCACGTCGTTTGGGTACCGGCACACGGTGCGACGCTTCATCGCCGCGGCCGCCGAGTGGAAGCTGAACGACCGTTTGCGCCAGCTTTCGATCGAATGCTGGCACGCCTTCGAGATCGAAGGCTACGCTCGCGTGGACTTCCGGGTCGACGGCGAGAAGATCGTCGTCGTAGACATCAACGCGAACCCGTGTTTGTCCCCCGACGCCGGCTTCGTCGCCGCGCTCAAGGAGGGCCGGATCTTGTTCGAGCATGCGGTGGAGCGCATCGTGCAAGCGGCGATCGTACGTCAACCGTCGCGCTTTTCGGGCTTCAACGAGTGACCGCGGGCCACGGTTCGCGACTGCCGAGCATGAACTATCGCACGACCCTGTCGCCCGCGGACGCCGACCGCATCGAGGCCGTCACCCGCGAAACTGGCTTCTTCTCCGAGGAGGAGGTCGGCATCGCGCGCGAACTCGCCGAAGAGAATCTGGCCAAAGGTGAGGTCGCCAGCGAGTACTACTTCCTGGTGCTCGACGCGTCGGCAGCCGTCGCGGGCACGCCAGGAGCCATCGACGCGTACGCATGTTTTGGCCCGATCCCAGGTACGCGGGCGAGCTTCGACTTGTATTGGATCGTCGTCGCCAAGAACGCGCAAGGCCGAGGTTTGGGCCGCGCGTTGGTGAGCGCCGTGGAGGACCGCTTGCGCGCCGTTGGTGGCAAGCGCTTGTACGCGGATACCTCGAGCCGAGACCAATACGCTCCGACGCGCGCGTTTTATGAGCGCTGTGGGTTTACCCAAGTGGCGCTGCTCGAAGACTACTACGACGAAGGCGACGGCAAGGTCATGTACCTCAAACTCCCCGCATCGAACCCGAGCGAAGCGGTGGGTAACGGGTGATCAGGGGCAAGTGGCCAGTGCGCGATAGATACGACTTTCGTTCGTGCCCATGGCGATGAAGTAGAGCTCCTCCCCGTCTTGGGTGACCGTGACCTGCGTCTCGGAACCTGGGGTGTTCACCACGCCGAGGTTGGTAATGCCGCCAAAATCGTCCGCGGTGCTGGCGCGCGTCGCGTACCAGACGTCATCGAGCCCGACGCCGCCCGGCCGATTGCGGCTCGTGAAGTACGCTCGCAAGCCGTCGCTCGAGATGTTGATGCGACCGTTGTTTTCCGTGTGTGTGAGGTTGGCGAGCGACCGGGGCGCACCGAACGGTTCGAACCTCGCGGCGCGAGACGCCGTGTAATACGCAGAGGCGCCACTGCGGTCCGACACGAACACGATGGTGAGTTCGTCAGGCGAGATCCACGGCAGATAGTCGAGCTCCGGCGAGTTCAACCCCGACAGCGCCAAGGGACCGCCGAATTCTCCGGACGGCGTCGAGCGTAACGCGAGGTAGAGGTCACCACCGCCGGCGCCCGTGGTTTGGTTGGAGTAGAAGTACAGGGTGAGGCCACTCGGTGAGATATAAGGCGACCCGATGCCCCCGTCGGTGAACATCGCGTGGGTCGCCACCTCGCCCGAAAACGTCGCGCCTCGATCGCTTCGAGTTGCCGTCCATAACACTTCGCTCCCGCTGCTGTTGTCGGTGAAATACAAAGTGAAATAGTTGGAGCTCAAAGTGGGGCTCCAGGGGCGGGTGCCGGTGTACCCTGAAACTACGACCGGCTGGGGCTGACCGAACTCTCCTGGCCCACATCGGAAAGTGCTTTCAGGGGCACTGGAGCTGTCGGCGTCGGCGCTCGTCTCCGTCTCCGAGCCGGTCCCACTCGTCGCGCCCTCGAAGGACGAAGGACTCGCCGGAGTAGCGCTCGACGGGTCCGTGCTCGAGTAGGAGCCGTCCTGCGAAGTGGATACGGAGCCAAGAGCATCGTTCGCCAACACGTGTAATCCTGCTGGCAATACCAAGCGGCGTTGCGGGTCGAGCTCGACGTTTACGTCGTACACTCCCGGGGTCAACATCGTGGGCAACATGACGTGCAACCGATCGGAGCCGTGGTAGGACACCCACGTCGCGTTCACGCCATTGAACGAGACCCGAGGTGAAGCGAGCTCGGCCGCTTCCTGGTTGTCGAGCGAGAGGCGCGCGCCGAGCGTCAAGTTCTCACCAAGTATGACTGCGCTGGTCGGCAGTTCACCCTGGGGTAGAACCGATGGTTCGATCCGAACCAACGCTGGCAACGTGGTTTCGCCCTGGCATGCAGAGCCAGTAACGGACAGGGCCAACACGCTGCACCAAGTGCTCCGCACGACGCTCCCGAGAACGGGTCGAGTGTGGCTTTCTTGAACGCGAGTGCTTTAGCCCAATAGGCTATACGCCGTTCATCTGAACGATGGTAACTCCTGGCCGATTGCAAGCCGACTACGGGCGCGGAGTTTGCGAGATCAGCGAAGACATTTCGCCAGAGGATTTCTGGACTTCGCCCGCAAACCTCGTTGCGCACGTACGCAAGGTCATCGCAGCGCCGAATTACCAGCCTCCACTGCTGCCGGCGGTCGCTTTGGAGCTGGTGCAGTTGAGCTCCGATCCGAACACGCCGATGAGCAAGGTGCGGAGTCTCGTGCAGAGTGAACCTTTCATCGCTGCCAAGGTGCTCCAATTGGCACAGTCGGCGATGTATTCGCGCGGCGCCCCCGTGACGTCTCTCGACGACGCGATGGCGCGCCTCGGTCTACGCAACCTCTCGGACTTGTTCCTCCAAGCAGCCATGACGGCTCGCGTGTTCCGCAGCAAGGGTTTCGAAGGGCCCATGGAAGTGCTGCGTAGGCATTCGGTCGTGAGTGCGCATCTGGCGCGTTCGATCTGTCGTCGGACGGGTTTCCCCGACGAATACGCGTACATGTGCGGCCTGCTCCACGACGTCGGGATCGCGGCGGCGATATCGGTGTTGGCGGATGCCAAACGCGACGAGAGGCGTCCCGGCTACGAAGAGATTCGCCCCGCCGTGGAGTTGGTCCACGAACACGTGTCGGCCGCGCTGGGCAAAGCGTGGGAGCTTCCAGTCGACGTGCAGCTGGTGCTCGGGCATCACCACCACTTCCAGATTCAAGGCCGAGTGCACCCGCTGGCGGCCGCGGTATGTCTCGCCGATTGGTTGGCTGCGGAGGTCAAGGTCGCAGCGGGCAACGAGGTCAAACTCGACGACGGCCGCCGCGCCGTTCAGGAATTGCGGCTAACCGAGCACGACGTAAAATCGTTGCTGGGTGAAGCAGAGACCCTCGCAAACGCCGTCTGAGCCCGTTGCGTAGTAGACGCGTGCAGGTCGGCACGCTCGAGGTTGGAGCCCGCTAGCGACGGCAGTGTCCCGCTGGTCCCAGACCGTTCATTCGCCGACGAACTCCCCACACTCGACCTCGGAGATGGCAACCGTCTCGGACAGGCTTCCCTCCAACAAGTAGATGTGACCAAACCGCAAAAAGGTGTCGCTGGCGACGAACTCGCCAGGTAGCTGCACCAAGTTACCGTCCACGAATCGAGCAAAGGACATCAGATCGCCCTGCTGTTGTTGGACCAACGGATGGCGGCCACTTTGCGCCCAGGTGAGGTGGGCTTGACCGGGGGAGCGGATGACTGCGACCAGTTCGATATCCGTGCTTTCGAGACGGTAGACGGCGATGGTTGGAAGGACTGGGGCGTTGCCGCTCTGGAATGTGAGGTAAGTGCCAGTAGCCTCGACTGACGCCTGGGGGCACAGATGATAGCCCTCGGAGGTGAGCGGTTCCGGAAGCTGCCAACTTGGTTGAGCAACCACCGTACCATCCGAGGCAAACTCGGTGAGGTGCAGCGTCTTGCTGGCGTCGTCCACGGCCAAGGCGAGCGCGCCATGCTCCGTCCCAAATGCCTCGAAACACGACAGCGCCGGGCTGTCGTTCGTGTCGAAGAGCCGCAGTTCGTCGCTCACCAAGTCGGCGTCCTTCGTGAGTAGAATCACCCTTGGATCCCAGGCAGCGGAGTGTGCGTTGCCAAGTAACACGCGCTCGCCGTCGAATGAGGTGGCGCTGACGCTCAGCGCAGTGCCGCGATGAAAGATGTTCAGGACATCGACGAGCGGCCCGGCCGGAGTCCCGTCGGGCTTGTACGACTGGGCTTGCCAAAGAGTGCCCGATTCCGTGACCATAGTCGCTACCCGTTGGGCGAGCACGAGCCTAGGGTCGGCAACGGTGCCGGCTACCGCCACCATCGCTGCCGGGCAAACGTTTGTCATCCTGACAGGCGGCATTGACCTTTCGGTGG
>CBINDO010000163.1:0-17813 GCA_966249405.1 uncultured bacterium | reverse complement strand
AATGAAGCCGCGCCTGGCGTCTTCGAAGCCTTGCTGTTCGGCGAGTGGCAGCGACTTGGCGAACTCCGCGTTCGCCTGCACTGTCGCGGTGCTGGCATCGCCGGAGGGGGCTGCCGCTTCGCGGCTGCAGCCGCCGCCCCGGGGCCACCTCCTGGAGGTGGGCGCCGGGGACGGAGGCCTGACGAGGGCGCTGGCTCCGCTGTTCGACTCGGTGACGACCACCGAGTCTAGCTGGGCCATGGCCAAGCGCCTGCGCCAACGCGGCTACCAGTGCATACGCGCCGACATCGGTGAGACGTCTCTGGACGGCAAATACGACTGCGTCGCGTGCCTGAACGTGCTCGACCGCACTCCTTACCCGCTGCGCCTACTGCGTGCGCTGGGTCGGGCTTGTGCCCCCGAAGGTCGCCTTGTACTGGCATCCCCATTGCCCCTGCGGGCCTTCTACTACCGCGGGCCCCGAACCTTGACGCCTCCGGAGCGCCTGTTCGCCCCGGGCCCAACGTGGGAACGCGCCGCCAACCAATTGGTCAAGGCGGTGAGCGAGGTGTTGCCTCACTTCGAGCTCGTGGCGTGGACGTACGCGCCGTATTTGTCGTGGGGCGATGCGGACCAGGCGCTCTACTCCTTGGACGATTGGGTCGGTGTTTGGCAACCTCGCGGCAACCCTTAGTGCCGACTGGCCGACCCCCGCAACTTTGCGAAAGTCTCAGGTGACAACGGGCGACTTCTGAGTATTCTGCGCCCCTCATTGCCGAAGTGGCGGAATTGGCAGACGCAGCGGATTCAAAATCCGCCGCCTTTACGGGCGTCCCGGTTCGACCCCGGGCTTCGGCACAAGAGACTCGATGATGGCCTTCTCACAGCCGTGTGAAGGCTAGTCGACTCGGGCACGAGAGCCGTTGCGGGAGGGCGACGACCACGAAGAGCAATCACTGGAGCCCTAGGCGGGCGCCACCGACCGACTCACAGACCGGCGTGGTGGGGACGCCTTCGGGACACCGTCGCGGCCCACCCGAGGCTACGCGGCCGGTAAGCACGGAGATGCTGGCCTTTGGGTTCGAAACGAGCCCCGACCGAAACACGAAACAGCACGTGTAACCTTCATTTCTGCGCACCGCGGCCGTAGCTCCAGCGTAGGCCTCCAAAAACCAATGACTCATTCGAGCCACACCTGTTGGCGAGCTGCCGGTGCAGCCAACGCCTCCGTCCTAGAAACCTTTCGAAGGGCCACATAGAGTTGCCCCACCGGGCTACCGCGACCTGGCGCGACCCCCCTGCCCTTTCCCTCCTCCACACGTCCACCGAGGTTAGATGAAACAGTACTCCTGTTTGGTAGTTGAAGACTCACCGATGATGCGTCAGCTGGTGGTTTTTGCCCTTGGCAGGTTGCGCAACCTCAACGTGACTGAGGCCGATGACGGGGTCGACGGCCTGCGGAAGCTGGCGGCGAACACGTTCGACATCATCCTGACCGACATCAACATGCCCATCATGGACGGCCTCAAGTTGATCCAGCGCGTCCGCAAGGACCCCCGTCATGCGGATACACCCGTGATCGTGATCACGACCGAGGGCGGCAAAGAGGACCGGGACCGAGCCTTGAAGCTGGGCGCCAATGCCTACATCACCAAGCCGATACAGGCGCCGCAAGTGATCCAGGCGGTCCGCGAGCTGTTGCAACTCGAATAGGTTGGACCGTTTCCGGCGGCCCCGGGTGATGGTGCCGCGCACCGTCCGGGTACTCCGATTGCCAGATCGAGAGCGGGTTGATAAGCTCGAGTCAGGTTTCGTCCAATGCGCTCGAGCGACACGCCGTACAGCCTCTCCGCGGTGCTGGCCCAAAGCCCCGCCTTGCGCGACCAGCAACGGCTCGCCTGGTCGACGTGGCGTTCGATCGTCGGGCACCGCGTCGCCAACCACACCATGCCCCTGCGCGTCGAAGGCGACACCATGCACGTGGCGGTGTCGTCCGCGTTATGGGCGTCCGAGCTCTCGTTGTTGCAGACCCCGATACTCGCGAAGCTGAGGACCGTTCTGCCGACTGTTCACTTACTGCGATTCCGAGTCGGCCCCGTCAAGCCACCGCAGCACGCCACCCCACCGATCCGTGTGCACTCCGCAGCATTGCCAGAGGAGTTGAACCAAACGCTCGGCAAGGTCGAAGACGAAGAGCTGCAAGCGGTGATCCGTGAAGCCGCGGCCTTCAGCCTGGGCCGAGCCGAAGTGCAGAAAACCACTGCGCAACCGAGGTCTTCTGCGACCAAGTTACTTGACGAGGCGAGCTACAAGCCCTTCCAAACGCCGTAGCAAGAACTTGTCGGCTGGCGGCAGCGTGTCCTGCCGGCGAGCCAGCCGCTCCACGTACAAGCGGAGTTGGTCGAGCTCGAAGTCGGGCACCTGTTTCACCGTCTCGTAGAGTAACTCCACCACGGGGCCGGGTGTTACCCTGTCGGAGCCGGCATAAAGCGCGACGGTGTAGTCGAGCCACGAAGCCTTGCGCGTCGCCTGCGCCAGTTTCAACGCCTGACAAGCCGCTGTCTCGACCGTTTCTGCGTCCACGTTACGGCCAAGCCTGACGTGATCCATGATCGTGAGCAGAGACTTGCTCACCAGGGCCTCGGCCTGGCCCCCGTTACCCAAAAGCAACGCCTTGTACCCCGCGCTGACCAAGACCCCAAGCGTTGCGGCGTCGCGCACGACGGTCATTTCGTCGACGTCTGCCGACGCCTCTGGGATACGCGCCATCGTGGTCGCTCCCATCTTGTTGCGCGCTGGTCGGCCCTCGGCGGAGCCGAGGTGTACGTTCAAGACTTGATTGCCGAGCTTGAGCTCGTCCCCGTCGACCAACGTCGAGGTCTTGCGGATCCGTTTGTTGTTCACGAGCACGCCGTTGACGCTGCCCAAGTCCTCGACCACGAGAGACTTACCGTCGAAACGCAACACCGCATGCCGTCGAGAAGCCAACGCGTCGTCCAGCACTATGTGGCAACTGTCGTGCCTCCCGACGAGTGTCTCTCCGGTGCGGAGCTCGATGTCGTGTGACCCGAGACGAATCCAACACCTGACCTGGCCAGAATCGCTCATACCCTTCAGAGTCCAGTAACTTGAACGTGCTACGCCCAGTCTACTGAGCGGAACAACAGCAGTACACTAAGATATCAGACCGATAGCTAGATCGGCCTAGGGTCGCTACACTTCCATCGGATACTGGCCCACACGTGGGCAGCTGTGCGACACATCGCCAGTCCGCCTCAGAAGAGCAGTGACGGAAATTGAAACGTCCCGCCATGTGTGCTGCTCGCTCGAGGAACCCTCGTATGCGCGGACTGCAAGCGGCAGGGCTCGCAAGATCGTGCAACGGACCACCTTGGCACGCCGACGAACAGAGCTCGACCGCGGGGGCTGCCGACGTCACTGACGCAGAGCGCGAAAGCCGATGTCCCGACGAAATTGCGCACCCGCAAAAGCGATCCGTTCACAGCCGGCGTAAGCACGTTCCTTTGCGTCTTCGAGGGAGGCACCGACCGCCGTCACGCCGAGCACTCGACCGCCGCTGGTGACCACCGCCCCCCCTTCGATACGTGTGCCCGCATGGTAAACGGAAACCCCTGGCACCTGCTCCGCGTCGCCGATACCCGTTATGGGGTCGTTCAAGCGCGGGGTCCCAGGATAACCGGCGGACGCCATCACCACGCACATGGCAGCGCGCTGCGCAGGCACCCGAACCAAGTCGGCTCGAAGCGCGCCGCCCGCTGCCGAAGCGAGGAAGCCGTACAGGTCGCCTTCGATCAGGTTGACGAGCACCTGCGTCTCGGGGTCGCCGAAGCGCACGTTGATCTCGATCAATGCCGGCTCACCCGCGCTGCTGATCATCAGCCCCGCGAAGATGACGCCGACGAACGGGCGCCCTTCCGCCTGCATCCCACGAACGATTTTGGCGATGATGTCCTGGGAGATGCGCTCGGCCACGGCTGCATTCACGACAGGTGCGGGGCCGTACGTCCCCATGCCGCCCGTGTTGGGGCCAGTGTCCCCGTCTCCGATGCGCTTGTGATCCTGCACTGCCGGCAAAATGAAGAAGTTGGCGCCATCACACACCGCGTGGATCGACACTTCTTCGCCGAGCAGGCGTTCCTCCAACACCACTACCTTGCCCGCGTCGCCGAACGACTCGCCGTTGAGCATGTCTTGCGCGACGGCCTTCGCCTCGTCGAAGGTCTCTGCAACCACGACCCCTTTGCCAGCGCATAGCCCGGAAGCTTTGACGACGGGGGGCGTCGCGAACGCTGCGAGCGCGGCGTCCAACGCGGCCAGCGACTCGACCCGTTGGTAACGCGCCGTGCGGATGGCGTGCCGCTCACAGAAAGCCTTCATGTAAGCCTTGGAGCCCTCCAGTTCGGCGGCCGCCCGACTCGCACCGAACACGCTGAAACCCGCGTCCCGCAGCTTGTCCGACAGTCCGTCGGTGAGCGGCACTTCGGGACCAATGACGACGAGATCGGGCCGCAACAACTTCGCAGCCTCCAGCGGGTCGCCAGCGAGCCGCTCGAGCGCGCCGCTGATGCCGGCGTTGCCGGGGCATACGACAACTCGCCCGACCTCGGCGCACTCCGCCAATCGCCGCGCCAACGCGTGCTCTCGACCACCACTACCGACCACGAGAACCGTCCGAGACATGCGGGCCCGCCTAACACGATTCCGCGTTGGAAAGGCGTGCTTGTGCCCCACAACCGACCGACCGTTCCACGTCCACCCAGCGGAGCTTGCCGTTCCGGCGCCTCGAGTCGCGAGACGAATGGTTGACGGCACGGCGGCAAACGTGGCTTGTCCGATCCGTGCGAACTTGGCCAATCTTCTTCGTCCCGCTCGGCTTGCTGGGCGTCATCGTTCACGTATCCGGGGCCACTTCTCCCCTGCGCGACAAGGTGGAGACGCTGCTCGCCGATCCCGCGATCGTCGCCAAATCTCCCGAGGTCAAAGCAGCCAAGGCGGAGGCCAAAGCAGCGCTTGCTCAGGCCGATGCAATCCGCGCGAGTAAAAAGGAAGACGCCGAGCCCATCGCGGCAGCGTTGGATGAAACGGCGTTCGAATGGGCTCAGCTATCCAAGGAGCTGTCGGAACTGGGGCAGCTCCAGGCGCAAGCGGATGCTGCGGAGCAGCGCCAGGTCGAGCTCGAAGCGCAGCTCAAGCGCGAAAAGGCGCACCTCGAAGAAACGGAGGCGCGCCGTGGAAGAGCGCTGGCTGCCCTCAAGAAACTCGGGGAAAACGTCGAAGCCACCGAACCGCCGCGCGCGGGACAAATCGAGGAGGCGCGATGAAACACTCGACCATGCGCTTCTGGTTCGGCCTCGGTTCTTGCCTGGCCTTGGCGGCTTGCTCGCACGCTCCTCGCCCGGCCGTGCTCGACCAGTCGAGAGCCACCGCCGAAAGTGATAACCTATCACCAGCAAAACGGCTCGCGCCACAAGCGTTTGCGCGGGCAGAGGGTTTTCGCCGAGGCGCCGAGAGCGCTCACGAGGAGGGGCGCGCAGGGCTCGCGTCGGCGCTCGCTGGCAAGGCGCTCGTCGCGTTCGAGCGCGCCGCCGTTCAAGCTCAGAAGGTGCAAGCGACGGAGCGCATCGCGCTCGCCAATCGAGCCAGCAGTACGAGCGAACTCGAGATCGCCAAACTGAGCGCGCTGCAAGAGGCGATAGCCGGTGAGACGAAACGTCTGGAGCTGCGCGTGGAGGTCGCGACCAACACCGTACCGCGCGTTGCCTTGGAACCCGAAGCCGGTCAACGTGGAGTGGCGAGGGCCGAGATGGCGCGCTCGATCGCGGAGGCGTCGCGCCTGCTGTGCGTCGCCGCACGGTTGGTGGCACCCAAGGATGCCGCAGCGGGAGACTCGACCAAGGCCGCCGAACAGCTACTCATCGACCTGCCCACGCTCGCGCCGCACACGGCGCTCGAGCGCGCCATGGATCAAAGGGTTAGCTGCCTGGCTGCCCTCACGCGCGCGAAACGGGCATCCACGCAAACTGCCGCAGATCCGAGCGACGAGCTCTTGAGCTCGCTCTCACCGAGCTTCGCCGATCTGCGTCCGCACCGGGACGACCGCGGAGTGGTGCTGACGGCGGTAGGTGCGTGGGATGGCAAGCAACTGACGTCTTCGGGGCGAGACATCGTCGATCGCGTCTCCAAGCTGGCGACCGCCAGGCAGACGCCGTTGTTGGTAGTGTTGCACCCAGCCACCAAAGCAGGCACGACAAATTCTTCGGAAGCACTGCAGAAAGAGCTCCAACGCATGCTGCCGAAGGTATCTGTAGTCGAGGCGACCACCGCGTTGCCATCGCTGCTCGAAATGCCGAACAAGGACAAACAAGCGGGAAGAATGGAGTTCATCTTCGTCACTCCCTAACGCGGCGAGCGACCCACACGTGTTTCTGCCGCGTAGCGCACCTCGAAAGCCACTGGTTACGACACCGCTGCCGTGACGCGCTGAGCCAAGATACGTGGCCGAGCCCGGCTACGCTTATCCACTACCGTTGCAAACTCGCCACGAGGGTTGCGCGCCAAAAGCAAGTAAATTTGGTCGCGACCTTTACGGAAGGACGTTTTGGCCGAATTCTTTGAAGGTAGAACCAACCCTGGTGAGGTGTAGCTTTGGCCAAAGACCCGCAACTCGGCGAAACCATAATCTGGCGAGGAAAGCCGCAAGTGGTGGAAACCCCTCCGCTGTTCAAAGCGATCAGCGCCTTGTGGTTCTTGGTTTCGGCGTCCGCCACCTGCTTCGCCCTCGTCGTCGCCTGGGGGCTCGATGCCTCCCCTGCCGCCCTGCTCGCTTTCGCCGCGTGGACCGCCACGATCGGGCTCGGGACATTGCACGGACCGCGGTTGTGGCTGGAGAAGGTCGAATACATCATCACCGAGGGGCATGTCATTTGGCGGCGCGGCCCGCTGCGACGCGTGATTCATCGAAGCAGCATCAACTACGCCCGCATCTTCTGGAACCGTGACAACGCCAGTGTCGGCGACATCGAACTCGTGCGCGCGGTGCCTACGGGGGCGCTGCGCCGTCGCTTGCTGTTGCGCTTGCGCGGTCTCGCCGCGCCCGACCGCGTCTGGAGCCTGATCCGTGGCACGGACAGCCAATCGGAAGGGGCCAACTCGGCGCGCAAGGCGATCTCGCAACGCTTGGACGAAGGTGAACGTGTGTTGTGGTCGTCGACGCCGGTCATCGGTTGGCGTCGTTTCTTGCCGAGCGGGCGCCGCAACTGGCGTACGCTGGCGCTCGCGTCCTTGATGGTCGTCGTGACGGTCAAGGTGTCGCTGAAGCTGGTGGGTAATCTCGGGGTCCTCATCGATGCCGGCTTATCCGAGCACCCGGGGGCGCTCGCGGCGCTGATTGTCGGTGAGACTTGCGCGACCGTGCTACTCCTCGTCGTCGCCGCGTATCTCATTCACCACGCGCTGCTGTTGCCCGCAAAACAACTCAAGCGGACTCACTACATCATCACCAATCGCCGGATCCTCATCCAACGAGAAAACGAGGAGCTGCACCTCGACCGCTCTCAGGTCGTCGACGTGATCGACATTCCGGGTTTCCGCGGGCACAACGACGTATTTTTCGTACTCGATGGGCCTCGGGCGCGTGCAGTCGAGCTGAGCGGCGCGTTCGGCGAATCAGACCGAGACACCAACCTGAGGCCAATCTTCGAGGCGCTCACCGACGCCGACACCGTCGCTCGCCTACTCAAGGGTCCGAGCGGTCGCGCGCCGGTTCCAGGCAACAACGTGGGTGCTCTCGAGCACGGCGCAGCCGCGTGAGCGCCAGGTACTCTGCGTCAGCCGTCGGAGTCGGGGCCTGCGTCCAAGCCCCAGAACGCAGACGCGTTTTCGACCTCTTCGGGCCAAATCGGCTCGACCCCGGCGTCGAGTTCCGGCGTTTCGAAGCGCGCGGGACGAAGCGCCTCGCGATGTAGTTCATCGGCCTCGGCCTCCCTCGGTGCCAAGCGCTCTTCGATGCGGTCTATCGCCGCGAGGTGCTGTTGAACACGGCTCGACCAAGGTCCCGCGGGCCCAACCTGACCTATGTACCTGAGCCACAGGAACTTGGCTTCCAGGTACGCTCCACGTTGCTCCCGCGACGAAGCGACGCGTGCCCTTCCCATGGCCGCCAAAGCTCGGTAGTACGAAACCTCGAAGTCCGAGCCGACGTCCACCTCCGGCAAGCTCAACACGTCTTGTTTACCCGAGGCACCAAATCGTGCCTGCGCCGCGACGAACGCCAGACGCTCCGCTTCGGGTCCCAACAGGGCCCGGTCCATCGCCACGGCCAACGCCCACTGCGACAAGGCCCACGCGACGGGGTTGCTGGTGTCGGAGTTGGCGGCCGCGAGCCGCTCCACGGCTCGCTCGAGATCGCGAGCCCGAAGCGCGCCGAGACCTTGTTCGATCAACACGACGTCCCGAACCTCGCGTCGCCACTCGGTCTCGAGGGAACGCTCGAACGCCGCATAACCCGCCGCGTAATCCCCGAGCGCCATGTTTACCCGGCCCAGGCTGTCCCACGCGCCGCTGGCGCTGGGGTGGTTCGGGTCGAGTTCGAGAGCGCGGCGCAACACGACGCGAGCGCGCTCGGCGAACTCGTCGCCTGCAAACGCCAAACACTCGCCGTAGAGGTACGTCAACTCGACGTCGTTCAGCGTATCGGCCCGCGCCAAACCCAGCAGCGTCGCCGCGGCGCGGCTGAGCTGTGTCCGAATCGCGTCCGCGTCGTAAGTCTCGTCCCGCGGCTCGCGCTTGCGATCGGCCATGTCGCGAAGCTTCAATCGAGGGCCGAGGTCAGGGTGTTTCACCTGCTGCCAAACGGTGAGAGGCTGGGCGCGGGCCGACGATGAGATCTGCGGGGCGACGACGAGCGTAGCCGCAGCGGCGAGCGACGCCAGCGCTAGCCGTTCAAGCCACCGAACGTGTCTCACGCGTCAACCTCCGCTCGTGAGTCGGTTGGCAAAAGCGCGATACGACGCCGGGACGGTCGGGTCGTGAGCCCACTTCCACAACTCCGGGTCGCGCGCTCGTTGCCAAGCGTGCCAACTCTCGATCAGACGCCAGTCGTGCTCCGAAAGCCGTGCGAGGCGCCGCGAGGCGGCGGGCAGGGTTTCGAACCTGCTCCCCACGGCCGTCGAGTTGGCGCCGTTCACTTGCTGCGCCAGCGTCTGGAGCGATTCCAGCAGCGCCGCGACCGTCGAGTCCGAGTCCTCGGATTGCAACCCACTCAGGTACCCGAGTGCCTCGACGGCGTCCGGTTCGGACAAACGCAGCACTGCTACCGCGGCTTCTATCCGCACGGCCAGACGCTCGTCCCGACCGAGCCAACTGGAAACGGCGATCAGCCGTCGATAGATGGCCGCCGCCTCTTCGTAGCGACCTACGGTGACCGCACTGACGGCGAAGTCACGTAGAGTCGCCGGGTCCCATTCGGAAATCGGCAGCTCGGTCGAGCTTCGGTGAAACATCTCGCGCGCCTCCGCTGCCTTTCCGTTCGCGAGGCTCACGCGCGCGCGGAGCAAACGAAACGGCGTTTCGAGAGCCGGTGGGCCAACCCATCGTTGGCCCGTCATGGCGAGTTCGGCGCTGCGTTGCACGAGCTCCGTTGCGGCCTTCGGGTCCGTCGGCAGCAGTCGCCCCGCCTGCGCCATGGTCGCACACAACTTCGGCCACAGTCCCCCGCTGGCGATCCGCGCGCCTTGCCACGGTGTCACCGTGTCCAGTGAACGCGCGGAGCACGCGGCTGGACGTGCGGAGAGCGCTGCAGCGGTGCGAAGCGGCTCGAGCTCTGCGGCCGCCGTGCCCGCAAGGCACGACACCGCCAGCGTCAACTGCAGGACCCTGCTCACAGCGACGACTCTGCTCACTGCGACGACTTTGCTTACTGCGCGCCGGGTCCGCTGCATGGGGGTGCCTCTAACTCGCCGACGTCGCCAAGGCCTGCGCCACTTGTTCGGTCCAACGTTCTGCGCCGCCTTCTGCGCCTTGAGCCAGTGTCGCGACGAGCCCGCCGTCGCGTCGTCGCAACTCCGTCGGCGAAGCGACGAAGTCGAAGTGATGGACCTTCGCGAACTCAAACACGTCGGCTTCGGAAGCGCACACGGCGACCCCCTTGGCGCGCAAGCCCCGGATCCAGTTCGCCGGGACGTCCGGTGAACATGCCACGCGCACCATGCCGCCGAGTTTTGCGCCTTGGTGCTCGAGAGCCCAACACAGGTTGTTGATGTCGACCGCAAACCCCGCCGAAGGAGTGTTCGGAAGGCCGAAGCGGGGCAGCAGCGTGTCGTAGCGCCCCCCCGATGCAATCGGCTCGCCTGGCCCAAACGCCAGAACGTGGAACAACGGCCCCGTGTAATAGTTGAAGCCGCGCACCTCGCCCAAGTCCACGACGACTTCACGGAACAACCCCGCCTCCACGACGCGCTCGGCGAGCCCGCGCAGCTCGATCACCGCTGGGTACGCCGCGGTGCCACTGAGCACGCGCTCGGCCTCCTTCCACACCGCGTGGTCGCCGTGGAGTTCGCACAACGCGACGAATGCGCGTGTCTCACTGTTACCCAGCCCCGCCAACTTGGCGCGACGGGCAGTCTCGGCGCCGTCTTTGGCCGACAACGCTTCGGTCAGCCCCGTTCGCACCGAACCGGGCACTCCCTTCAACAACGACTGGGCCACCGCGGCGTGACCCAGGTCCAGCACTGCGCGCGTGAGACCGGTAGCGCCGATGGCGGCGGCGAGCACCTCGAGCACCTCGAAGTCACCGTCGAGCCCACTCTTGCCGATCAGCTCGACGCCGGCTTGGATCACTTGGCTCTCCGTGCGTGCCCGCTCTTGACGGCGCCGGAGCACCGAACCCTGGTAACACAACCGGAGCGGGCGCGGTGCGTTGGCGTAACGGGTCGACACCAAACGCGCCACCTGCGGCGTCATGTCCGAACGCAGCGCGACCACTTCACCACTCTCGGGCTCGACGAAACGCAGGGCGCTGCCCACGACGTTGGCGGTGCGCTCCAAGATGCGAGCATACTCGAACAGCGGCAGCCACACGCGCCCATACCCAAACGTCTCGAACGACTTCATCACCCGCCCACCGACGCGCGATTGCTGGGCGGCCTTCGGCGGCAACAGATCGCGCATGCCAGAGGGCAACGGATTGTGGTGAGCGTCACTCGCAAGACCATCGGAAGCCGAACGTTCGTCGCGGGGTGGGAAGTCGGAAAGAAACTCTTGCACGGTGTTTCGAGCTTACCAAACGGACCCGCAAACTCATCGCTCAAAACCACCCGGCACGCACAAGATTCAGTCGACGAGCAGCCGTTTTGGTGGTTCTTTAAGGCCCATGAGCCACCCCGCCGCCCCAGCCAAGCCCGAAGCCGAAGCCTTTCAACCCGATGTTTGGGAGCGCACGAAGGGCTTTGGTGCCCCGGTCCAAGCCATGAATCGTCGTCTGTTCATGCAGCTCTTGGTGCTCGATTGCGACCCGGCGCTCGGAGCTGCCACGACGATTGGCGCGCTGGCGGACAGCCTCGCCGAACGGCGCGTACCCGGCGTGATTTACGAAGACGTGAACAATCCGTTCGCGATCGGCCTGCTCACCTTCGGTGAAGACCCGTCCCACTTCGTCGACAACGTGCGACCGTGTTTCAGCTCGGGACCAGCGGCGCGGGCGCGCATCAAGCCTGAGTTCACGATGCTCGGCCGCACCTATGCCACGGGTTACGAGTCCGACCTCGAGTTCTGGTTACTCAACCGCCCCGTGGAGACCGTGCTCAACGAAAACTGGAAGTGGGCCGTGTGGTACCCGCTGCGCCGTTCCGGCGCCTTCGCACGGCTCGAGCCTCGCGAGCAAGGCTCCATCCTGCGCGAACACGGCGACATCGGCAAAGCCTACGGGGAACAGGATCTCGCTCACGACGTACGCCTCGCCTGCCACGGCATCGACGCCAACGACAACGAGTTCGTGATTGGCTTGATCGGTAAGGAGCTCCACCCCTTGTCTCACGTCGTGCAGACGATGCGCCGTACGCGCCAAACAGCGGAATTCATCGTGCAGATGGGTCCGTTTTTCGTTGGACGCGCGGTCCGCCAGCTGCGCGGTTGAACGGCGCTCGTGCCCCGAGGAGCGAGCGCACGCGCCTGCCCGCTCCGCTGCTTCGAATCAACACTTGGACCCGGCAACACGCGACACCAGCCAAAGCGTGCTCATGCCACGAGTGCGACGTCGCTGCGGGCGCAGATCCGCTCATAACTCTGCACCAACGCGCGGAACCTCATCTCCGCTCGCTTCACGGCTCGCTCCCCCAAGTGAACGCTACGGTCCGGGTGATGGATGCGTGCCGCGGCGCGGAACGCGCGCTTGACCTCCGTCAACGGTGCGTCCGGCGCTAAACCCAACGCTCGATAGTCGGACGCCAACGCAGCCTCGACGGCAGTCACCGCGGCCGTCCGCCCCGGGCGTGGAGTCTCCACGCGCCGACGCCGGCGCCCGTGCAAAAACGCCGCGGGTTCGAGCCAGAACTCGGCGGTGGGCGCCGAACGCAGCGGCCGAAACCGCACCGACGCGCGCGGCAAACGTTCCAAGAAGTCGAGCCGCTCGCGGTACAGCTCGAGCAGCGCCGCGTGAAGTTGCGAGCGCGATACGACCCCGGCCGCGAGCAGCCGTTCACCCAACGGACGTCCGTCGGCGAGGCGCTGCAGAGCACGCATCACCGCGCCGGGCAGCAATGGGTTATCCGAGCGCCGGCACAACACCTCGCCCAACGTGGCGCAGCCACGCGTCACGTTCACGCCGGCGACGTAGCCGTCCCAGATCCGCACCTCGTGGCGCCAGCCGCTCGGCAATTCTCCGAGCTCGAGCACCCCGAACACGCGCCCGCGGTACAAAGTGCCCAGCAGGTCGCCCAAAGTCGTTTGCTCCAACGTCGCGGGTAGCTGCATGATACGGCAAGCTAGCCGCGGCTCGGGTATTTGGCCCAAATCCTGGCATCGGGAGCCGGGTGGCCCCCTTTCGCCGTTCATTGGTGGCGGCTCGCGCGACGCGGCGCACCCACACTCAACTCGCGCGCGGAGGGACGTAGAAGTCGACCAGGCGGATCGGCTTGGGGGTCAGCCGCAGGCGCGCCTCGCGGCGCTGACGCTGCAGGTCGCCGCCAATCTGGAACGGCTGCGCCGGGTCGACGGTCACGAGCACGTCTTGCCCAACGAAGTCGAAGATGCGATGCGGGTTGCGGTACTCCCCTTTCCAGATCGCTTGGATGTTGCGCGCGAACTCGGCTGGGCCCATGGTGGTAATCCGAAGGCACAACTTGTCGGGATGTTCCTCGGCAAACGGGAAGAAGCGTAGCCCGAACCCCAAGTATGGGATGGTGGCCGCCGCGACGATGCGCGCCGGCCCTTCGTAGACCACCTCGCCGTACTCCATCGGTTTACCTTCCGGCGTCCCTGCCCGACCGAGTCGATAGACCGGCCCCCCGCAGTTGATGACGCGGCAATGGAACATTGGGCGCAACAGCTGTCTCGGCAACGTCTTGCCCAAACTGGACAAAACGTACCCGGTGAGGCCTTGGCCCAACCGCTTGAGCGGCGTGGATGCGAGGCGATTCTTGGTCTTGGCGTAGTCCTCGAGCATCTCTGCGTCCGCTCCGAAGCCGCAAAACGGAGTCAGCGTGCCGTCCACCTCCACGAGCCCGATCTTGCGACTGCCCGCCTCCTCCTTCAAGCGATGGATGTCGGCGGCTAGGCCGTCGTTGCCACTGACGCCCACCACGTGGGCCAAGGCGTTGCCGGTGCCGAGTTTGATGAATCCGAAGCGCGGACGGGGACGCCCCAACCGATCGGCGGCCGCGACGATCTCCGATACCATGACGGTGAAGGTGCCGTCGCCCCCGCCCGTTAATACGGTACCGTAACCCTTGAGCACCAGCTGCTCGGCGATTTGCTTGGCGTGTTCGATGCTACGCGACACGTACAAGTCAGTGCCGCGAAGGATCTGGTCCAAGTTGACGATCACCTCGTCGGTCACGTTCTTCGCGTTGCCGTTGACGACGACCGCGACGCCACCGGAAGGCGGGAACTGACTCTTGGGCGCCGAAGGATCGAGGTCCGAAACCATGCGCTACCCATACCATCCGGGGCCAATCGGTGCCCAGTTGTCGCGCCACCGCACAATTGAGCGGCGATCCGGCGGCGTCGGCGCTCGCGGCGCTGGACTATCGGCAACCTCCCTGCGTATAGGCGCGCCATGCAATTTGTAGACGAGTGCGAGCTGCGAGTCGAAGCTGGCGACGGCGGCGATGGCGCCATTGCGTTTCGTCGCGAGCGTTCGATGCCCTTGGGCGGTCCCGCCGGTGGCGATGGCGGCCGCGGGGGCAGCGTGATCTTCGAGGTCGACGAGGGCAAACACACCCTGGGCGACCTGGTTCACACCAAGGTGATCCGGGCACAACACGGGGAAAATGGCCTCGGCAGCGACTGCAACGGCAAAGCCGGCAAAGACCTGACGGTGAGCGTGCCCGCTGGCACCCTGGTTTACGAGCTCCCAGACAACGTATTGTTGGGGGAGCTGACCCCGAGCAGCCCCGAGCTGGTGGTCGCAAAGGGCGGAAACGGCGGCCGCGGCAATCGGCACTTCACGACCTCCGTCGAACGTGCGCCGCGGCGCGCCGAAGAGGGCACCCTCGGCGAAAAACGTGACCTACGTCTGGAGCTTCAAGTGATGGCCGACGTCGGGTTGCTCGGGTTCCCGAACGTCGGCAAGAGCACGTTCATCCGCGCCGTGAGCCGCGCTCGCCCGCGCGTCGCTGATTACCCTTTCACCACCCTGGAACCGCACCTGGGCGTCGTGACCGTCGGCGACTCCAAAGCCGGGCTAGGCCAACACTTCGTCGTGGCCGACATCCCGGGGTTGGTCCCGGGTGCTGCCGAAGGTCACGGCCTCGGTCATCAGTTCCTACGTCACGTCGAACGGACGCGGGTCCTGTTGCACGTGCTCACGTTGACGGCCGATGAAAACCGAGACCCGGTTTCCGACTACCAGGCGCTACGGCACGAGCTCGAGCTCTGGAATCCGGCCTTGTGTGAACGGACGGAGGTGGTGATGCTCAATCAGAGCGACCGCCCCGAGGTCGAAGAGATCTACGCCAAGCTCAAGACCACCTTCCGTCGCAAGTTCAAGCGCGACTTGTTCCTGGTGAGCGCTGCTACCGGCAAAGGCGTCGCGGAGCTCGTGACGCACTTGGGCGCCCTCTTGCAGCCGCCCACCACGAAAGAGTGAGTCCTTCGTCGAGTCACGGCCGCGACCGCGGCCTGGCTCGATCGGTCGAAGTGTGCGCGTCAGGATGGGTGCGGTCGCGCGTGCCCCGGCCGTCCGCGACCACGGGCGACGCGGTGGGCGGGAGCCGGAAAGTGTCTCACGAGGCTGGGCCCAACCTCCAGCAGAACGGGCCCCGGCCCCGAACGGGGCAAAGAGCAGGTAGTGCGCTCCAGCGCGTTCGTGACCTCGGTCGCGCGCATCACCCTTCGAAGTCGTCGTAGCGATCGAAGTCGTAGTCCTCTGGCGCCAAGTTGTCGAACCGGGTGTACGGTGAGTCGAACCGCACCTTGATCGTGCCCGTTGGACCGTTACGCTGTTTGGCGATGATCACCTCCGCCTTGCCCGCGTCGGGGCTGTCTTGGAAGTAATACTCATCGCGATAGATGAACATGATGGTATCGGCGTCCTGCTCGATGGCGCCCGACTCGCGAAGGTCGGAGAGCTGCGGCCGCTTGTTGGACTTGTCGCGCGTTTCCACCGACCGGTTCAGCTGGCTGAGCGCGATCACCGCGACTTGCATCTCCTTGGCCAACTGCTTGAGCCCGCGGGAGATCTCGCTGATCTCTTGCTCGCGGCTACCGGCGTCTTTGCGCCCGCTCATGAGCTGGAGGTAGTCGATGATCACGAGCCCGAGTTTTTCGGCGCGCGCGCCCTCGCCTCGGTTGCGCGACACCTCGGCCTTCAAGCGGCGGATCTTCGAGCGCAGATCCATCAGCGAGATGGCCGGCGTGTCGTCGAGCCAGAGCGGTGTTCGGCCCAACATTGCGGCGGCGTCCGTGAGCCGATTCCAGTCTTCGGCGCGGATCTGACCGCTACGGATTTTGGACACGTCCACACGCGCTTCGCTCGCGAGCATACGTGAAGCGAGCTGCTCTTTGGGCATTTCGAGCGAGAAGAACGCGACGCCGTAGCCCAGTCGCTCTTCCTCGGCACCTGTGTCGTCGACGGTGATGCGCGGCTGAGCTACCTTCACGGCGAGGTTCAACACGAACGAGGTCTTACCCATACCGGGACGACCAGCGACGATGTACAGGTCGCCCGGGTGTAAACCTGCACACCGCTTGTCGAGATCCGTAAACCCCGAGGGCATACCCGTAATCGCCTCACCGCGTTTGGCTGCCTCAGACAGCAGCTCGAAGGCGCGGTGCAGGGCGTCGCGGATCGGCATCACGGAGTTGCCGCGCGTCACGCGCGAGATGTCGAAGATGGCTTGCTCGGCGCGGTCGATGAAGTCCTGGACGTCGTTACAGTCGCCGTAACCTTCGGCCGCATACTTCTGGCAGGTGGCGATGAGTTGCCGCAAACGCGCCGTCTCACGGACGGTGAGCGCGTGTGAAGCCACGTGCGCCACGGCTGGCGTCGAGTCTGTGAGCTGCGCTAAATACGGCGTCCCACCGATTTGCTCGAGGCGGCCGCGCTGACGAAGCCAGCTCGCGACGCTCACCCAGTCGATCGGTTGGTTGGCGCGGCCCAACTCCAGCACCGCCTCGTAGATGAAGCGGTTGGCGTCAGAATAGAAGTGGGTCGGCTGCAGGATGTCCTGAACTTCGTCGAAGGCATCGGCGCTGAGCAACATGGCGCTCAACACCGCCGCTTCCGCGTCCAAGTCTTGCGGCGGCAGCCGCCCCTCAGAGGGACGCAACGGCTCGGGGGCGTTCCTGTTCTGGTTCTGGCGTCCTTCTCGCACGTAACCTGACCTTACTGGTGCGTCGCGCTCTGCGATACACCGACTTCAAATAGCAGAAACCCCACGCGCTTTGAAGGCGGTGGGGTTTTTGGTGCCAACTAGCGGGCGCCGCCTCGCGAGCGGCGAGCGCGCACTTAGGCTTGGATGATGACTTCGACGCGCAGCGTGGCCTCGACTTCGGGGTGAAGTTGGACCTTCACCTCGCTGAGGCCGAGCGTGCGGATCGCATCGGCGAGCTTGACCTTGCGGCGGTCGAACTTGAGACCGTGCGCGTTCTCGAATGCTTCCTCGATGTCACGCGACGTAACGGAGCCGTACATCTTGTTCTCGGCGCCGACTTGACGCGCGATCTTGATGCTGACGGACTCGAGCTTGCCCTTGAGAGCAAGAGCGTCGGCTTTGGCTGCAGCTGCCTTCTCACGGGCCTTCGCCTTGAGATCCTCGACGCGGGCCAGGTTACCAGCCGTCGCGTGAGCGGCAAGGCCGCGGGGGATGAGGAAGTTACGCGCGTAACCCGGGCGCACGCGGACCACGTCGCCACTGTGACCGAGGTGCTCGACCTCGTCTTGAAGCACGACCTTAATCGGTGTTGCCATGGCTTCTCCTACTCGTTGGTGGTGAAGGGCAACAACGCGATGTTGCGTGCCCGCTTGATGTTGACGGTCAGGGCGCGCTGGTGTTTGGCGCAGCAACCCGACATACGACGCGGAACGATCTTGCCGCGCTCGGTGATGAAGAACTTGAGCATCTGCGGATCCTTGTAGTCGATGACGGCAGCGCCATCAC
>CBINDO010000162.1:0-17872 GCA_966249405.1 uncultured bacterium | reverse complement strand
CCCGCGACCAATGTAACAGGTGAGCGATCGAAAAGCGGGTGGCAAAAGCCGGGGAAAAACGACCGCCTCATCCCAGTTGGGCGGGCGTTTTTCCCATCGCAACCGGTTTTGAGATCTGCTCTTAGAGCGGGTCTGCCAAACCTGAGACCCGCGAACTCGCAAACGCTCGAAGGGTGCGCGGTATCGACTGCGCGCCCTTCGTCGTATCTAGAGCCTGCCACCCGCACGACCGACGCTCCGTGGGCGGCTCCTGCGTTCCCAAACGTTTGCCCATCACTTCGGCGGCTGAAGGTGATCGAAACCTCGCTCCAAGCGAATTGCTCGACCTTCGCGCAATACCCACGCGCCTTCGCCCCCCTGAACGTAGCCAATGACTCGCGCGTCGGCCGGGCGCGCACGGCGCGGCCCAGTAGCGAGCAACGCGTAGTCTTCCCCGCCGTAGAGGCTGAGATGCAGCGGGTCCGCGCCCAGCACCTGGCACGCGTGAGTAAACTTACGCCGTCTACTCAGCAGCGCTTTGGCGTCCACCGTTAGTCGCACTCCGGACGCTGCCGCGAGGTGGCCTGCTTCGCTGGCCAATGAATCAGAGACGTCGATCATCGACGTCGATGACGACTGCCAGGTTTGGCCGACGGACACGCGGGCCGAGGGTGTGCACCAGCGTCGCGCGGCGTCCACGGCGACCTTGCCCCAAATCGCCGAGCGGGCGCGGTGGCTCTTGCCGTCGAACGTTACCCGCCGCGCCTGCAGCATCGATAACCCAAGACCTGCCCAACCAACCTCGCCGCTGAGCCAGATCTCGTCACCTGGCTGGGCTCCACTACGCAATACGCTGCGCCCCCGTCCACACGTGCCGAGTACCGTGGTCGTGAACGCGAGGCGGCCACCACCCGTGATGTTACCGCCCACGACTGGACAAGCTGTCTCACGCGCGGCGCGCGCTTGCCCTCGTGCGATCGCGGCAAAGGTGGTTCGCGTCGTTTCACCGGGCACTTCGAGGGCAACCACCGCCGCCAACGGAGCGGCACCCATGGCCGCGAGGTCGCTCACGGCCGCGTGGATCGCACGCCGAGCAGCCAGTTCGACACTCAGCCACCGCAGGTCGAAGTGGACCCCTTCCAGGCTCGAGTCGATCGAACAAACGAGCTCCCCGGAAGGAGGACGTAAGACCGCCGCGTCGTCACCGATGCCGACGCGAACGGCATCACTCGCGGGACCACGACTCAAGCCACGTTGCAGTACGTCAATCGCCGCGAACTCCGACACCTTCGACATGCCCTCTTGTAACGGAGAGCCGACCCCTTCGAAAGGCCAGGTTCCGGTTCACACGCGAGTCAGTTGTTTGAGCGGGATCGTAACGACCATCTTGGCGCCAGTGGGCACATTGTCTTCGACGCGAATGGTCCCTTGGTGGCCTTGGACGAGACGTTGCACGATGGAGAGACCCAGCCCGGTCCCGCCAACCTCGCGGGTCGAGCCAGAGTCCACCTGATAAAACGGCTCGAAGACCTTCGCCTTTTCCTGGTCTGGGATGCCGACGCCAGTATCCGTCACGGTGATTTCAGCGGCCATTTGACGGGCCGCCAGCAAAACCAAGCCGGCCCCCTCCGCCTCGGGCGTGATGCTCGTCGTGCGCACCGTGATGCTCACCCGTCCCCCGGAAGGTGTAAACTTCAATGCGTTATCCGCGAGATTGAGGATCACCTGGCGCAACCGCGTGCCGTCGCCGAGCACCGGCGGCATGCCTGGGTCGCAATCACCCTGCAGATGTACGTTGCGACTACGCGCCATCGGCGCCAACGTCTGCAAGACGTCCAGAACGATGGGGCCCAGGTCAACGGGCACCTTGCGCAAGGTCAGTGTCCCATTCTCCATCTTGGAGAGGTCGAGCAAACCCGAGATCAGTTCGAGCAGTTGAGCTCCCTTTTCGTGAATGGTCACGACGAAGTCGCGCTGCTCGTTGCTGAGGGCACCCGCGATGCCCTCCCGCAACATCTCGCTGTACCCAATGATGGACGTGAGGGGCGTACGCAATTCGTGAGATACCGTGGCTAGCAGATTGCTCTTCAAGCGGTCGAGTTCACGCAGTCGTTCGTTCGCCGCAAGCAGACCATCGTTCTTCTCTGCCAGCTGTCGATAACTCTCCGTGACGCTCGCCAAGTGCATGCTGCTCGCCAGTAGCGCCTTGTGGCCGCTGAACAACATGACGTCGAGCGAAGCGTGCAGGTGCTTGTTTATTTGGGAGATGGTCTTGGTTTGGACACGTGGAAACTTTTGGACCAGCGCCGACACCTGTTCGCGCGACAGCTCTGCAACGCCGTTCACCAGCGCCTCGGGGACCCCTGCCCAGTCCGACGGCAAATACGGGCCCAAAACCACCCGACCGATGGTGCGCGCGTCGTGGGAGATCGCCGAGACGCGATACATGGCGCCGGTGCAGCACTTGATGTGGAAGTCCTCTCCGGGTTCGGGACGGGCGGCCTTGATGTCCGCAACGACGCGGCTCACCTCACGGCGTGTCGTCGGGAACTGGTTCAGGTACTCGTACGCGGGGAGGTCCGAGCGCAAACCCGCGACCAAGCCCGAGCTAGCGTCGTACACCTTTATCGGCACTCGAAACAGCTCGTAGAAACTGCTGACGAACTCCTCGAGCGTGGCCCGGTCGACCAGCTCCTCCAGTGTCGGGCCGTTGCCCAACGTCAACTCTTCGAACGAGCGAGGATTCCCGAGGGTCACGTTTTGCCTCCGGTGTGAAACACTGGAAGTTTCCCTCCGACGCAGCTGCGCAACCTGCCCTCCAGGCTTCCGCCCCCCAGCTTCTCGCACACTTCCTGCAGGAACTTCGGGCCGTCGATGCCGAACTTCGACGTCAGGCTGTGTTCGGCCTCGAGTTTGTCCCACGTCATCTTGAGTAAGCCGAGGAATGTCTCGACGACGCCCTCGCCTTTGGTCGCGACCGCCAGGTACACGGGCTCGCGCCCTTGAGCGGCGAGCGCGGCGACTTCGGACTCGGTGCGCACGTTCGGCAAGTCGCGTTTGTTGAACTGAATCACGACGGGCAGGTCGCGAAGGGCAATGCCGTTGGTCTTCAGATTTTCACGGAGGTCTATGAACGATTCGCCGTTATGTTGGGTCTCCTCGAGCTGCGAATCGGCGACGAAGATCACGCCGTCGGCGCCTTGGACGACCAAACGTCGCGTCGACGCGTGGATGACCTGGCCAGGCACGGTGAACACCTTGAGCCTTATCGCGATGCCGCCCTTGCCCTTGAAGGTGAGCGGCAGCAAGTCGAAGAACAGGGTGCGGTCGTCCTTGGTTTCGAGAGTCATCAAGCGACCGGCTGACTTCTTGTCCGAAGCCTGGTGAAGCGCTTGTAGGTTGGTCGTTTTTCCGCTCAGGGCGGGTCCGTAGTAGACCAACTTGACGGTGAGTTCCCTCGCTAAGAAGTCGAGTTGCACGAACGGGTTCCTTGCTCAGAAGTCGTAACGCGACGAACACGAGCCGCGCTGCGGGCAATACGGCACAACCGCGCGTTCGCCTAGGCGGGCTGCTGAGAAAGTATGTGCAATCTCAAGCACTCGGGCCAGCAACACGAGTGCTTGGCCCAAGTAACTTCATGCACCTACACTCGGAACGTTTCCCAGTCGCGGCGCGCTCGCTCGATCGCCGACACCACTTGGGCTCGAGCTGGACCGCCTTCGACCTGACGCCTTTCGACTGCACGCGCGGGGTCGAGCGCCGACGATACGTCGAGCGACTCGAAGCCAGCGTGCACCGAACACAAGTCATCCTTGGTGAGAGTCGACAACTGGACACCTTTCGTCTCTGCCAACCGAACCAACGCACCCACAACGTGGTGTGCCTGACGGAAAGGTAGACCCGTGGCCGTCACGAGTAGATCGGCCAAGTCCGTTGCGCACACGTGGCCACCGCCCAGGGCAGCCTCGAGGCGCTGCTGGTTGAACGTAGCCGTGGCGACGGCGCCGGACAGCGCGCGCAGCGAAACCACGGCACTCTGGAAGGCTTCGAAGATGGGTGGCTTGTCCTCCTGGAGATCGCGACCATAGCCGAAGCTGAGGCTCTTCTCGAGCACGAGAAGCGTCGTGGCGTTGCCAACTAGGCGCGCCGCTTTCCCGCGCACCAGCTCGGCTACGTCGGGGTTCTTCTTTTGCGGCATCATCGACGAGCTGGTCGAGAACTCGTCGCTCAGGTTGACGAAGCCGAACTCGGTCGTCGACCAGATCACGATCTCCTCTCCGATTCGCGACAAGTGCACACCCAAGATCGCGAGCGCACTCGAGACTTCCATCAGAAAGTCGCGGCTCGCGGTCGCGTCGAGGGAATTGCGCATCGGACGGTCGAAGCCCAGAGCCGCTGCCACCTCGGCGCGCGGTATGCGATAGCCGCTACCGGCAACGGCGCCGGCGCCTAGCGGACATTCATTGACCCGTCGGCGCGCGTCGACGAGCCGCGCGGCGTCACGCCACAAGAGCTCGTGCCAGGCCATCAAATGGTGAGACAGACGACTCGGCTGACCACGCTGCAGGTGGGTGTACGCGGGCATGAGGACGTCGAGATTGCGCTCCGCCTGACCGAGGATCGCCGCGGCGAACTCTTTGACCGCCGCGATCGTTTCATCGAGGCGACGGCGCGTCCACAGGCGCAGGTCCGTCGCCACTTGGTCGTTGCGTGAACGCGCAGTGTGCAACTTGCCGCCAACCGGTCCGACGATCTCGAGCAGGCGGGCTTCGATGTTCATGTGGACGTCTTCTTTGACCGGATCCCAGATCATCACGCCGCGCTCGATTTCGCTCGCGACCTGGTTCAAGCCCGACACCAGAATGTCGGCCTCGTCGGGCGTCAGTACCCCCGCCTTAACGAGGCCGCGGGCGTGAGCGATCGAACCGTCGATGTCCTCTCGCCACAAAACCCAATCTACCTCGACGCTCTGGTTGAGGGCCTGCATCGCTTCGTTGACGCCTTGAGGAAGTCGTCCACCTCTTGCAACGGTCATATCGGTCGTTCCTTTGCTGTTGGCTCGGTGTGACCCGTAGGTCGGTCACGGCTCACGTCTGGTCGCGCTCTTTCCAAACCCGTTGCATGACTCCGCTTTCGAGCGCTGCGTACCTCTGCAGGAACCGCTTGAAGTCACGCTTGGGCGTTTGCCCGGGAGGTGTACGCATTGCGAAGTCGGTGATCCGAGTCGTGGCGAATCGCAGACACGCGACCATCCCCTCACTCGTCGTCGATTCACGTTCGTTCGGCGAGAGCGGCCGCAACGACTCATAGCCGTCGAGCATGGCGTGGACGCGCAAAAGATCGAAGCCATCGGTGAAACACCATGAGAGCACGCACACCATCAGGTCGTACGTGAACACTCCCTCCGAGGCGCTCTCGAAATCCAGCAGGGCAGCAACCTGCGGCGCTTGTCCGGGAGCGGTGTTGCGCCACAGCACGTTGTCTCGAAACAGATCCCCGTGGATCAACCCACGTGGCAGTCCGGCCGAACCACGCTCTTCGTAGCGCCGAATGCCTGCCTCGATGACGTCGACGAAGGGCCGAAACTCGGGCGCCTGCTCCGCGATGAGAGCGAGGCGCTCACGCAGCTGGGGAAGGCCGAATCGGCCCGCGGGCAACCCGCTCAAGCGCGGAGTGGCCAAATGAACCCGAGCCAGGGCAACACCAAGCAGACGGCAATGCTCCGTCGTGAGACGCTGATGACACAGCCACTCACCAGCCACCCAGGGGTACAGGCTGAACGGTTTACCCTTAGCCAGCCCCGCCCCGGCCCCATCGAGCCGTCGAAGAGGTGGACTCACTGGCACGCCATTGTCGGCGAGTTCGAACAGCAGCCGGAGTTCGGCCTCTGCCCCCGGGAGCCCCTGCTCCTCGTAGATGCGCGCAAAGACGGGCCCGCCCTCCACGACGAATCGGAAGTTGGAGTTGACGGATCCAGCCTCCAAGGCGTCGAACGAGCGCAGCTCTAGGCCATACTCCGAGGCCAGGGCCGAGGCCTCTTCCAAGCTCAAGGTCGTCAAGCAAGCCATGGCGGGCTTGTGGCCGAGTCGATTGTCTGGGTCAAGGGCTATCCACGCTTGCGCCCCAGGGGGCACAGCGCAGTTTCAACCCGAACGTTGGTCGCTCGAAGACGCGGCAGCCGACCTCGACTGCGGTCCGCCCGTCAGTGAAAGCCGCGTCTCCCAGCTCTCGAGCACTTTCTGCTCGCAGTTAACAGTCCAGGTGCGAACGTAGTACGGAGTTTTGCCCTGCGCCTCGTGGTACGTGCGTCCGACCACGTCGGCTACCAAACCCAACGACAAGATCTGCACGCCCATCAAGATCAGCAACACTCCGAGCAGCAGCAGCGGCCGATCCGAGAGCTGCTCGTTGTAGACCAGCCGTTGGAACGTGAGGGTGCCCGAGATCGCCAAACCCACCGTGAACAGGCTGATACCGAACAGCCCAAACACTTGCATCGGACGCACGAGGTACGTCTTCAAGAACAGCACGGTGATCAGGTCGAGCACTACGCGCAGGGTCCGACCAATGCCGTACTTGGACGTTCCGAAGCGGCGCGCGCGATGGCCCACGGCCATCTCGTGAACACGCGCCCCGATCAACGACGCCAAGGCCGGGATGAAACGATGCATCTCACCGTACAACTTCAGCTCTTTGGCGACCTCGCGACGCAGCGCTTTGAGTGTGCATCCGTAGTCGTGCAACGGAACCTTGACTGCACGGCTGATGATCCAGTTTGCGATCATCGACGGCAATCTGCGATTGATGAAGGTGTCTTTCCGGTCTTTGCGCCAGCCCGCGATCAAGTCGTAGCCCTCGTCCAGCTTGGCTAACATGCGCGGAATGTCGTGCGGATCGTTCTGCAGGTCACCGTCCATCAGGACGACCACGGCTCCCTGTGCCGCGTCGATGCCCGCTTGCATGGCGGCACTCTGGCCAAAGTTGCGTCGCAGCTGAATGACGCTCAAACGCCTATCGGTGCGCGCCCGATCCTGAAGCACCTTGTAGGTGTTGTCTCGCGACCCATCGTCTACGAGAACGATCTCGTAGTCGATGTCGTGGCCGACCAACGCCTGATGAACCTCATCGATCAGTAACGGTATGTTCGCCTCTTCGTTGTAGGCGGGAACGACAATGGACAAGCCGAGCATCACAACCCTCTGGGTACGAGACCCGCTAGGAAAAACGGGCGGCACCCTACACACGTATCGGCCGCACGCGCCACTCCGAGGCCCAATTTCCCGGCGTTCGGCGACGACGTAGGGCTGTGTCCCACCCGCCCACCGGCCGAGACAAGGTACCCATCCCACGCCGTGCATTTTGCACAATTGCTGCACCGCCAGCACGCCGGCCTACAAATCGGCGTGCGACGGACCCCACGATCTTGGCGGCCGCTCGGCGATTCGGGTAGTGGACAAAGCATAAGTCTTATTGAACCTCAGGGCCGGCAGCCCGCTCGCTTCGCACCGACCGACAGAGTCGGGTGCTGCTGAGCAACGAGCCCGAAGCCTCCAAGAGAAAGATGATCACCATGCCGAAACTCACGGACTACGTTCATTTCAGCGACGAGAAGTTAGCCAAGAAGTACCGCAACACGGAGATCCCGATGTCCGTGCTCTACGAAAGTTACTTCGATGGGGAGCTCGACATCAAAGGTGACGTACTCGAGATGCTCCGCGAGCGTCAGAGCCTGGTCAAATACAACATCACCCGCCAACACTTGCAGTGGGCGATGACGAACTT
This sequence comes from uncultured bacterium, assembly GCA_966249405.1. Lineage (GTDB taxonomy): Bacteria > Myxococcota_A > Polyangia > Polyangiales > Polyangiaceae > SZUA-265. Next base: position 10,111 of record CBINDO010000162.1, on the reverse strand, counting down.
CGTTCCCGACGTCGTCAACCACAGCCGCGCGCAAGACGAGCGAGCCGTGCGCGAACGCTATGACCGCAGCGTCGATTTCTTCGAGTTCTTCTTGGGCCCATCGATGGTCGCTACCTCCGGCCACTTCACGACCGAGAGCGAGTCGCTCGAAGAGGCTCAGAAGAACCAAATGGCGCGAGTCGCCGATAAGCTGCAGCTGGAACCCAACCTCAAGGTGCTCGACATCGGCTGTGGCTGGGGTGGGTTCGTGGCTCATTGCGCGCGCCAGTCGGTAGCTGCACAACACACGGTCGATGCGACGGGCATCACGTTGTCGAAGAAGCAGGTGGAATACGCCAACCGTTACCTCGAGAGGGAGAAGCTCGGCCGTTTGGCACGCGTCGAACTGCAAGACTACCGTGACTTGTCATCGCAAACGAAGTTCGACCGGGTCGTGTGTTTGGAGCTGATCGAGCACGTGGGCTTCAAGAACGTGAGCCAGTTCGCCGAGCGCGTTTACGAAGTGCTCGCCGACGATGGCTTGTTCTTGCTGCAATGGACCGGCCTGCGCCGCTCGGTGAAGCCAGAGGACATGATTTGGGGCTTGTTCATGAACAAGTACATCTACCCTGGTGCCGACGCCGCTTTGCCCCCGTCCACGATGATGAAAGCCTTCGAAAAAGCAGGCTTCGAGGTGCACAGCATCGAAAACATCAGCGGCCACTACGCTCAAACGCTGCGGCTGTGGCGTGAGAATTGGCTCGGCAACCGCGAAGCCGTGGTCTCGACCCATGGCGAGCGTTGGTTCCGGATCTGGAACTTCTTCTTGGCGTGGTCGATCTTGATCGCCGAAGAAGGCAACGCCGGCTGCTATCAGGCCGTCCTCCACAAGAACCTGGACACGTTCAACCGCAAGCGCTGGATGCACCAAACCGCCCACTCCGCATCCGCCCCCCCCGCATCATCAACCGACGCCCACCCGTCGCCTGACCGCGGCAACGTAACCCCCCTCAAACGCGCCCAGCGTTCCTCCTGACCGCAGCCAGCGCATTCAGGATTTGCAAGCGCGTCAGCGCCTTGCAACCCCCGCCTTTGCAAGCGCGTCAGCGCCTTGCAACCCCCGCCTTTGCAAGCGCCCCGCCGTTACAGCCCAAGCGGCGCGATGATTCGCGGCGAGACCAAGGGAGGTTGCGGACGCGTCGCCCGGAACGGGCTACTGCCCGTGAGGACGCGCGGTCGCAAGATCCCGCAGGTATCGTCGCGAAGCACGCGCCGCTTAAACGCGCCGCGTCACTTCGCGACGACCTCCCGCTCGACCAACGGCAAGATTCGGTTGATGTCACCCGCACCCAGCGAGATGACGACGTCGCCGGGTTTGGCCGCTTCGGCGAGCAGGATCGCGAGCTCGGCGCGATTGCCGACGTACTTCACGTCGCGGTGGCCGTGGTCGTGGATGGCCTGCGCCAGCCGCTCACTGTCCACGCCCTCGATCGGTGCCTCACCCGCCGAATAGATGTCGGTGACGAACACTTGGTCGGCGTTGTTGAAGGCGCGCGCAAACTCTCCGAACAAGCTGGCAGTCCGGGTATATCGGTGCGGCTGGAACGCGACCAGTACGCGCCCCGGGTAAGCATGGCGAGCCGCCGCCAGCGTGGCCAAAATCTCTTGCGGGTGGTGACCATAGTCGTCCACCAACGCAATCCCCTTCGGTCGCGCCACCACCGAGAAGCGACGCGCCACGCCGCCGAAGGTGCGGAGCGCCTCTTTCATCACGTCGAGTGGGACCTCCAGTTCGTCCGCGACGGCAACGACGGCCAACGTGTTGAGGACGTTGTGAACACCGGGCATGCAGACCGTAAACTCCCCCAACTCCTCCCTACCCTTGTAGACGGTGAACGAGGTCTCGAGGCCTTTGAAGACGATGTCCTTGGCGTTGTAGTCCGCTTGGGGGCTGAGGCCGTAGGTCACGTGCCGCCGCTTCACTCGCGGGAGGATCTCTTGAACCGTTGGATGGTCCAGACACAACACGGCCAGGCCGTAGAAGGGCACCTTCTCCACGAACTCGACGAACGCGTCCTTCAAACGAGCGAAGTCGCCGTAATGGTCGAGGTGTTCGGGATCGATGTTGGTCACGATCGCGATGGTGGGAGTGAGGCGCAAAAACGAACCGTCGCTCTCGTCGGCCTCGGCCACCAGTAGGTCGCCAGCTCCAAGCCGTGCGTTGCTGCCGAGTGCTGCCATCCGTCCACCGACGACCACGGTTGGATCGAGGCCCGCGGCGCGCAACACCGTTGCTACGAGCGAAGTCGTCGTGGTTTTGCCGTGGGAACCGGCGATGGCTACCCCGTGCTTGACGCGCATCAGCTCGGCTAACATCTCGGCGCGGGCAATGACCGGGATGCCGAGGTTGTGAGCCTCGACGATCTCCGGATTGTCCGCGTTGATCGCGCTGGAATAGACCACGACGTCGGCGCCACGCACGTTGGGGCCTCGGTGCCCGACGTGGATGATCACCCCCAAGCGCTCGAGACGTTTGGTGTTCTCGCCTTCACGCAAATCGGAGCCAGACACGTCGAAGCCGAGAGTTCGCAGAATCTCGGCCAACCCACTCATGCCAATACCGCCGACCCCCACGAAGTGGACGTGACGAACCCTTCCTCGGAACACTAATGCACCTCTCTTGACACAACGCCGCTAGGCTCGTCTTCGAACGAGACCTCGTGGCTATCCCCACTACGGGCAAACCCACCCAACGCGAGTAAATCTTCCGCGACTCTCTTGGCGGCGTCGGGTTTACCGAACCCCAAGGTTCTTTCCGCCATTCTGGGCAGCAAATCCGGGTCGCACAACAACGCTTCGACCTCGTGCTGCAGACGCTCGGCAGAGGCCTCCCCGTTGCGCACGCACACCGCGGCTCCGCCGCGAACCAGCGCCTGAGCGTTGTGGAACTGGTGATCACCACTGGCGTACGGGTAAGGGATCAGGATCGAAGGTCTGCCCACGGCGCACAATTCGGCGAGGGCCCCCGCTCCACTTCGCCCAATGACCAAGTCGGCGGACCCGAGCGCCGCCGGCATGTCGTTGATGAACGGCAGCACTTCGACCGGAAACTGCACGCCGAGACGTCGGTACGCCTCGCGCACCGCTTGATCCTGGCCCTTGCCGGACTGGTGAACGACGTTGAGCGCACCGGAGCATGCCGCGAGTGCAGTGGGCACCGCTTCGTTCAACGTCTTGGCGCCCTGACTGCCGCCGAGCACCAATACACGCAAGCTTTTGTGGTCGTAAGTATACGGCTGTTGCTCGAACCCCGCTCGGATCGCGAGCCCGGTTCTTTTCACAACCGACTTCGCAAAATGCCCCTCCGCTTCGGCGTAACTCGTGTACGCGCGGTCCACGAGGCGAGCGATGAGTCGATTCGCGAGCCCCACCACCGCGTTTGGCTCCATCAAGGCGAGTGGGATGCGCAGCAGTTTCGCCGCGATCGATACCGATCCCGCTGCGTAGCCGCCGATCGAAAACACCACTTTAGGCTGCAATTCCCGCAGCAATCGGACTGCTTCGGGGACCGACGAGGCCGCCTTACCGATGCCCCGGAGCCCGCCGGCCACGCCGCGGCCGCGGATCGGTTCGATGTGCACCAGCCGGAGTTCGAAGCCACGCGCCGGGACCACTTGAGTCTCGATCCCCCGCTCGGTGCCCACGAACACCAACCTGACGTCAGGGTGCTGCGCGCTCAACGCCTCCGCTACCGCGATCAGAGGAAAAACGTGGCCCCCCGTCCCGCCGCCGGCGAGCACGATCGTCTGGGGTTGTGGGGTGGGCTGCATGGGTGTGCGGTGTAGCGTGCGTGCTCGCCTCGTCAACAGTTAAACGTCACCCGACGTAGCGCTGCTTGCCGAAGCTCGCGGCGCTCGCGATCACGGCGGAAGCTTCGGTGTGCTCGGCTGAAACGATTCGGACGTTGCTCGCGGTCGAGCGCGACCGTGAAATGTTGAGCAAGATCCCCATCGCGCCGCAATTGACGAGCAGCGACGAGCCACCGTAGCTGACGAACGGCAAGGTCAGCCCTTTGGTCGGCAACATCGCCATCGCCACAGCGAGATTGATCAGCGCTTGAACACCAAAAAACGTGCTCAAGCCGAACGCGATGTAGGAGCCGTATTCGTCGTGGGCGGTGAGCGCAACTCGAACGCCGCGCGTGACGATGAACACGTAGACCGCGCACAGCCCCAAGATGCCGATGAAGCCGAGCTCTTCTCCGATGATCGCGGCGATGAAGTCCGTGTGCGCCTCGGGCAGGTACAGAACCTGTAAACCGTGACCAAGCCCCACCCCGGTCGTCTCACCAGAACCGAAGCTCATCACCGATTGAAATGGCTGATAGGCGAGGTCTTGGCGATGCTCGGCCATTTGGAGCCATGCCAACATGCGCTCCCATCGGTAAGCGGTGAAACGCACGAGCCAACCCGCGAGCGCGAAGCCGATGAGCCCCACCAACAGTAGATAGCCAATCTGTGCGCCGGCGACGAAGAGCAGAGTGAACGTGAGAAATAGCAGCACCGCCGCGCCGCCGAAGTCCGGCTGCTTCAGGCACAACAGCATCAATAGGCCCGCCATGATCAAGTGCGGTAGCATGCCCACCTTGAAGGTCTTGACGCGGTCTTGCTTCTTGGCGAGCGAATATGCGAGCCACAGCACGAGAGCCACTTTGGCCATTTCCGATGGTTGAACGTGAATCGGGCCCAACTTGAGCCATCGCGCCGCGCCACCGCCAGAATGTCCGAAACCGACGACACTCAGGATCAAGAGGATGGATACCCCGCCGAGGATCACGTACGTGAACTTCTGGTAGCGGTGGTAGTCGATCATCGACGTGACCCACATCAGGGCCATGCCAAATGCCATGAACACACCCTGGCGCTTCAGAAAGTGATACGGATCTTGGTAACTGACCGTGGCTTCGATGGCGCTCGCGCTGAACACCATCGTGAGGCCGAAGCCGAGCAGCGCGACGACCACCGCCGCCAACGGCACGTCCACGGACCCAACTCGCAGCGGCTTCGTCAATACTTGGGAACTCACTGATCTGGTCGTCAACATCATGCCCCCTGGCTCTGAAGCCCCAGTACGGCGGCTGCGAATGCGTCGCCTCTGTGGGCGTAACTGGTAAACATGTCGAAACTCGAGCACGCCGGGCTGAGCAGCACCGCGTCTCCCGCCGCGGCCAGGCGACGCGCGATGGTCACTGCTTCCGACATCGATTGGGCGCGCACCGTCGGCACCGCTCCGTCGACCGCCGACGCGATCACGTCGCTTGCTTCGCCGATGAGCACGAGCGCGCGCGCCCTGGCCACTAGCGCCTCGACGAACGGCTGGTAGCTCCCTTGCTTGTCGCGCCCTCCAGCGATGACGACGCAGCGCTCTTCACTCAGCCCCAAGATCGCGGTTACGGCTGCCCCGACGTTGGTTGCTTTGGAGTCGTCGTAGTAGGCGACCCCGTCGAGCACGCGGACTCGATGCATACGATGGGCCAACGGTTGGAACGAACGCGCTCCGGCTGCGACCATCTCGACGGACGCGCCCAACGCTCGGGCGGCCGCGAACGCAGCTAGGAAGTTGTGATGGTTGTGGGTGCCGTGCAAGTTCACTTCGGCGAGGCTCACTCGTTGCCCGGTAGCGCGCTCCACTGCACAGCCGTCGGCCAAGTGATAATCGAGATCGGAATTGGCTCCGAACGTCACGATGCGACCACGTCCGCGCTGGGCTTGAGCCCGGCAAACCGCGTCACCGAAAGGGACAATGGCGACGTCATCGTCCGTCTGATTCACGAACGCGTTGCCCTTGGCGTCGGCGTATTCGTCGAACGTCGCGTAACGATCGAGGTGGTCCTCGGTGACGTTGAGTAGGATGCTGGCCTTGGGTTTGACGCTCGGCGAGCGCTCCAGCTGGAAGCTCGACACCTCCACGACGAGGGCGTCCCACGTTTGCCCCACCGCTTCGCAGACCGGGGTTCCCAGATTGCCACCAACGAACACGTTCCGACCTGGACCTTGCAGCATCGCGCCGACCAACGTGGTCGTCGTACTCTTGCCGTTGGTGCCGCCAATGAACGCGATCGGCGCGTCCAGAAACCACGACCCGAACTCGAGCTCGCTCACGACCGGCACGCCGCGTGACTCCAAGCGGTCGAGGATTGGCAGCCTGGGTACGCCAGGTGAGACGACACACAGACTCACGCCGGCGAACTCCCCCTCTGGGTGCCCGCCCAAACACAGGCGGACGCCCTCGTTCTGCAGAGCCAAAACGTCGGACGGGACTTGCTCGCGGGTTCGGGAATCCGTCCCGAGCACGACAGCGCCTCGGCTCCGCGCCACACGAGCCGCCGCAATTCCGCTCCGGCCCAGCCCAAACACGGCGATGCTTTGGGCGGAGACGTCGCGGACCGGGGCTTTCATAAGTCCACGACTCATGCCGGAAGCCCCGGCAAAGCGCAAATTATCGGAGCTTCATCGAAGACAGAGCGACGAGGGCCAACAGCACGCTGATGATCCAGAAGCGCACGATGATGCGCGGCTCGGGCCAGCCCATTTTTTCGAAGTGATGGTGGATGGGCGCCATCAGGAAGATGCGTTTGCCGGTCGCCTTGTACCACCACACCTGGATGATGACGCTGACGGACTCCACCAAGAAGATCCCACCGATCAAACCCGACAACAGCTCGTTCTTGGTGAGCACGGCCATCATGCCGAGACCACCGCCCAGCGCGAGCGCCCCCACGTCGCCCATGAACAGCTGCGCCGGGTAGGTGTTGTACCAGAGGAACCCGATCCCGGCCCCTATGACCGCGGCCCCGAAAATGGCCAGTTCGCTCATCTCTGGGGTACCGGGGATGTCCAGATACTCGGCGAGTGGGCGTCCGAACAGCACGGCACCCGCGACGTAGGCCCAAATCAGGTACGTCCCGGCGTTGATCATCACCGGACCGATCGCGAGCCCATCCAAACCGTCCGTGAGGTTCACGCCGTTGCTCATGGCGACCACCACGAACACCCCGAACGCCAGGTACGCCCACGCGGGCAGCTCGAGCGAAACTTTGGTAAACGCCATGAACGGGAACGCCAGGCGAAACTTGATGTCGTCCCAGACCCCGTGAGTCTGCGGATGGTCGGCAAAGACGTATAGCAGTGCCAGGGTGGCGATCAGCGTCTGCCCGATCAACTTGTAGCGTCCTGCCAGACCTTTGGTGTTCTTCTTCGTGATCTTGAGGCGGTCGTCGATGTAGCCGATGACGCCGTAGCCCGCGGTGACAGCGGCCGTCGCCACGACGAAGTCGTTGCTCACGTCGGCCCACAACATGGTAGGCACCAGCACGCTCAAGAGGATCAAGGCGCCGCCCATCGTCGGCGTCCCTGCTTTGATGTGGTGAGACTCCGGGCCCTCCTTGCGAACTACCTGGCCAATCTGTTTCTTCTGCAACTCGCGGATGAACCACGGCGCAAGCACGAACGACATCACCATCGCCGTGATCGTCGCCATGATGATGCGGAAGGGCACGTAACGCAGCACGTTGAGCACACCTGCCCAGCCGAACTCGCGACTCAACGGATATAGTAGTTCGTAAATCACTCTTGAACCTTCTGTGCAAGCAGCTCGGTGATGACTGTTTCCGTGCGCACTCCGCGCGAACCTTTGACGAGGACCACGTCGTCGGGGCGTAGCCGCGGGCCGAGTTCGGCGGCGACGCCCGCCGTGTCGGAGCGTTGGGACACCATGGCTGCCGCCGTGAGGCGCCTGGGCAATGCTTCGACGAGGGCGTTCATCTGTTCACCGATTGCAAACAGCGAAGCCCAACTGAAGTCGCTCAAAAACGCGCCCATCGCGGCATGCGCCTCGCGAGACACGCTACCGAGCTCGCGCATCTCGCCGAGCACCAGATGCAATCGACCACCACGCTCCACGGCGAGTTCAGACGCGGTGACGACCGCTGCACGCATGCTCGCGGGATTGGCATTGTAACTGTCGTCGACGATCACCGTGCCGTCGGGGCCAGCGACGATTTCGGCACGTCCTTCGGGTTTGAGCGACGGCAAGTCGAGCCCTGCCTGGATTTCGTGCGCCGTGAACGTGCGGCCCGTCAGTGCTTCGCCTGCCGCAATCGCCGCGAGCACGGCGTAACACGCGGGGCGTCCCACTATGGGCACACGAACGCTGAGCTGTCGCCGCCCCCAATCGAGCGCCAGCTCCGACCCATTCAACCCGGCGCTGCGGAGCGCGGTAGCGCGCAGGTCGACGTCGGCTCCAAACCCGTAACTCACGACCGTGACCTCGCGACCCGCTCGGTTCGCCCTCTCGCTCGCCAACGCCGCTTGTCGGGCCGCTCGGCCATCATCGCCGTTTACCACCAGCGTGTGGCACGATGTGCCGAAGATCGCGCCCTCTTCTGCCTCGATGTCGTCGAGCCCGCCAAGGCCCTCCGAGTGCTCCAAATCGACGAGCGTGAGCACGGATACGTCGGGCTGCACGATCGAGGTGAGCAGCGGCACCTCGCCAGTCTGGTTCGTGCCTACCTCCACGACCGCATACCGATGCTCGCTGGTCAGCCCGAGGAGCACCATGGGGACCCCAATGCGGTTGTTCAGGTTGCCTACCGTGGAGTGAATGGCCGGGCCGTAGCTCGCCTCCAAGAGCGCGCTGGTCGTGGCGCGCGTCGTCGTCTTACCAGCAGCCCCCGCAATCGCGGCTACCGCTCCCCCCCAACGCCGGCGGTGATGGGCCGCCACTTCCCCGAGCGCAACCAAAGAATCGGTAACGACGAGCTGTGGGATGTCGACGGGCACCTCACGCTCGACGATGGCCAGCGTCGCGCCCCCCTCGCGGGCTCTGTCGACGAACCCGTGACCGTCGAAGCGTTCACCCGATAGCGCCACGAACACCGCCCCCGGGACGATCGCTCGGGTGTCCGTCGAGATCCCACGGAACTCGGTGGAGCTCGGCGCGACCACCTTCCCCCGCGTCGCGCGAACGAGCTCGTCGAGGGAAAAAGCTGCCTGATTGGTCGGGATCGGTGTTGCCACTTAACTCGCTGGATTGGAGGCACGCTGACGGCGCCGGTTCAAGGCCTCCGTCGCCACCTCGCGGTCATCGAAACGAACCTTGGTTCTTCCGAAGATTTGGTAGTCCTCGTGCCCCTTGCCGGCGATTAACACCAGGTCACCAGGGGCCGCGCTCTGTACGGCCATTTCGACGGCGTGAGCGCGGTCGAGAACGACTCGGGCTTGCCCCTGAACGACACCCGCCAAGATCTCGGCGGCGATCGTCTCGGGTTGCTCGGTACGAGGATTGTCGTTGGTGATGATCGCGACGTCGGCGAGACGGGCCGCGATTTGGCCCATCAACGGACGCTTCGTTCGATCGCGGTCTCCGCCACAGCCAAACACGCACCAAATGGCGTTCGGTTTCAGGGCTCGACAGGCCATTAGAGCGCGCTCGAGGGCATCCGGCGTGTGCGCATAGTCGACGAGTACACACACGTCGTCGCTCGGGACGTCACAACGCTGCAACCGTCCCGGCGCCGGCTCTACCTCCGGTACGATGCTCACCAACTCCTCCAAGTTTACGCCCCGCATCGCGAGGATGCCGAGCGCCACCAACCAGTTCGCCACGTTGTGCTCACCGAGCAGCTTGGTGCGCAAGCTCAACGCTCGGCCGCGCCAAACAACGTCGAACAGCGTCTCGTGGAGCCCGAGCTCGAAGCGCGAGAGGCGAAGATCGGCGGCCGGGTTTTGCCCGACTGTCAAGAGGCGTTCACCCCAGACCGGAGCGAGCTCACCTGCCAACGCCACCAGGTGTGGATCGTCGACGTGGAGCACCGCTGATTTGCACCGTCCGGCCTCGAACAACCGACGCTTGGCGGCGGCGTAGTCGGCGAAGGTGCCGTGGAAATCGAGGTGATCTTGGGTCAGGTTGATGTAGCCACCGACCTCGAAGGTCAACCCCTCGACGCGTCCCAACGCCAACGCGTGGCTCGAGACCTCCATGGCAAGCTCGGTCACGCCGTCGATGTGTGCCTGATGGATGAACTCCGCCACGAGGTCCGCATTGGGTGTCGTCATCCCGAAGTCGGTGACCC
>CBINDO010000161.1:0-17945 GCA_966249405.1 uncultured bacterium | reverse complement strand
CACTATTGGGAACGTTCACCGGTGTTCCGAATCGGTCAGCGATGCTGACGTACTCCGCCTTTCGAAACGTAGGAAAGATGAAGTCTGGGACCAGGCGTTCGAGGTTGCTTGAGGGCTCCCGGATGACGGATAGGCCCAGCTTCGCGGTTAGGGCAATCAAGCCCGTCGACGGTGGAACTAGTTTGGCGGCCTTGTCGATGCGGCCTTCGGGGCACACCACAACCACGCGATCAAACATCTGCTGGTAAGCCTCAAGCTGCGCGGCCAATCGCTCGAAGGAGTCGTACTCCGACTTGATCTCGTAAACTGTTGAGGTTCCGTTCAACACAACGGCATCGGCCACGTGCTGTCCCACGCGAACCTCAGATAAGAACGTGCATGTCCGAGGTGAATGGCGACCAAGCACAATCTTGCGAGCCAAGGTGTTCTTGTACACATACTCGCAGCGATAGCTTCGAGTCAGGATCTTGAACGCCGCATCAAACCAGTCGGCGAGTGTCGAATCGTCGCCCACCAAGGGTTGACTGCGGAGGGCCTTCGAAAGGTTGCCGTTGAGCTTACCTTGGGACAGCGAGACCAGCATGTCCTGCGAGAAACACTGTGCGAGCTGCGAGTGGTCCTTCTCTGACTTTTCGTACCTGTTTGCTCTTGTTGCCATGCGACCGCGGCCTCCTACCAGGGTGGGTACGACAAAAAAAGTCTCGTGTATGGCGGCTTGCGAGAGCAGGCCAAGTACCTTGGGGGAGCCGTAGTTTCAACGACCGACACTTAGTAGAATTTTCAGGGCCCGGGTAACGTCATCGACCGAGGTCTCATCCAGATCCCGGACCAGAGCCAGTAATCGTGCCTCACAGGGCCGCATCCCTGGCTCTTTGACTGGCTTCCTGACCCGAAGGTCGCTCACTGTGGTCTGAAGCGCTCCCGCGAGTCGTTCCGCGATCTCAACCGAGGGGGTCATCCGGCCCCGTTCGATCCTCGAAACGGTCTCGTTCGCTATGTCGGCCCGCGTGGCTAGGTCAGCTTGCGTCATACCCAGCTGGAGCCGCCGCTTTCGAATCGCTGCTCCGAGAGGTGGTTCAGGTTGGGCCATGAACACCAGCCTCAGCGTGTTGGTTTCACACAACCAGGACCGATCCGCAGATCAAGTCATTGACTTGATCTGCATCCCGCGCGAACCTTTGTGAGTGGGAAATTACAAGTTCTTGAGTTTCGTGTTTTGTGTGTTCACATTCAGCATAGGTTGCGCCAAGATTGGCGAGCGTCCCCCAGTTAACCAAGACCGTCTAATCAGGACGGACAACGTCGAGCGGCCTACCGAGGGCCTGTTTGCTGAGACCCAACTCAGTGGGACGCAACTAAGACTCATCGTCACTCACGCTTGTGATCTCAACGAGGTCCGCGTTGTTGACCGGACCACAACGATCGAGTCGTTCAACGAGTCGCCAAACACGAGCTGGATGATCGCGGGTACCGGTGCTGTGGCGATAGGCCTTGGTGCTTCGATAATGACCGGTGCAGTTCAAACAGCGCCTGACCACCCGACTAAGGATCGTAACACGGGTATTGCCCTCACAGCGGGTGGCGTTGCCATGGTTACAGCTGCAGTCATAGACGCGATCAGAGCATCGGCCTCCACGACCACGAATGAGGAGGTCACTGTGCCCGTAACCGCGGTCAAACACGGAGTCAAGTGTTCGAACGCTCCGGCTGGAAGGCTGCCCGTGGTTGGCAAGCTCTTGGATGATCGGATCGTGTCGCTGGGCTCTACTGACCCGATGGGTCGTTTGACGGTCGACCTTAATGCCTCCATTCCCGGTTATTACCTAACACCCAATGAGCCGATGCAGATCGCGGTCGGGGATGAAGTCGTCGGCTCGGTGGTCCTTTCGGATCTAGTCAACCACCGAGCGGCTGAAGACTTTGCGAAGCTCGACTTAGAACCTTGTGTTCACCCCGAGAATGTACATTCGTGTGACCACTTGAACGCGTTCGTCGGGCACTACCCCGAATCTAGGGAGGCTCGAGAAGTCACCAGAGTCCTAAGGGGAAGCGAAGCCGCCATCAAAGCGATGGTTGATGACGAGGCATGGGCTGAGGTGACAGCCAGTGACTGTGCCCGAACCGACTTCGAGTATGCCCAGGAGCAGTTCAAGGCTTGTCTGGCTGCTCGCACATACCGTGAGCTGTACCCGAACGGTCGACACGCTGAGGACGTGGTGAAGCTCTTAGACGCTGCTAAGGCTCGGGCTGACAAGCTTCATGCAGCGGCTCAGAAAGCCGAGAAGGCAGAAGCCGCAAAGGAAGCAGCGGCGGAAAAGGCCAAGTGCGAGGGCCAGTGCCGGGTCATATGCTCGTCCCGTCGGTTTGCTGACTTCGGTTCGTGTTTCTCGGGCTGTGTGGCCAGCCAGCAATGCTCGCTGTGATTTTGATGGCTTAGACAGATAGGACATATTTTGTCCTAGAGCAGGGTTGCCCCAACCGCGTTGCCACGTCAGTGTGAAGAACACCCCAAGAAAGGACCGATGTGACGCAAACGCACCCCACTCCCACCACTGTACAACCAAAACCGTTCCCCTGGCTCCAAGTGGCAGCAACCGTCGGAGCCGGGCTCTTCCTCTGGAAGTTGTATCAGGAGGCCACCGACGAAGAATATCCGACCCGAACACTGCCTCGCTCCGAGAGACGAAGGCTGCTGGTGGAGCACTACGAGAGGTACGGTGAGTACTGCCCACGCTGCGACACGGACACCCCTTTGGAAGACCTTGAGGTCGACCACATTGTGTCTCACCGTAACGGAGGCAGAACGTCTCGCCACAACTCTGAGGTCATGTGTCGCCCTTGCAACCGCGAGAAGGGCCATCGAAATACTGTAGGAGACAGGATCCGGGGACGAGGCGGCCGCCGATACTGATGTGTGCGTCAGTTGTCAAACTCAGGAAAGGACCTCGATCGTGGCAGACGACAAATCCAAAAAAGGCGCTGACGGTAAGCTTGTCTCACAGCAGAAGCACGAAGTTGACTACCTCGCTAAGAAGCACGACCTTCCACCACCTCTGGTGAAGAAGGTGATCGCCTCAGAGGGGCCAAGCCGAGCCGCTGTAGAAAGCTACCTTAAGGACATGAAGAAGAACGGGAAGAGCTAGATGGCTCAGTCAGTCCGTCTTCGAGGAATTTGATACATCAACTCCTCGAAGACGGACGCTCGCGGACATCGAGGTGCCCACCTTACATGTACGAATATCTAGCCGGCCTGTTGCTTGTCTTTGCCTGAGCGCGCCTGCTCGCCTTTCGAGCTCACTTGCTCGTCGGGCAAAAACTTACCTGACGTGCTGTCGCGTTTGATTAACGACGAATGCCCTAACCCTGGCTTCGGGACACGCTCGATCACCGCATTGCTTCGAGAACGCCCGCGTTCCAATACAGATGGATCGAGGCGGCGCAAGTCTAGCGCCTTCGAATAGTCTCCCTGCTTCTTGGGCTTCATGAGCTCATCAGGATGGCTTCTGACCAGGCCGATCACGGTCACCGCGCCAATGACAATGCTGGCAATCTTGACGTCTTCTTCTGTGTCGTCGATGTCTTCAGGCATTGTCATCCTTGTTATTGTGGCGTCGAGCCATCATTCGTCAACGAAACCTTCTAGCAAACGCACGTATCTTTCCACCAAAACGGCAAGCCGAGTGGTGCAGACTTCACCCAGCGTGTAGTAGTCTTGTAGGACATCTTGCGACACCGAGGAAAGCGGGCGTTCCATTGTGCAGTCAACATTCAACACGCCAATGACCTGAGAATCGTCCCGGGGATCAACTATGGGCATGCTTAGAAAGCTTGCGATGCCCTTGCCATGTTTTTGAGCGAAGTGTTCACTCACGGCATTACGAACCTCCATGGAAAAGTGTTCGGTCTCTTTCGCCACCTCAGAAATCGACTGGTAAACGCAAATATCGCGCCTGAGGAATGCCTCTGGGGCTCCCGGTAAGGCGACCTTCACGGAGCCTCTGGTTAGGTCACGCCCTACGGGTAACAAAAAGGACGGCAAACCCATCTTGTCCAACTGTTGTTGTAGCTTACCAGGAACACGGCGCAGATCGTGTGGTAGTAGCAGGCAAGCGACCAAGTCGGCTTTAAGGTCCTTGTTGACCAACAGGTGATGGAATCGCGATAGCGATTCGTCATCATGCATCGGCGCAACGGTCACAAATACGTTTGCCCCATAGGCATCCTCGCGGCGGCCAGCGAATCGGGCTGTCCAAGTGACAATTCGCTCCAGGACTAGCTGGATCTGATTAACAACGATTCTTTGAGCTTCGGCTGGATCCAAGCTATCGTCCAGCTCTCGCACCACAAGCTCAGCCTTGACGAGAGTTCGGAGCATGTCCGTTAATTCGTGAACGCTACGCGAAAGGTGCTCGCGAAGAATGTGTTGGTCAATTCGTTCTCGCTCCGAGAATTCGTGATAGGCTCGGAAGGCCATGGCGGTCGCCCACAAGACGCAACCGGCCCAGAAGGTGATGACCCACCAGTCGCACTCAAGTGCATCATCGAATGATAGCGCAAGTGAACTTGCCAGAATTCTGGTCGAGAAAAACTCAACCCAAAGTGACAATACGAACGCGGAAAGCGCCAAGAGCCACACGCATTCTGGTGACGCGATCAACCTTCGACCCGCCGACAGGCATTTGCTCAACCCGCTAACAAACTTCGTCAATGTGGCACCTTTTCACGGAGCAAAAGGAAGTGCACGCCCTTTCGCCACGGTGTACTCGAAGATCGGACGCCTTCTCCTTCCGTGATGAGGCAAATTGACACGGTTTACGGATCAACGAGGTCCGCACTTCGAACGGGCCCATCGCCAAGCTGAATCTTAATGCCCAGCTCGTGCATCTCGTGGATCAGGACCACGATGTTGTGGCACAGGACCTTGCAAAGGGTTTCGTTAGCCTGAGCCGTGTATCCCTTGCTCCGAACAGCGTCCCCGAACTTGCGCTTGATGGCACTGAAGGTGCTCTCCACGTTTGAACGGCGGTGGTAGTGCTTCAGGTATTCGTCTCGACGAAACCAAAACATGTGGTACATCCGCTGGACAATTGAGGGGCCATTGGCTGTTGAGTTTACTTTGAACATTACATAGGGCTCGGCCCCATGTGCCTCGATCGCCATAAGGTTGTAGCCTGAGAGGTAGCCCTTGTCTGCCGATACTTCGGACATGGCGAAGCGCCTCGCTGTCCCTGCTAGCAGTTCCGGCAGCAGTGGCGAGTCGGCAGTGGTGCCCGGCGTTACGACTGCAGTTGTAACGACGTTCGTGGTTGTCCCGACCATGATGTGACACTTGACCCAGTCTCGCCGCTTCTTGGTGGACTCGTCCTCTCGGGCAACGAGCCACCTCTCATAAGTCTTGGTGCCAAACCCAGTCGCGTCCGCAGCAAATTGGCTCTCAACTGCCGTCAGTGGGGCCGCTGCCTCCTCGATCAGCTGAGTCAACACGCGGTTCAAACGTAGGTCGGAAAGGTATCGTGAGATGCTGTTGTGGTGAGGAGGCCGCTTTAGGAGCCCCTTGCTCGCAGATGCCCGAAGCTCAGACGAAGCTCTACGGCCGCTCTTTTCTGTGTAAACCTTTAGGCAGCAGGCATAGATCACATCCCCGAGAGGTAAACGCGGTCGACCCGTCCCGCTCGGTCTGTCGACGACGCCGTTACAAAGGTCGCGAAGCAAGATCTCAAATAGGTCTTTTTCTAAGATTTGAGCCTTGTTGTACGCGCTCCAATCCTGCTTGTAGGTCGGCTTCTTTGGTGCCGTGGCAGCGGTGGTTGTTGGGCCCGCTGGCATCGGTTTGTCCTCATGGATGATCTCATTCTGTGGTTGGGTCGTGAATAAACGAACCGCGTAGATGTGCTTGCACGGCAATTCCCAGTCTCGAAAGTCGTGGCACGTGCAACTCAGATTTAGTGGGTCAGGGTTAACTAGGTACCTGGCTCTTGAATGTGAGCTTGATAGCACTACCCAAGTACCATCGGGGGCTTGACGAACCTTTCCACCTGAAGCCAGTGCGCGACCGCGTTCCAACCTTAGGTCCATTCCAAGTATATTACTTAGAAGGTACACACTAGACAAGGATACCTTAGGACGGTAAACGTCACAGTGTGCCTTTGGAACAGATCGTCGTAAAGCGCTGGATTTTCCGCTGTTTACGCTGTGGTCACTGTTGGGAACCCCGCGGCGTGGACCAGGAATCGGTGGAAACGCCTAAGATTGCCGAGCCCCGGGTGTGTCCTAGCTGCAAGAGCCCTTACTGGAACGTTGAACGCACAAAGCCAGTGACTAAGACTGAGCCTGTTGCAAAGAAACGCCCAACCAAGAAAATCTAAGGAGTCGGAGGTTGGTTGCTCTCAAGGATCGGTCCCGGCCGATACTTAAGATCGGGACCTCGGACTAAGATGTCCTGGAATTCGAGACCCACTTGGCCAGCTCGGCGAGCAATTGCTGCGAAACCGCCCACGATTACCTTGGGGTTGGCCTCAATCTGGGTTGCCAACTCGTCCACAGTGATCCCGTCCACGCCTCTGCCTTTGACAAGAGCCAGGATCTTGAGCCCTTCGCGGCGCGGCGACTGTTGAAGCAGGTCAAAAAAGCCTGCCCAGCCCGTTTGAGTTGTACTGGGTCGCTTGAACTTACTGGCGGCCTTGGTTCGTTCGATGGCCCGAAGGGCGTCAAAGATGGCGGCTTCCTGAGCAGAGTCGACTTCAACGATCCCGTTGGGATGAAATTTGACCGGTGGCATAGGTTAGTCCTGGAAAGTCGGGCTGCAGACGCTCTGCAGCCCTTCCTCCATCACGGGTTTAGGTTCGCATGACCCACCACCACCTAAGGTGCTGGACAAGCGGAGCCGTGAAGTGCTCGCACAAATATGCGTTCTTCATGGGATTTCTCCATTTCGAGGGCAGAGGACAAAAAAATTGTCTTGCGAATCTGGCGAAATGGAGCCACAAAACGTGTGACGCCACCTAACCAGTGCGTGTTAACGGGCTGCTGAGAGAAGTTTCCTACGCCTGTCTCACCAGTCCGGAAGTTGGGGAGCCGCTCGAAAGGGCGGCTCTTCTACATTTGGTCAGTCATTGTTGCTCGCTCTCAAGTGTTGCGTGCCACGTCGGTAAGGCGATACTTACCGTGGGCTTCGGTCTTTTCGAGGATACCGACCTCGGTTAGATGTTCGAGCCTCTGGTAAACGGCTGCGTCGGATACCTGCAAAGCTTCCGCGAGTTCTTTGATGGTGAACTCTCCTCGAAACCTCTTTGCTACCCCAATGAGCCCGACGTCCTTGTCCGTCCACTTCGGCTGTTGCGGTGATGCTAAGCCCTGAAGCCGCTTCAGGAGCTCCGCTAGTTCCTGCTCCGCTTCTGCGCGCTTCTCCTGTAGCTTGACTTCTTGGGCTCCAATTTGATCAAGAAGCAGCCTTAGACGGTAGTAGCGGTCAAGATCGTCTGTAACCTTCACGACCACAAACGTTTGTCCTGATCAGACTTTGCTGTCAAGTCGTTTATTTAAGCTGGAGCCTTTTGTTTTCAGCTACTTAAGGTGCATCTTCAAAGAACCAAGGTTGGCCTTTGGTTGTACGCTGTCCTGGCAGCAAGGCGTGGTGATCCCCCAACGACCGCCAGCGATCAGGATACTGCTCCCCAAACGGTGAGGAGAGCCAATCGAGCGCTGCTTAGAGTGGCTACCCGCCTAAACTTGGCACAGCCAGGCACTCGTCCCCTGGCGACCGTGTCGTGGTGCCGCTTTGAGTTATGAGTCAAATTGAGGCTCTGTCTCGTAAGTCACCCCTGCGGCACGCCTTTTGCGACAAAGCCTCTACGTCCAGTGCATTGGCACAACGTGTGCCGCATCAACCGAAAACACGTCATGCATCATCGAGTAGATTTCTTGAGGCTCAGTCTGTTCGCCGCCCTCGGCTTGTGTCCCAACGCCTGCGCCAGTCACGCTCTCGAAAACGGCAACGCGACCGCCAAGGTCGAAGGCCCGACGAACACCAATAACTCGGGACCAGGCCAGGACAGCTCCCCGCCCACCGGGGAAGGTCCCTCGAGTTGCGGGCAGTCGACGCCGATCCTCACGGGCACGACGACGACCGGCATCGAAGAATGCGGAGGCAACGGCCTGCGCCATCGACCATCGACGGACGTGCAGTGCAACTCCGTTCTGCCGCGGCCCGACGTTTGGCCGACTGAAGGTACCCTGTCGGCAGCGTGCACCTCCGACGCAGACTGCACGGCGCTCCCCCACGGCTTCTGTGGCTACGATGGAGGACAAGCGCCCATGCTCGTCTGCACCTACGGTTGTCTCACGGATGCAGATTGCGGAGCAAACCGGCTCTGCGAGTGTGGTGACCCCGTCGGGCGCTGCATCGACGCCGATTGCAAGGCAGACAGCGACTGTGGTGAAGGTCACTTGTGCGCGTATTGGGGCGAGACCACCGGCATCGGCTGCCCCGTCACCCCTCACTACGTATGCCAAACGGACGAGGACGAATGTGCCGTAGACGGCGACTGCAGCCAAGATGGCTTCGGCATGCGCTGCAGCGCTGAAGGCGGCACCCGCAAGTGCGTCGAGATCGAAGGCGTCGCGTGCGGCCGTCCGTTCCTCGTCGAGGGAGCGGAGCGCGTCGCGGCGCTGGTTTACGGTTCCGCCGACGCAGTCCCGGGCCCCATCGGCAGTGGCCTGAGTGAGGGTGCGCGCGCAGCCATCGGTGCGCACTGGGCGCGAGTCGGTTTGATGGAGCACGCGTCCATCGCGGCGTTCGCGCGCTTTGCTCTCCAGCTCATGCACTTGGGCGCTCCCCACGCGTTGCTAGTGTCGGCCCAACAGGCAATGTGGGACGAGACCAATCACGCCCAGTTGTGCTTCGACGTGGCCTCGCGCGTGCTCGGGCGCACGGTTGGAGCGGGCAAGTTGGCCATGGAACAAGCGCTATCGGAGGTGAGCCTCGAAGACATCGTTCGTCTCACCATTCGAGAGGGGTGCATCGGGGAGACGGTCGCGGCGATGGAAGCTTCGGAGGCGGCGACGCTGGCGAAGGATCCGCACATCCAAGGCCTATTGCAGCGCATTGCCACCGACGAACTCCGCCATTCGGAGCTCGCCTGGCGCTTCGTACAGTGGGCCCTAGAACAAGACGCTCGCGCGGAGCATCCTTCGCTCCACGCAGTCGTGTCCGAAGAGCTGGAGATTGCGAAACGAGGTGTTGTTGCACGGGGTCAGCTCGAGGCGCTTTCGTGCTCGGAGCACGCGGACTACGGCGTAGTTTCCCCCGCGACGCACCAAGAGCTGCGGCGCGAAGCGATCCTGAACGTCGTGGTCCCGTGCGCGGCAGAGTTGCTACGCGTCGCGACCTTCGAGCTCGAGTCACGTCTCACCTCCCAGGCGACACGACGAGAGCCCGTCGCCGCTCACGTTTGAGACCCCAACCCCGAACACTCCTCACGTCAGGCTCCCTGCGCATGCGAAAAGTCGCGTCATTGGTTACCGTTGCCGTTTTGCCC
The DNA here is from genome assembly GCA_966249405.1 of uncultured bacterium. GTDB lineage: Bacteria > Myxococcota_A > Polyangia > Polyangiales > Polyangiaceae > SZUA-265. The sequence goes on along the minus strand of CBINDO010000161.1, from coordinate 8,409 downwards.
CTGGTTCACCAGGAGTCGGCTTGGGGATGCGGCGCGACACCAGATGTCGTCGACCAGTTCTTGCCAGCCTTGGGCGCGGTCGAGGTTCCCACGGATACGGCGCTGTTCGTGGCTACCAACCTCTCGGTGCCCACATCGATCGCGCTCCGCCGTGTTGAAACTACGGCGGGCCCCGCAGACGCGAGCGCTGCGGAGGGTTTGCTTCCGGTTACCGACGCGGGGTTAGGCACACCGTCTACGCGCGACGCGGGAGCGCCCAATGACGTCGAGGTGACGCTCACTTGTTACGACACCGGGGGCGAACACTTGTGCGTAGGCAAGCCAACCCACGCCCTCGATGCCAACACTACCTACCAGTGGTCCGTCGCCACCGAAGCTACCGACTCGACTCGAGAGTTACGTACGACGACACCGCAGCGTTTCACGACTGGAACCGGCCCCGCCCGCGCGACGAACCACGAGCTTCGTGCAACCGTCGTTTCTCACCAATACGAACCGGTGTTGGAGCCGTGCGGCGGGACCTCGTCGACGGTGCGCCGTGTCGTGGTGGAGGTCGCTGCTATGGGGCTCCATGAGCCATTGATCGTGAAGGCTCCGCCACGCGCGCGAAACGGTTGGGGAGCAATGCTCCTGCCGGACTCAGCGATGACGCAGCTGACCCTCGATGATCCTCCCGAGTGCCTCACCCTGGAAGCAATTTCCGCAACTGGTGAACTCTCGACAATCGACCAGATCTGTCCCGAAGAGCTTCAGCCCGTCGTGGGTACGCCACCCGCTTCCTCGGAAGGCACGAACTCGGCGTCGATGCCGGCAGCTACCGAAACGCAGGACACCACGCTCGACGTGAACAGTCGGGGTGAGTCCCCAGCTTCGTCGGAAGGAGCGGAACCTTCAGGTGACGCCTCTGCGGGCGACGGCCCCTCCGCGGGGATCCGACACAACGCAACCGACGAAACGAACGATTCGGGGGCGTGCGCGATGAGCCCGCCACGACGTGACGCATTTTCATCCTTTGGCATCTTTGTTTTGGTGGCGCTCGGCGCGGTGACGACGTGGCGCCGGCGCGCAAACGATCGAGCTCACGATTGAGAGTTACCGCAGCCTCGCGGACCCGTTGCGTCGGACGCGGCATTCTGTACAATCGCCGAGGTAACACGGTGACATCATGGAGATCTCGGCGACGCTCGATGGGCAAACCAGGCGCGAGTGGCGAACATGGCTGCAAGTGAACCACCAGCAGGTGAGTGAAATTTGGCTAGTCGTGCGGCGTGACCAACCGGGAACCCTCACCTACCTCGACGCCGTCGAGGAGGCGCTGTGTTTCGGTTGGATTGACGGCATCGCGAAGAAGTACGGTGACGCACTGGCGCAACGTTTCACCCCACGTCGACCGCGCAGCAACTGGACGGAGCTGAACAAAGAGCGGGCTCGCCGGTTGATCGCGGCCGGCAAGATGACGGAAGCCGGCCGCCGCACCCTGCCCGATCTGAGCGACGTGGAAGTACGGCTATCGAGCGACGTGCGGGAACGGCTGGCGGCGGCGGGCGCGTTGAACTTCTTCGAGCAGTTTCCGCCACTCTACCAACGCGTGCGCCTCAGCTACGTCGAAGAGATGCGCAAGCGCGATCCGAAAGAGTTCGACAAGCGACTGGCGAACCTGGTGAAGAAGAGCGCCAAAAACGAGATGTTTGGCAACTGGGACGACTCGGGCCTTCCGCGTTCGAACGACTGAACCCACGTTCGGCTGTGTCGACCTTACCGCGATTGCCGCCGCCCCAGGTGTGGGGCGTTCGAATCACTACTCGTACGGCAACTATCAGCCGGTGGGACAAAGTTCGGTTCGACTGAACCGAACTCTGGGGAATCTACTCGCGCGGGGCCTGCGCCGTTGCATTGCCTTTACGGCGTCGCAGCGCCATTCCGCCCAACACCACCGTCAACATCAGCGTCCAAGGCCAAGCTCCCTTGCGGCGCTGGGTCGATACCTCAGCCCTGGTTACCGCGCAGCCATCGACACTAGGCACCTCGCCGTCCGCACGCTCTGAGGCCCCGCATTGGGCACGCGCGTTGTCACACGCCTCTTCCGGGATGCCGGCGCAGCCTCGTTCTTCGTCCCCCGCGTTGATCACCTCACACCACTCGTCCTTGAGCCCTTCGGGTGGTTGGTAACAAACGCGGAGGCCACTTTCCATGGCTTTGCGCACCTCGACGTCGACGTCCGGCAGCTCGACGCGATCAGCCGCCAAACAGCCCTCGAGCTTCGTCACTTTGCCGGTCACGAGGTGCCGCGCCGTGAACTCGTAGCAGTATTCCTCGCCAGCTCCCGCTGGCGGCAACTTGCCGCGCAACTCTTGGTCCAGCCCCGGCTTCAGCTCGTAGCGTGCGCCAGGCGTAGTAAACTCGCCAGAAATGGCGAATTGTCCGTTCAGTTCGGCCGAGTCGAACCAAGGCAGAAACAGTTCGATGTTCACGTCGCCGGTCGCGGGCCAAATGAAGCAGTGGTCGTTCCCGCACGTGTCGGTGGGCGTTTCCTCACAGCACACCTCATCGCCCTGGGGGGTCACGGTAGCGTACGCCACCAGCTTCTCCAACGGTGCTTCTGGCACGATGTCGGGCCCCTCGCCAACGGCGGTAAACTCGTCGTTCGTTGGGCCCTGAATTTCGCCTCCGGGATCGGTGATGGTTAGCCTGTAGACTTCACCCTCCGCGAGCGGCGCGTCCGGCTTCCACAGCAGGACGGCTTGCTCATCGATGAACTCGGACTCGATGAACGACCCACTCACCGGCTCACCCGCTGCGTCCAGGAGCGTGAGCTCGACATCGGGACGCGAACCGCAGTCCGAGGAGCAACCAAACGAGACGGGGATGACGCCGTTTGCCGGCCCCGCTTGTGGGGTGCTTACCAACCATCCGGTCGGCACAGGACTGCAAGCAGAAGCATCGTCGGCAACCAGGCTGCTGAACAAGCTGGCTACAGCGGCGCAAGCAGCGACCCGGAGATGTGACGTCGAACGTTGTCTCGTATACATGTCTTCTCGCGGTTGCAACGAATGTGCCGGATATTGGAAGGCCTCGATGAGCTATTGTGTGCCATCGGTGACCAGTTGGACTGGCAAAAGCCCGGTGAAGTCGGTGGCATGTGCCATTTGTTGCCGGGCATCACGAATCTGATGCCTGGCCACCGGTGTTTCGAGCTCGCGCCGGGATCAGCTACACTCGAGTTATGCGTGTTTGGTTTCGGAGCACCTGCTCAGTCGCGACGCTCGCCGTTTGGGTGACGATAGCCAGCGGCGCGCACGCGACCTATTCGGTGTTGTTGTCCAACGTCGAGACCGGTGAACAGGGCGGCGCCGCGGTGTCGTGTGTGGGGGACCTAGATCTGGCGGACATTTTCGGATACGCGCGCGGCGACGAGCGCCAAGTGGTGTTCTTCACCCAAGGACTCTACTCGGACGACGTTCGAGCTCGAGTTGGCACCTGGCTCTCCGAAGGCCGCTCAATCGAGGATGTGCTTGGCGCGATAACCGACTCTTCTGCTGATGCGTACGCCGAAGAGCGGCAGTTTCACTTCCTTCCTAACGATGGCGCGGGTACCACCTGGACCGGTTCACGAACGTTGCCCTTTGCCAGCGGTCGTGCCGGTCAATTCGGCCCGTGGCGTTACACGCTCGCAGGTAACATCTTGACCAGCGAACATGTGTTGCAGAGGGCGGAGCAATCGTTGCAAACCGCCGCCGGAACCATCGAGGAACGTCTGGTCGCGGCCCTCGAAGCTGGCGCCCAGAACTCCGAAGGGGATTCGCGCTGCAGGCCTCTGCCCGGCGATAGCGCCTACATCGAGGTGCGCAGCGCCGCCGGTGTCTCACGATTGCGACATAGCGTGGTAAATACCGCGCCAGCCAATCCGCTCACCTTGCTGCGCCAAGCAGCCATCGCCCCGAGCCCCACCCCTGCGCCAATCACTGCTCCCACCACACCGCCCCAGCCCGCCACGACGTCAGCCGCACCTACGAATTCGGCGACGCCAATCACGGCAACTCCAGAGGTGGCCACTTCTTCAACGCGCCCGTCGAACATCGCAGGGACGAGCAACTGTGCCATCGCACCGCCGTTCGGCCTTGACGGGCATACCCGTCTGTTGTCGCAATCGGCGTTACTCGCTCTAACGGCGCTTGGTTTACGCCGAATCGGACGCCGCGCGGTGGGCGGGAGCCGTAGCGCGACGTGAGGCGCTGGGCCCAACCAGAAAGAGAGGTCTCCAGCTACGTAGCTACGTCTCCCGCTTTCGGCGCAGAGCCAAAAGCCGTTCACCTCGGGGAAAGGATGACGCGATCTCCGGGGCGCCGCGCAGAGCTCGGTCGCGCTCGACCGACGAGCCTACGACGCTGAACGCAGTCCGCGTCTTCGGCGCGTTCGTTCTCTTGTCCGTCGTGTTAGCTTGCGTACGAATGGCACGGCACGTGAAGCAACCGACACCGCAACTCCCAAAACATTGCATACGCAGCGCAGCTGCCGCTGGGGTGCTCACCATCTGGGCGTGGCTCGCCACCGGATGCTCCGGCGGGTCGAGGGACGCCACGTCGACCTCGAGCGGAGGCGACAGCAAGACGGTTTCCGAAGCAGACGGTTCATCCGACGGAATCGAGGGCGCCGGAAGTGACCAGTCGGAACCGACGCAAGAGGACGAGTGTCAGTTGCCTCGCGAGGACGACCTACGGCTCGAGGCTCCCGAGAGCGAGGAGGACGTCCTCTTCAACGAGGTACTCCACGCAGACCTGCCTCTGCTCTATCAAGCGGTGGGAAAGTTCGCGAGCGGAGACTCCAAGGTATTGAAGGGAATCGCGAGCGTGCTCGACGTTCGTGGTGACATGGCAGCTGCCGACAACTTGGTCCTCGAGTCGAACCGCGCGGTTGCATCCTTCGGCTACGAGGCAGATACCCCCTACAGTTCACCCTACGGTTTGGTCCTGACTCTCTTCGAGCCAAGTACAAACCAAATGGTGCGTATGGTCGAGAACGAACCCACCACCGCCGTGTGTGGGGTAGACTTCTTCTACGGCGGCTGCGTGTTGCCCGGCACGTGTTCGAACTGCCTTCCCGCGCTCGAGTCTGTCACGGACTCCCTCTCCCTCAACTTCACGGCAGGCGATCGATACGGCAGCGACGAGCATCCGGGCATGCGAATCGACGTCGCCATCGATATGCAGATTGTCCCACCCGACCAGCTGACGATGGACGACATCCTGATCCTCAACTCGACGATTCAGTCCCCGCTCCAGATGATGCAGCCGGTGCTCGAAGGCGACACCTATCTCTTCGAGGTGAGCGACAGCCTCACCACGTCCAAAGTCGACGGGGACGGGTGCAAAGAGCGAGTGACGTATGAAGTCGAATGGTTCGTACGCCGCGACTGTCTGCAGGACTACGGCATCCGTGAGTTCAAGATAGTAGACCGGTCTCCCTATTGCCCGCCAGACGAGGGATAGGCAAGCAGCCCGCTGCTCGCGGCCACGGCTTTACAAGCGCACCGCGCCGACACCAAGCTTGCCCTCGCGCGTGTGTGAACGCGTGCCCCAATGAACGGACCAACCTCGAGCCGCTCGAACGTGCGATCCGTGAGACATCACGGCGTTACCCCTCACCTGAATGAAGCACGCACCCCGCGTCTGGTAGTCTGGTACACACTGGTCGGTCACCGCATTGCGTCGGTTGCTTGCCCATCGCCGGGTCTTTCGTTTCACCACGCGCCGCCCCGGCATCGCGAACGCGGAGCCAACGCCCCCTTGCGTTGCGGCGCGTCATTCACTTTGCAGTGCGGGTAAACACCCGACCCGCGTAAGACGCGTCGCCCCCCCCTCGGACGGGGTTGCCTTGCTGCCCGACGGCCTGGAGCCCCCCCACCGACGGGGGTGTCCTGCTGCTCGACGAGCCTCGAGCCCCCCTCCGAGGGGGGTGTTCTGCTGTTCGCCCGCGTCGCTACCCCGTCGGACCCCGGGGCTCATGCTGTTCGCCCGCGTCGCTACCCTGTCGGACCCGGGGCTAACGACGTCCGAGCTCGTGTTTAGCCCGTCGGACGCCGGTCGCCACGCGGTTGGGACCGAGTCGGTACCAGTCGGCGGCAAGGAAAACACAGGGCGCTCAGGACCAACTCGAGCGCCCGACCCACCTCGCGCTCTCCGAGCCGCGCCGCATGTTTGGCGGCTCCGCACGAGTCCAGGTACCTGCCGATCCATCCCAGCTACGCCTCCTCGCTCCGGGGGCTTTCGTGACGAGTCCTCAACGACTCCTAAGCGGCGTGGATTATCGATACCGCGTTGGGAAAACAGCGAACGGTGAGTTCGCGGTGTTCAGCTGGCGAACTCGAACTCATCCGCCATCGCTGAGCAAATTCGAGCCCCGACTGCAGCCTTTGCCCCCGGTTTTAGACGGCGCCCCGCTGGCCCCCAGCGGCCAACGGCGGCCCGGCCAACCCGCGGCGCAAGGCGTGTTACCCCACGGACGGATCACTGCACGCCGCGTGCACTCGCCGTGACGAAACCGCGCCGGGCCCCGCCGTGAACCCATACCGTGCCTCCTAATCCGAGATCCGTAACACTTTGCCGATCTGGCTAACACGCGGCGCAACCTCGCGGACCGCGCGGTGTTTGCACCCTTTCCAGAGCGCGGCGATGCTGGCATTGTTCGCGGGTGAATTAGGAGTTATCCGGGCCTGAAGCGCAACGGCCATGAACCGGCGTGCCGTGCTCGAACCGACGAGTGATCGTCTGGCAATCCTTTCTGCCCAGGTTGTCGCGAACGGCGTCTACCCTCGGCTTGTGTGCCGGACGTTGTTGGTTTCTGAGCCTGCTAGGAGCCGTACGGCCCACGGGAGGCGCTGCGTTGATTCGCACCCTTCGGTGCGCCACAGACTGTTGCCTTGGAATCGATACTAGAATACGTGACCAGCATGTGGACATACGAGAAAGCACTGACCGTTGTCGCGGCGTACGTCAGAGCAGTGACGAATGACCAAGGTGTGGTCATGGAAGCGCAAACGCTCGACCTTCCGTACGGGTGGGTGTTCTTCTATCAGAATCGTCAATATCTCGACACCGGTGAGATGGAGTCCCTCTTCGGTGGAAATGCACCGATCATCTTCAACCGAGTTTTCGGTGACTATCGCGTGACCGGCACGGCGCATGGCGTAGAGCGCTACCTGCGGGAGTATGAAGCTACTTTGCCTGCCGTCCATCTCCAGTTGAAACCACAACTTCGACACCAGGCCAAAGCCCCACACGCCGCGACCGAGTCCCCTGAGGCGCCTGAACACGGTTTGTCAAAATCCTTGTGGTCTGAAAGCGACTTTGACCTCATGGGATGGCATGACGCTTGTCTGTACGGGTTCATGGTGCATTCAGAAGCCTTCGAGCTGGTCATGGACATCGATTACATTACACGTTGGCTTCAGCCCGTACCCCCGCAAACGAGTTTCAACTTCTACGTGGCACCGGCCACGCTCGTCTTTCGAGAAGCGCACAACATGAAGGCTAGCGTCGAACTGAAGGAGCTGACCGACATCCAGATCCTCGACATACGCAGAGAAGCTTCGACCAGCGTGGGATGCTGGCGGTGGCATGTGGAACTGAATTGCGGCGAAGTCGAGTTCGACGCGGCCGGCTTTACCCAATACTTTCGTCGCTGCCCCACACCGCAGGCATCACAAGTTCTTGGACTTGACGCCCGCGGCGGCGTCTCATACCGTCGGCAATCGTTCGATATGAACGGCTAGGTAAGTCACCGACTCTTTCGCCACGAATGAGCCGGATAACTCACGCCCTGAGCCCGACAGTCAAGTCTGACGTGTAGATTTTTCAAGCAGAGGTGCGTTTCGCTGGTTAAGTGCTTTGAGGTACCTGGATTCATCGTACTGTTCTCCTGATTGCCAACATCGAAAGAGGATGCGTACCCACTTGTACGCGAGCGCGCGAAGCGCCGCTTGGTGACCGGCACCGCGGGCGCGGTGCTGCTTGTAAAACTGCCCAGCCCAGTAGGAGTGGGGGATGGTCAACCCCGCCCATTCGACCAGGGTCTGGCGATGGAACTTCGACGTACGATAACGCCAGTGCACCCAGTGCTGCTTACCACTGCGCTCCGTTACCGGCGCTACGCCACAGTAGCGTTGCACCTCGGCGGCGCTTTGAAACCGCGCGCGATCCTCGCCAAACACTGCGAGCAGACGCGGCGCGAACACGTCGGCGGCCGCTGGGAAGCTACGGAAGACGCGCCGTGCGTTGAGCTTAGATTCGACCTCTGCGATCAACGCGTCGTAGCTGGCGATTGCTTCGATCGCAGCGATCACCTGCGGCAACAGGGCTCGCACCATCTGTTGCGCAGGCAGCGTCACTCCTCGGTCGGTGGTCAGCGCCACAC
>CBINDO010000160.1:0-17991 GCA_966249405.1 uncultured bacterium | reverse complement strand
GTTTACCACCGATGTGGAGAACTATCCGGGCTTCCCAACCGGCGTCACCGGTCAGGAGCTGATGGAGAAGTTTCGCGCTCAAGCTGAACACCAAGGCACGGAGTTCATTACCGCCGACGTTCAAAAGGTCGACTTTTCGTCCCGGCCATTCAAGGTTTGGGTCGGTGAAGACGAAAACGAGCTGCACCTGGCGCGGGCCGTCATCGTGTCGACGGGCGCGCGTGCCAACTACGTAGGTTTACCCTCGGAGGAAGCACTGAAGAACCGCGGCGTCAGTGCCTGCGCCGTTTGCGACGGCGCGCTCTACCGCGGCAAAGACGTGTGCGTGATCGGCGGCGGTGACACCGCGATGGAAGAAGCCCACTACCTGGCGGGGCTCTGCAATTCGGTCACGTTGATCCACCGTCGGGACGAGTTCCGCGCGTCGCAAGCCATGCAGCAGCGCGTCGTGTCTCACCCCAAGATCAAGGTACTCTACAGTCACGTGGTGACCGAGGTGTTAGATCCGGCGCAAAACCGCGTTACCGGCGTGCGCGTGAAGGACCTGAAGACCAACGAGCAACGCGTCATCAATCTGGACGCCATGTTCGTCGCCATCGGCCACACGCCGATGACCGACTTGTTCAAGGGCCAGCTCGAGATCCACGACAACGGATATCTCAAGGTCGTGCCAGGTTCGTCGCGTACGAGCGTCGAAGGGGTGTTTGCCGCTGGCGACGTCGCCGACTGGGTCTACCGCCAGGCCATCACCGCCGCCGGAACCGGTTGCATGGCGGCATTGGACGCAGAGCGCTGGTTGGCGACGCAAGAGCACTGACCGCTGGCGAGACAAGTCACCGAACAGCAACGGAAAAGGGCCTCGGTCGCGGCCCTTTTCCATTGGTGCGCCCGAGTTCCCTTCGGTCCGACCGAACGCTGACGGCCTCACGGGCCACGATTCACCCCATTCCACGAGGGCAGCCCGCATCCCAGGGCGGAGTCTGCACGGCGCGGAGGTCGACCGCAGCGTGGAGCAGGTGGCGACCACCGTTGCTCGACCGATCGGCGCGGCCCAAGGCGAGCGGCGCGAGGATACGCGCGCCTTTCAGCGCTGATATTTCGCCTTCCACTCGGCGTACGGCATGCCGTACACGTGCTCGCGGGCGGTCGCGTCGTCGACCGGCAATCCGCGTTGTTCCGCCTCGGCTCGATACCACTTGGCGAGACAATTGCGGCAGAACCCGGCCAAGTTCATCAGATCGATGTTCTGGACGTCGATGCGTTCCCGTAGATGAGCCACCAGACGGCGAAAAGCGGCGGCCTCGAGCTCGGTTTGTTCGGCGGGGGTCATGGCCATACCCTAAGTCCAAAGCCGACCTTCGACAACCGTCGTTGCGCGGGGCGACCTCGACTACTTGCGTCGTTGCGGCAGTGGCATGTTGATGCGGGTTAACACCGCCTGCAAGTCCTCCCACACTTCCCGCTTGGCGTCGGGTTGACGTAGCAGATAGGCGGGATGAAAGGTGGGCATCACCGGGATCGAGCCGTTGTAAAGGCGCCACGTCCCTCGCAAACGCGTGATGCCCAGCTTGAGGCCGAGCAAACCTTCCACCGCGGTGGCCCCCAACGCCACAATCACGCGTGGCTGGACGAGTTCGAGCTGCGAGACGACGTAGTGACGACACGCCGCCATCTCCTCTTCGGAGGGCTTGCGGTTCTTGGGAGGCCGGCACTTGACGATGTTGCACACGTAGACGGCGTCGCGTTCGAGTCCCATCGCCGCGATCATCTTGTCGAGCAGCTGACCTGCGGCACCCACGAAAGGATAACCTTGCGCGTCCTCGTCCGCGCCTGGTCCTTCGCCCACGAAGGCGACGCCGACCGAGCCGGTGCCACGAGCAAACACCGTGTTGGTTCGCTCCTCGCAGAGCCCACAGTCGCGGCACTCCCGGACTTGCTCTTCGAGCACCTTCAACCGTGCCCTTCGTTCGTCCGAATCTAGCGCGCGGGCGCTGACGGGCGGGGCCTCGACTTTGGCCTCGAGTGGGCGTGGGTTTTCCACGGCCTTGGCGTCCGTAGACAGACTCTTGTTTACGAACGACGCCACCTCAACACCTACCGCCGACGGTGCGCTGGCACGTGGAGCACTTCGAGACGCGACAGAAGGGGCAGCGGACCGCGGTTGGGCTTCCGATTCTGGACTCGCGCGATCGAGCGGCGATTCAGCTTCGTGCTCGGGTAGCGGGGCCACGCGCTCGGCCGTTGGAGATCCGGCTACGTCTGCTGTTTCCGCGCGTTCGCTTCCAGTGAGCGGCACGGGAGACTCGTCGAATTGGTGAGGAGCAACTGCGTCCTCGGCCTGGTACGGCGTACGACGGTAGTGCTCGCGGCGCGCCTCGAGCCAAGTGGGGTCGCAGGCTGGCAAGCCGTGGCTACCGGTAACTTTGGCCCACTCGACGTGGGCACGCAGAGCCTCCGTCAGGAACTGCAACTCGTCGAGGGGTGCCAAGGCCATGCGCCGTCACGTGGGGTTCGGAACTAGAACCCGTAAACGTAACTGAGCGCGGGCAACAGCGAAACCCCCGTCTCGGGAAACAGGATCTTGCCGTACAGCTCCAGCTGAGGCCCATGGCCACCCAGGTTGAACCAGGCGCCCACGCCGAGCGAAAGGAAGGCGTTGCCGAAGGTGGTACCTGCCTGAACTGGAAGTTGACAGAACTCGTTCTGGAGGGTCGCCGCCCCCTGGGGCAAGTTGTCCGGCGTCAGACACAGCCCTGTATCGAACGCGGTACCGTGGGCCAAGCCCGCCGCTCCGGTGCGCGCCGGAGTGGTCGCCATGGCGTCCGGTTGTTGACGTCGGTAGCCGCTATCCTCGTAGGCCGTCTCGACGACTTGGACCGTCGTCATGCTGTCGACGGGACCAAACCCGAGCCCCATGGCGGCGAACGGCCGGAACCCGCGACCGTTACCGGAGAACCAGTATTTGCCGTGCAGGTCGGCGTGGATGCCGATACCCGCGTCGGGGATCGGTGAGATGGCCACGCCAGCATTCACTCCGCCGCTGATCTTCTCGAGCAGCATCATGTCGTAAGCTAACAAGATGCGTATCGAGCCGAAGCCGATGCCCGCCGCGGTCCCGCCGTCCCAGTAGCGAGGCGCGGGCCCGTTCGGGCTATTGTATTGGGTCGGCGTCGAGCCGTCGGTGGTAGTCGCCAAGAAGTACGGCTTGTCGTTGTAGTAACAGGCGAACTTCGGGCTCTCCACCGGGTCGCAAACTGCCGAGCCATTGACCAGCGCGAAGTCCATACCGATGGTCACCGACACCATGTGTTTGGGACCGTCACCTACTGGCTCCGCGTCGTCGGAGTCTTCGCCAGCGCCGTACGAGCAGGTGCCGGTGGTCATGTCGCACCGGCCGTCGTCACAGTCGGCGTCGGCTGAACACGAGGGGGCTGTTTCACACGAGCCACCCAAACAAGCAAGCCCCGCCTGGCACTCGCTGTGTTCCTCGCACGCGTCGCCCCAGCCTTTGCCACCGCCAGAAGCATCCCCCGCGGCACCCGGTTTTTCGGTGCCAGGGCAAGCGGGAGTGCCGAGCATTTCCGGCGGACAGTCGGCGAGGTCCGGACAACGGTTTGGCGCGGCCTGGCCCGGGAAGTGGGGTGGCGGCTCGGTGGTCGCGTCGTTGAGCATGATGTCGACGGGCCCGTCCGGGGTACCATAGCCGTCCAGGCGAGCGCCCTTGGCGTCGCTGACTTCGACGTACCAACTCACCGTGCTGCCCATCCCGGTGGCCGCGCAGGGGATCTCGGCTTGCCAGGCATTGCCCACGCGCTTCATCGGTGCGCGCCCGAACGATGGCTCGCCGAAGCCCTTGAAGTACAAAGCGCCTTTGACCACGCCTGGGTACTGTGAGACACAGGATACGGGCACGGGGCGCCGGGTTTGTACCTCTTGCACCTTCGGTTCACACTGCATGGGTGGCAGATTAACGGGAGGTGGCGGAGGCGGCGGCGGGGCAGGGGCCGCTGGAGCGGGCGTCAACGTGACTGGCGGCGCCGCAGGTGCTGGGGCTTGGCCGCGTGCCTCGGCGAAAGCAGCCTGGACCTCGGGGGTGGCCAGGTCATTGTCCAGTGCTACCCCAGGGTAAACAACCACGGCATTTCGAAACGCCTCTTTGGCGCCCCGAAGGTCGGAGTTGCCGGCGCCGCGAATGATGCCGATGTACATCCAGGCTTTGGCGATGATGGGCGCGGAACACTGGTTGCCGCAGGCGTTGATCGTCCCCGACAAGAGCTCTTCCGCTTTCTTGAAGTCCGTCGCCAGGTAATGGACGTTGATGGCCTCGTCGATCTTACCCTGTGCTGGGACGTCGAGACGCCCTTGCGCGTGCGCTGCAGGGCTCGCCAACAGCACCAGCGCGACTCCTGCCACGACGCAAACCAGAGCTGATAGGGAAGAGCAAAAGGTGCGTTGTCTTTGCATGATGAGGCCGGGAGAGATCGATCGGGAGTGCGCGAGACGCCGTCCAGAAACGTTGCGGTCGACGTAGGCCGGCGGACGCTAGCAATCGCGGCTTCGCTGCGTCAACGACGCCCCGAGTCGACCGAAGGGGCGCCGCGACGTGTGCACAGTGTGGTCGCGACGTTTCAGCGTAGGCGGCTTTCGTGGGGCCACCCACGAATCGTTGCCTGCTCCAGCTACCCCATCCGACCGCGATCTATCCGTTTGCGCGATGCGCTGGCGAACCGCAATTGCCGAGTCGACGCGCGCGACCGGTGTTCGAGAGGGCGACGGCGCGCCGGAATTCGAACCCCGAGGTAACTCATCTCAACTAGGCCCGTGTCACAGGCGAGCGTTTAGGCGCACCCTCCGAGCCTCACGAATCGCCGTGCCAGGTCGCTCCCCGACGCAGCCGGCAGCCTGCGGTCGCGACCGACTCTGCGCACGCTTCAATAACGACGCGCTTCAATAACGACGATGTAGCCCAACCACGACGCCGAGTAACATCGTCGGCTTGAAGTCGGACGAGCGCACCAAGATCGGCGCCATCGCCGAGTTCGCGGGCTGGAAGCGGATGTAGTCGCGCTCCGGGTAGAAGAACTTGACGGTCGCTTCCTCGCCGATGAGCGCCACGACGATTTGGCCTCGCTCGGCGGTCGGCTGTTGACGGACGAAGATGTAGTCGCCGCTCAGGATGCCGGCCTCGATCATCGAGTCGCCCTGAACGCGAAGTCCGAAGATGCCACGCCCGATCCCACCGCGTACCAGACTCCGGTCGACCCGGACGTTATCGATGAGGTTGTCTTCGGCGAGCAACGGCAAACCGGCAGCCACGCGCCCGACGACGGGGATGTCGAGCAGATTTTCGGTGTCGTTGGCCTGCGGCGCAGAGTGAACGCCGGTCGAAATCTCGTCTTCGTCGCCTTCGTCCACGATCTCGGCGGTGGTGTTGTCGGACACGAGGCGCAACGCGCGGCTCTTCATGTCTTCACGGCGCAGGTACCCTTTGCGCTCCAACGCACGCAGGTGGTCGTTCACGCCGTTGGTCGAGCGGATGCCCATGTACTCGCCGATCTCGCGGAGCGTCGGCGGGTAGCCGCGCTCTTCGATGGACTGGCGGATGTAGTCGAGCGTTTGCGCCTGGCGTTTGGTGAGCCCCTGCATAGACGCCGCATGCTACTGAACGGGTGTTTGGAATGCAATTCTTCGCCGCTCCCACCGGCCGAATTTTCTTGACCCCCAAGCCAGGCAGAAAACGGCTGGCTCGGCTGGTTGCCACCAGCGCGGTCAGAACTTGCCGGACGAGGACAATAACGCAAGCTTGTCGTTGGTCTCGCGAAGCCGACTCGTGAGCATGCGCACCATGCTCCACAACACCTCGTAGGCGAGGTCTTTGTCCGTGTAGAGCAAGTCGTCGAAGCCGTCTTTGGGGAGCGTCAGCAAGCGGCACCCGGTGTGGGCCCAGGCATCGGCAGAACGGGGGCTTTCGTCGAGCAGCGCCATCTCCCCGAACATCTGGCCCGCCGTCAACATCGCCAGCGTCTCTTCGCCCAAGCCGTGCAGGTCGCGGGCGATACGCACCTTGCCCTCGAGCAGGAGCCACAACTTGTCGCCCGGTTCTCCGTGCCTGAAGATCGCCGAACCGGCCTCGAAGGACACCTCCTGGGTTACCCTCGCGATGCGCTGCAGCGCCGCTGGCTTGAGCCCCTTGAACAACTCGACCCCCTGCAACCAAACGACGTGTTCGCTCTGGACGCGACGACTGTGGCTGAGGCTTTCGGGGGCTTCGTCGGGCAGCTTTTCCATAAACGTCGGCGGCTCAATTGCGGGTGAACTTGACCGTCATCTTCAAGGTGGTGGTGATTGGTTTACCCGACTTGTCGTAGGCGGGCTCGTATTTGTCGAGGAGCGCGCAACGGCGTGCGCGGTCGAAAAAGCCGTAACCCGGGTCGCCACCCATGCTCGCTACGGACACGGCTTTCCCCGAGGCGTCCACGGTCACGATGATGCCCAGCTTCATGTAGTTGATCTGTGCCGTGTCGGCTTCGGTCGGAAAACCACAGTTCTGCAACCGACCTCCAACCCATTTGGCCGGCCGCGACAGATCTACCCCTTGGTAAGCCGGGGCGGCGACGGTGCCTTGACCGCCTTCGACCCCATTGACGGCGGCGCCGCGGTTACGCGTCGGTTTTTGACCAGTTCCCGCCGATGCAGTCACTCCCCCGACGTAACGGTCGCCGGTGCCCGTCACGAAAGTGTTGCCCGTGAGGTCCAGCGGTTCGTTGGGGTCTGGCTCGGCAGCGAGCACCTGTCCGGCCTGGGCGGCTGGTGGTGGCGGTTCCGGTGCCGGCGCTGGCGCGACGGCTTTGACCGCCGGCGGGGGTGGCGGGGCCTTGACCGGCTCGGGGGGCGGTGGCTCGGGTTCTGGGGGAGTTTCGGGCTCGGGAGGAGGTGGCGGCTCCTCCAAATCGAGATCCATCGTACGCCGCAGCCGTTCCTGGATGTTGCCGTGAACGGCCATCACGAACGAACGCAGCACGGCGGCCTCGCTCATGCGGAACGCCTCGACCCCAAGACCCAAGTGTGAACCGAGCGCGCCGATCAGGCCGATGACGAGTCCCGAGCGCACGGCAGAACGCCCCAAACCGAGTACGCGCCCCAGCGGTTCACGCGTCGGCGTGGAAGACGCGCTTCGAGCGGGTACGGCGTGTGGTAAGGAAGTGGACTGAGTCATGGCTGGGCGGCGAGTAGTCGCCGGCAAGTGGGGGCGGTGGGTGACGGGCTAAGGCGTGGGAGCTGCCGCGGGCGTTTTTGGCGCTTTGGCCCCAGCAGCAGGTGTGACGGCAAACGCGACCTTGCTGAGCTTCGCTTGCTTCAAGGTGTCGAGGACCTGAATCACGCGACCGTGGGGCACCTTTTGGTCGGCACGGATGACAGCACGCAACTCGGGGTTTTTCTTTTTGGCCTCCGTCGCCATTTCGCCGATGACCTGGTCACCGGCGACCTGGGTGGAGTCCACGAACGTCTTACCGTCTTCCGTCAGCTCGACGCTGAAGACCGTCTGCATGTCTTCGCCGCTCGCTGCCTTGGGTAAGTCCATCGGCATGCCTTGGGATACGATGATGCGCGCCGTCACCATGAAGATGATGAGCAACACGAGGGTCACGTCCACTAGGGGCGTGACGTTGATGGCGCTGATCAAGCCGCCATCGTCGTCGTCGGAGGAGGCGCCGCCGGCCATCAGTCTTCTCCGCCGTTGTCTTCGGGTTTCTTGGACTTCTTGGGTTTACTTTCCAGCTTGCCGGAGCTCGGTTCAGCCACCAGGTGGGCGATCAGAACCCGAGACAGGACCTCGGTGTTGGCCAGGATGGCGCGGGCTTGGCGCTGGAACACGTTGAACATGGCCACTGCCGGGATGGCCACTGCGAGGCCGACCGCCGTTGCGACCAAGGCTTCGGCGATCGCCGCCATGACTTGCTGGGGCGCGCCGAGGTTGGCGGCGGCGTCGGCAGCACCTTGGGCGACCTTCTCGTCGCCCAAGGCCTCGAACGCCATCACCACGCCGATGACGGTGCCAAACAGCCCAATGAACGGAGCGTTGTTGCCGAGCGTTCCGAGGAACGCCAAGCGACGCTCGAGCTTGAGTCGCTGCAGCGCAGACGCTCCCCGCATCGCTTCCTCGGCCGATCGTGCTCCGCGGTCGGCTTCCGCCAAGCCGGCGACAACGACGGCTGCCTCGGCGCTGGGCGACTGTTCCATGCGTTTGCGAGCTCCGTCGAGATCGTTGCTGCGGAGCAACGCGCGGAGTTCGGACGCGAGCGTGGCGATGTCGTCACGCAGTGACCAGTAAAACCAAGCTCGTTCGAGCATGATCGCGACGCTGATGACGCTTAAGCCGAGCATGAGCCACATGACCCACTCCGCGCCGAAGTTGGTCATGAGCCGTTGAAGCCAGTCTACGAGATTCATTGTGCAAAGCCGTTGTGGGGTGAGAGGTGTCGCCGCAGGCCAGCAGGCACCACGCGCGGAGTGCCTAGGGCGGGGTTGTTTGGAGGGAAAGGGGAGTGAGCGAAAAACGCGTACATCGCAAGACGCGCGAACCGAAGCGGATGGCTAACACACCCGACTCGGCGGCGACAGCCGGTCCCGCTTCGGAACCAACCTTTGGGCCAGGGCTGCGATCACAGCTCGTGGGGCATGAAATCGTGGGGCGATCGGAAAAACTGCTCCGGCGAATAGTGGCGCAGGCAGGAGACGCGCCGCATGTAGAGGTCGGCGTAGCGTTCCACCTGAGCTCCAAAGCTGCTCAGCTCCCCGCCTTCCTTTAGCAACGAGCCCCAATATTGGTGGTGGGCCGCGTCAATCTGCTCCTCGATTTCGTCGAAGCGCTGGTCGAGCTCGCGGACCGCCTTGCGTGTCTCGTCGAGTGCCAATTTGACACGCGTTACCTCTTGGTCCGTTTCACCTTCTTCACTCGCCTGCAGCTCTTTCAGGCGCCGCTGGTAATAACGAACCTCGTCGTCGAGGTGCATCTTGGTTTGCTCCAGCTCGAGCTTCTGGCTGATCTGCTCCGCGCTCAGCCGCAGCGCGGCGAACTCTTGGTCGAGCTCCTGGATGATCATGGCGGTGCGCCAAGCGGAGTCCTTCTTCGACCGCAAGATGTCACCGTAGATGTGATCCCCGACGTAGATGGTTCGAGAACCGGCCGCGCCGGTCAATCTCTCGAAGTCTTCGCGATTGCCGCCTTCGTACACTTTGCCGCGATCGAGCGAATGAACGTCGGGACTACGGGCGCCGTCCTGCAACAGGAAATACGGTTGTTGTCCTTGGAACCACAGCGGTTTGCGCGCGAACACGTTGACGACGTTGAAGTACATGGTCCAGGTGCGGTACTGGGGGAGCGCACCTGCCAGCAGATAACGCATCATCGCGTCGGTGTATTCCCAGGGCGAGTTCGTGAGCAGGAACAACTTCTTTCCCGCTGACCTGAGCTTGTGCAGAGTCGCCGGCAGCTCGGCGTCGCGGTCGATGTATTTGGGAAGGTCTTGGATTACCCGTCGGTGCACCGTGCCGTCGGCGTGCGCTCCGTCGATGGCGTGCCGGATGTCCTGAAACACCTGCTCGTAGTTCAACGACCGGCCATCGGCTTCGAGCGCTGAGACGACCGCTGCATAGGCCGTGACCTCACTCAGGCTGAACAGCGTGTCGATCCAGTGGAACCGTGGCTCGGTCGGACGCACCTTGCGGTCCCAATACAGATCTCGCAGTTCCGTTTTGGTGAGACGCGTGAGCCCATGGTATCCTTTGTGAATCGCCCCGAAGCGGTCCATCTTGAGCACGTGACCCAGACGACGGTCGATGAGCAACCCGCGGATCGGGTAGTTCGGGTCGGGGACGATGCCGAGCAACTCCCTCGGGTATCCCTTGTGCTCGACTAGGCCGGCGATGGTGAGCTCGATGCTGAGCGCGTCCATCGCTTCCTGGCGGTAAATGGCGAGTGTGTAGTCCATGTCGAACCCCACCCACTCCACGGCCGACATGTTCAAGTTGCGGTTGACGAACACTCGTTCCGGCCGCGGCAAGCGGAAGTCGCGACTAGCCGCGTCGCGGGGGGTGAGGGTCGCTTTGCGCGCAGGGTCGCGGGGAACCGGGGGCACCGATGCAGTCACAGTCCAAAGGCTTTAGCACGACTTCGTTGGGGTAAGGAGTTTGACCTTGCGAACTTGGGGGTCCGAACAAAACAATGGCGTACATGCAGCCCTCCCTTTTGGTCTTGGTAACCGGCGATCCCGTCCCGCCCGTGCAGCGTGAACGCGGAGGGTTCTCCGAGCTGATCCAAGGGACCGTGGGGGACGGTTGGCGGGGCAACTGGGTGGTGAGTGACGTACGCAACGAGCCGTTCGAGCTCACTTACGACTGGTCGGGCGTGATTATCACCGGCTCACCCGCGAGTTTGACCGAACGGGCGCCTTGGATGCATGGCGCACTTACGTATGTTCGACGGTTGGTCGAACTCGGGGTTCCGACTTTCGGCATCTGTTTTGGCCATCAACTGCTCGGTGAGGCCTTGGGCGGACGTGTCGAACGCAATCCGGCCGGGCGGGAGATCGGCAGCGTGACGCTTCAGGTTAATGAAGACTGTCACTTGTTGCCGGACGGATGCGGGCGCGGCGGCTCTCTGGTCGTGAACATGACGCACCTCGACTCGGTCGTGCAGCTGCCGCCGGGTGCCAAGGTGTTGGCGCGCACCGATCGGGAGGCACACGCACTCGTTCAGTTCGCGCCCACGGCGTGGGGCGTTCAGTTTCACCCGGAGATGGACGCCGGAGTGATCCGCCATTACATCCAGTATCGCCAGGAGGACCTGGTGGCCGAAGGTTTGGACGTCTCACGCCTGCTCGATGGCGCCAGCGAGACGCCGGCGTCCAATCGACTGTTGAGGCGCTTTGCGGAGATGTGCGCCGGAGAGCGGCGGAGCTCAGAGCTTCTTGGCGGCTAGGTTCGCTAGCTCGCTGCGCTCGCCGCGCTTGAGCACGACGTGCCCTGCGAGACCTTCTCCGCGGAGTCGATCGGCCACGACGCTGAGCCCGTTGGTGGAGCTGTCCACGTAAGGATTGTCGATCTGGTAGGGGTCACCAGTGAGCACGATCTTCGTCCCTTCCGCGCAGCGAGTGATCACCGTCTTCACCTCGTGGGGTGTGAGGTTTTGCGCCTCGTCGACGATCACGTATTGGTGCGGTAAGCTGCGACCGCGAATGTAAGTGAGGGGCTCGATCTCGATTTGTCCCGCCTCCACGAGCGAGTTGATGTCGGGCACGCCGCGACGCCGCGTGCCGCTGCCGATGAGCAGAAACTCGAGGTTGTCGAAGATCGGCTTCATCCAGGGTCCCATCTTCTCCTGGACGTCACCGGGCAGGTAACCCAGGTCGCGTCCGAGCGGGATCACGGGCCGGCTCACGAGTAAGCGGGAATACGTCCCGTCTACGACCGACAGACTCAGGCCCGCCGCCAGGGCGAGCAGCGTCTTGCCGGTGCCCGCCATGCCAACCAACGTCACGAGCCGGATGCTGTTGTCGAGCAGCAGGTCCAAGGCGAACGATTGCTCCTTGTTGCGGGGGCGGATGCCCATCACGCCGTCGCGGGGTGCGAGCAACCGTTTGATCGACCCAGTGCTGGCATGGTAGCGCCCCAGCGCCGTGCGTTGGGGGTTCGTCTGTTGACGGAGCATTACGCACACGTTGGGGTAGAGAGCGTCCGACTCGATCACCAGCTCACCGGAGTTGTGAAACACCTCGAACTGGTCTTCCTCGACGGTGAGCTCCGTCGTGCCCGACCGGAGCTCGTCCGGTTCGACGGACTGGTTTTCGTAAGCTTGAGTCGTGAGTCCGAGCGCATCCGAACGGACGCGCAGGTTTACGTCCATGGTGACGAAGACCGTGGGTACGCTCGACGAGTCGCGGACCTCGATCGCGCTCTGGATGATCGCGTTGTCTCCCGAGTGCGGGTCGAGCGCGATGCTCATCGTCGGGCGCTTCTGGGGAACGTAAACGCGAAGTGTGCCACCGTCCTTCAACGGTATACCCGACGCCAAGGAGCCATGTGTCTCACGCAGGCCGTCGAGTAGACGAGCGACCTCACGCGAGTTTCGCCCGCGCTCCGTCGTGTCGCGCTTGAAGCGGTCGATCTCCTCGAGCACGTAGACGGGGATGATGAGATCGTTGTCTTCGAATTTGAATAGGGCCTGGGGATCGTGGACTAGGACGTTGGTGTCGAGGACGTAGTTTTTTTTCATTCGTACATCTCGCCGCGCCGGGCGGATCTCCCTATTCGAGCCGTGATTGCGTATGACGAACTTCCCTCGGAGCGATGGCGAAAACAAGGGGTTTTCTTCCGAATGAACCTGATCGAGGATGGCGCGATGCCGCGTCGTCCTCGCACAAACTCCGACCCGGCCCGCCCATTGAGCGCGGCCGAACTCGAGGCGTACGCCGTGTCTTACCTGGCGCGGTTCGACTGCACCGCCGCCAAGATGCGGCAGGTCCTGCTGCGCAAGCTAGGTAAGCAGCAGGCAAAGCCAGAAACCGACGCGGAATTCACGACGCGCCGCTCGGTGTCGAGTCCAGAGGTCGACGCCATCTTGGCGAGGTTCTTGGAAGTCGGGTACTTGAACGACCAGCGCTTTGCGCGCGGTCTAGCGCAGAGTTTGCTCGGTCGAGGGGTCGCGCCGCGCAAGGCGGTCGAGCGCTTGCGACAACGCGGCGTAGACGGCGAGCTAGCGGCGGCGGTCATCGCCGAGCTTGGCGCTTCTGGTGAGACAGAGCTGTCGTCCGCGTGCCGGCTCGTGCAACGCAAGCGGCTCGGGTGGTGTCGTCCCGAGGCGGCCCGCAAAGAACGAGCTCAAAAGGACCTGGGAACCCTGGCTCGCGCTGGCTTCTCATTCGACGTGGCGCGCCGGGCTCTGGCCGGTCCGCTCGAGCCGCCAGACGAGTGAACGGAACGAGTGAACGGGGCGCGTCGACGGCTCACGAGTGACGTGCAGGTTTGGCGCTACGCGAGGGGCGGGAGCCGCGCAGCGACGGGAGAGGTTGGGCCCAACCCAAAGAACTCGCCGTCGCGTCGTCTTTTGGGCGCCGTTAATCTGCTGCAAGTGTGCGGCAAGTGAGAACTGCGATCGTCGAGCGGGCTGCAACGCCCGATCGACCCGCGCGCGCCACGGACGCAGCGGTCGCAGTCCGTGCATCGCCGCTCCTTGCAGGCCGAGCTACGGCTGGACGCGCGCTTCCTCGCCGAGACGCAGCGACCCAGGTCCTTCCGGGACGGCGTTTTGTCCAAAACACACGCGGCCGTCGAAGTTCCGGAAAGTGGCGAGCGTACGCAGTGGTTCCTTCTGCCGCTCGAGGGTGACTTGGTTGGTGGTGGTGATCACACAGCGCTCGCACGGCTTGACGACGTGCAAACGGAGGTTCGCAAACTCGAGCACCTTCCAACCGTCTTCGGCGAATGGCGCCGCGTCTCTGAGCACGACGTTGGGACGGAATCGATTCATCGGAACCGGCGTCGCGAGGCGCCGATTGAGGTCGGAGAGTGACTCCAGGGTCGTCACCAAGATCGGGTAGCCGTCCGAAAACCGAACTTGTGCCGGGACGCTCGTGTACTTCGTGCTCACCGGTCGGTCGCCGTCCGGAGCGAACTCTACCAAGCGGCACGGCTGCTCGATGAACGTGCTGAACCAATCGGCCGCTTCGTCGCCCAGGTCGAGCGCGTTGCCCAAATAACTCCAAACCCGCACCTCGCGGCGCGTCTCACGCCCGAAGCCGAACGTGGTCGCCGCTTTGCCCTCGTAATCTACCCGCAGACCCGCGGCCGTGACGTTCGGGTTGATGTGCGCCAATCGTGGATTCTCGCGCTGGGTGATGGCTTTGCCGTCGAGGTCCACGACCATGAAGCGGCGGTCGTTCTCTAGGCCGCGCGACGTATACACGAGTTCCGTCATGGACACGGAGGCGCACGATTTGATGGGATAAATGAACAGTGCGGAGACAGTGGGCATGAAGGCGTCAGTCGAGTTGGTGCACCAGATCGAGCTGCCCAGTAAGGTAGCTGATGGCCGATTCTACCCGCAAGGGCGCGCTTCCGGCGCGCACCGGAACGAACCCGCAACGCTGCAGCGCCTGGATTTCGTAGTCGATGAGGCCGCCGTCGGGGCCGATCACCAGGGTGTAGGGGCCTGGCTGTAGTGGCGCTCCCCACAGCGGAGTCGAGTCGTAAGGGTGGCCGACGTAGCGATGGGTCTCCGTGGCGAGCTGGTCGAGGTGGTCTTCGACGAAGGGACGAAACCGGTCGAACAACTCGACGATGGGCGTGTGCACGCGTCGACCTTGCTCCATCCCGAGCCACACGTCCTCCGATAGACGCTCCGGCGAGAGACGCTGGCTGTCCAAGTGAGACTTTTCGACGCGGTAGGAGCGAAACAACGAGATGCGACCAAAACCCAGGGCGGTCGCGTGTTGTACGCAGCGCGACAGCACCTTGGGGCGTGGCACGGCCAAACACAGCACCTTTTCTGGGAGCGGTACCTCGGTCTCCGAGACGTAGGTCACGTGCACCGAGTCGCCAGTCACTTCGTTGATTCGCACGACGCCGAGTGTTTCGTCTTTGACGCCCGCGCGCAGCGTGTCCCCGGCGGCGGCGCCCAACACACGTAGGATGTGTTCGGCTCGCCTGCCCGTCACGACGCAGCCATCGCTTTCGTCCAGCTCTTCGCGCGTCAGAAGTAGGAGGTTCACTCGGCGGTCTTTCTTTGCGAGCAGTTCGAAACGAGGCGGCAACGACCGTGAACCTCGGGCACCGGTCGTGGCAGGGTTTTGGAGTCCGACGCCCGGTTTTGGTGTATGAGACCGTAATGTCTTACGGCAACCTGTTTTCGCATTTTCGTTCGCTCGGTCATCTGCAGGAAGTGGGGGCAATTGTCGAGTGGGATCAGGCAGTGAACATGCCGGATGGCGCGGCGCCGAGCCGTGCCGAAGCGATGGCTACGTTGGCTGCGGAATGCCATCGCCGATTAACGGCCCCCGAGCTCGACGAGTGGCTCGCGAGCGCCACCGTGCAAGACGATCTCGGAGCCTGGGAGCGCGCCAACTTGGCCGAGATGCGACGAGCCGTGACACGTGCACGCGCGTTGCCGACCGACTTGGTCGAAGCGATGACGCGCGCCGAGAAGCGGAGCGAGCAAGCGTGGCGTCGTTATCGCGGTGAGAACGACTTCGCCGCTTACGCGCCGTACCTCGCCGAAGTCGTGACGCTCAAGCGCGAGACGGCCCAAGCGCTCGCCGCACGACTCGGGTGCACGCCCTACGACGCGTTGCTCGATCAATACGAGCCGGGCATCACGACGGCCCTCATCGACGGAGTGTTTGCGGACCTGCGCGAGTTCCTGCCGGGGTTCACCGACGCCGTGATCGAACGACAGAAGACGGCGTCGCTGGTGGAGCCGGTGGGACCCTTCGACGTGAACGCGCAACGTAACCTCGGCTTGCAGTTGATGGTGAGCGCTGGTTTCGATGCGTCCGCGGGGCGGCTCGACACGAGTTACCATCCGTTTTGCGGCGGAGTCCCTCGTGATGTGCGCATCACGACGCGTTACGACGAAGCAGATTTCGTCTCTGCGCTGATGGGGGTTCTCCACGAGACGGGCCACGCAAAATACGAACAGGGGCTACCGACGGCGTGGCAACATCAGCCGGTCGGGTTGGCGCGCGGGATGGTGGCACACGAAAGTCAGAGCTTGCTCCTGGAGATGCAGGTTTGTCGGGGGAGAGAGTTCCTGGAGTTTGCCGCGCCGTTGATTGCTGCGGCGTTTCCGGCCAGTGTTGAACGCAATCCCGTCGCTTTTTCACTCGATAACCTGAGTCGTTTGTACACGCGTGTGCGGAGGAGCTTCATCCGCGTCGACGCCGACGAAGTGACGTACCCGGCCCACGTGTTGCTTCGGTACGACCTGGAGCGAGCGCTGATCGACGGGAGCCTCGCGGTGGGTGACCTGCCTGCCGTGTGGGATGAACAAATGTGGCGCCTGCTCGGCCTGCGCACTCTCGGTAACGATCGTGACGGCTGCCTCCAAGACGTTCACTGGCCGGCGGGCTTGTTCGGATACTTCCCGATGTACACCTTGGGCGCGGTCGTGGCCGCGCAGCTCTTCGCGGCAGCAAAGCAACGGCATCCAGACCTGACGGACGCGATCGCAAAAGGCGACTTTGCGCCGTTGGACGCTTGGTTGCGCGACGCCATTTGGTCGCGCGCGAGCTCTTGCTCCTTGCAGCAGATGCTGCTCGACGCCACCGGCGAGCAGCTCGACGCTCGTCACTTCAAAGCGCACCTCGCCGCACGTTACCTCGGCTGAGGTGAGACACGCGTGGTCTCGCGGACTCTGCGCGCGACCACGCGCCGAGACTCAGCGCCGAGACTCAGCGCGCGGTCTCGAAGGCTTGGCGTTTGGTTTCGAGCTCTTCCCAACGGGTCATCGCGGCGGCGACCTCTTGCTCGGCAGCTTCCAGCGCTTTCTTCGTCTGGTCGACTTGCGCCGTCGGTGAACGGTAAAACTCGGGGTCGCCGAGCTGCGCCTGGAGCTTGGCCACCAGCGCCTCAGCCGCCTCGATGCGCGCTTCGATCGTAGCGAGCTCTTGCTCTTCTTTGAAGGTCAGCTTGGGGGGGCGTTTTTGGCTCGTCGCCTTCACGTTCCCCGACGGGGCCTTGCCCTCGGTGGACCCGGGGACGGCACCGTCCGTGGCCACCTCACGAGTAGCCGCCGCGAGCTCGGCGGGACTTGGCTTCAGGCTCAGGTACGTGTCGTAGTTGCCGACGTAGTGAACGACTTTGCCGTCGCCTTCGAACACCAGCAGGTCGGTAGCTACGCGATTGAGGAAGTAGCGGTCGTGGCTCACCACGATGGCAGAGCCGCCAAACTCGGTGAGCAGCTCCTCGAGCGAACCCAGCGTCGTGACGTCCAGGTCGTTGGTCGGCTCGTCGAGGAGCAGCAGGTTCGAGGTTTCGAGCAATAGCTTCGCGAGGCCTACTCGGGCGCGCTCGCCACCCGACAACATGCCGACCTTCTTCCGAATGTCGTCACTACGGAACAGGAAGCGCTCGAGGTAGCTGTAGATGGTGATCGTTTGTTCGCCGAGCTGCACCGTGTCACGGGTGCCCGCGACGTTCTCGGCGATCGTCTTGGTCTCGTCGAGCTCGCTGCGCCCTTGATCGAAGTAGGCGATGCGAGTGTTCTTGCCCAGCGTTATCTTGCCAGCGGACGGTTGCAGCTGATTCGTGAGCGCGCGCAACAGAGTGGTTTTGCCTGCGCCGTTGCGACCGATGATGCCCACGCGTTGACCCTTGGCCAGCTTGAAGGTGAGACCTTTGATGAGCTTCCTGCCGGCGACGGTCACCTCGAGCTCGTCGAGCTCGAGCACGGTCGAACCTTGTCGCGTGGTCGCTGCCTCGAACTTGACGGCGCCGCGGGCTTGAGTTGGGTTCGAGTCGAGCGCACTCTGAGCGCGTTCGGTGCGCGCCTTTTGTTTGGTGCCGCGAGCCTTGGGCTGGCGCCGGAGCCACTCGATCTCCTTACGCAGGAAGTTCTGGCGATTGGACTCTATGCGCTCTTCGATCGCCTCGCGCTCCGCCTTTGCGGTGAGATATTCGGTCCATCCGCCGTCGTAGCTACGCGCCACGCCGTGCGACAGCTCAATCGTCCGATCGACGATGCGGTCCAAGAAGTAGCGGTCGTGGGTGACGAGCAAAAGCGCACGCTTGAAGTCGCGGCTCAGGTAATTTTCGAGCCACTCGATGGTCTCGGTGTCGAGATGATTGGTCGGCTCGTCGAGGATCAACAGATCCGGCTCACTCACGAGCAGCTGCGCGAGGGCGACGCGCCGTTGCTCGCCACCGCTCAACGAACCCACGAGCGCCTGCACGCTCGGCACCCGAAGGTGTTCCAGCAAGGAGTGAACGCGATGTTCC
>CBINDO010000159.1:0-17992 GCA_966249405.1 uncultured bacterium | reverse complement strand
TACAAGGGTTGTAAGATGGCGAATCTTCATACGGTTCTTGCGCACCTTGGAATCTGGTTCGGGGTTCGATCCGGCCCCCGCTCAATCACACACGCCCCCCTCAATTCCCCTATTGGTTTCCCCGGCGCTTGGTGTAGGACCAAACGCACCAAACTCGATGCCCAGCAGCACCGTTCGAGGTCCCACCATCTGCGGAAATGCCCCGCACGTCGGCTCCGCCCAGGCCAGCCGCGAGAGCCGATCTCCGAGCCGGGTTGGGAGCCTCGGGTTAGCAGCCTTCACCGTCGTCACCGCCGTCGCGACCGTGGGCTGCAAGTGTGAGAGCAGCAACAAACACCCGTTCACCCCGTTCGGGGTAGCAACGGAAGTGCGCGCGGTGACCGGGCCGTCGAGTGGCGACGGGGTGACGACCGGCGAGACGAGTGCTCCCTCGTTCAAAAGGGTCGCGGGACAGCTCGTCAACCCCCCCACTCCGATGGTTCGCGTCGGCGACTGGGAAGTCAAAGCACCGGACAACCTGTTCTTCGCGCAATATGTCGCGACAAACTTGAACGACGAGCCCGGGCTCGAGGTCGTGGCCTGGCTGGTGAGTGGCAGTGACCCGTCGACCGGCAAGCCTGGAAGGGCCGAACCACTCGTGCTCTTCCAAAAGGACCGGCCGCCGAAGACGCTCGCCCAGTACCCGACCTTCGTGCCCCGCAGCGAAGGCTGTTCGCTCCAAACGGACTTGAGCGCCACGGGACCTCATACCGTGACGTGGGACGTCGGTGCTGTTTGTCCAGCGGGTACGCTTATCCCACGCTCCCCCTACAGATCGCTGGCGATCTTGGCGCCCCTACATCCCAACCCGGTGCGCCTTCATCTTCGCCTCGCCGAACCCATCCCGGGCGAGCGCCTCGAAGTGGCGGTCGACACGGGGGACATCGACGGCGACGCTCACGACGATGCGGCCCTGACGTTCCGGCTGTCGGCCACCGAATCGGACGGCGGTTCGAACGCGGCTCAGACGAAAGCTCAACCCGCTGAGGCTCGTTTGCTCTGGCTGGACCGCGCTGCGGGTATGGCTCGGGACAACGCTGAGCCGAAAAAGTCGTTCACCGGCCTCGGCAATTTGGAGCTGGTGCGAGCGAAGGGGCCGAATACGAGCCGCCTCGTCCCACGGCGCATCGACCACGCCCGCCGGCTGTTCGCCTACCTCTGTAAAGAATCGGCCACCTTTCGCGTGACCGACGTAGATGGCGCTCCCATCACGTGTGGCGAACTCGCGCCCGCGTTCGATGCGTGGGTCGCGGCCGAGGTCACCGCGGCGCTAACCCAGCGCCACTATGCGCGCGCAGTGCTCGCCTTCGAGCAGGCCGCTTGGTTCGGCGGCGGAACTTCACCCAAAGCCAATAAGTCGGTCGAGAAGCTACTCAGAGATGCAATTGCCACGAGGGCCGTGACCGGACAAACCCTCGAAACCAAGGCCACGACCCCTCCACCGGGACCTCACTATTCGCCGCTTCGTTACGTCGAAGAGACGTTGTTCGTGATCACACCACAGGGCGTCCAACGCTTTCGAGGTGGGACGCTCGAAGATGCTTCCGACGAAGTCGACCCGTGGACCCTGGTAGCGTTTGGACCGGAAGCCCAGCGCCTCTCTCAGCTCGCATTTCCGTGCAACGAAGCCACGCTCTTCGCGGCGAGTCAAACCAACACCGGTAACTTCGGCACCGCACTTCAAACAGACATCTTGTCCCCGCGGCCTGGCGTCTGCGAGGGGCGCGGCTCCACTCCCGAGGTAGAATTTCGACCGATCGCTTGGACCAGAGAGGGGCTGTCTTGCTATGTCGGCCCGGTCGCCTTGGGGCCTGCGCCCAGCTTCAGGCAGCCCGGTTCACCGCAGAGCAACAACGGTAATTGGGCGATCAGCGTTGGGAAACTCGGCATCCTGGTGCAGACCCCTCAATCGGCCGAATTTTGGAGCGTCCCCGCTGAACTCGCAGGCCTCTCCGACTGCGTGATCTCCGACTCGGGAGCAAGCGCTGCTTGTTTACAGGGAAGCAAAGTCGTCGTGCTCACGCCGGCGCGCTAACTTAGAGCAGATCTCAAAACCGGTTGCGATGGGAAAACGCCCGCCCAACGGGGATGAGGCAGTCGTTTCTCCCCGGCTTTCGCCACCCGCTTCACGATCGCTCACCTGTCACATGGGGTCGCGGGTCTCGAGTCTCGAGACCCGCTCTTGGCCCCTCACCACCCGACGCGGTAGCCGTGCGGGCACAAAAAAACAACCGCCCCTCGCAAAGGGCGGTTGTTTCGGCTCACCTGCGGTGTCGACGCCGCGGCACGCGGTGGTGAGACAGCCTCAGCTCTGCGGCGCCTTGACACGCTCGAGGTAGGCGCGGGTTCGCGTGTCCACGCGCACCCACTCACCCTCGCCGATGAACAGCGGCACTTGGACGGTCGCACCGGTAGCGATCTTGGCGTTCTTGGTGACGTTGGTCGCTGTGTCGCCCTTCACGCCGGGCTCCGTCTCCACGATTTGGACGGTGATGTGGGGAGGCAAGTCGATGTTGACCGGGTTACCCTTGTAGATGGTGATCATGCACTGGCTGCCGTCCATCAAGAAGTCGCGGTCGTCGCCCACCACCGAACCATTGACGGTGATTTGCTCACCGGAGTTCGAGTCCATGAACACGAAGTCGTCGCCGTCCGGGTAGATGTACGAGAACGAGCGTTCCTCGGCGTCGGCCGGCTCGATCTTCTCGCCGGAACGGAGGTTGCGCTCGAGGATCGACCCCGTGAGCAGGTGGCGCATCTTGGTGCGCGTGAAGGCCTGGCCTTTGCCTGGCTTGACGAACTGAAACTCGAGGCAAACGTAGGGTTCGCCGTCGTAAAGGAATTTCAGGCCCTTCTTGATATCACTCGTATCCATCGTCTTCTTTTCGCTCCAATTGCCGACGGTATCCCAAAGTCGGGCGCCAGCCAAACCGGCCCTGGCCTCTAATTCAGGACTCGCCAGTCTGCAACAGCAACCCTTGAGGGAGGCTGTCAGAGCCGTGACGTGGTCCAAACGCGAGTGCGAAATCCGGCGACCAACCGGCCAGCAAGCCCACAGCTTTCACGACGCGGTCGGCACATGATCGGGCCCTTCGCCGCCAAAAGTCGGTTACACCCCGCCCGCCGCTCCGGAGCTCCCCTCGCACCGTTCGGCACCGACCGCCATGATTGACGACTTTGGCAACGAGCTAGAAGAAATTCGGCGCGAAATCGTCGAGAGCCGAGCCCTCTCGATCAAGACCAACAACCTCGTGAACGCGTTGTCGGCCGATCTCAACAGCATCGCCAAGCGTCAGCAAGGTTACGAGCGGCGCATGATCGTCCACAGCTCGGTGACCTACGCGGTGAGCATCGCGGGGCTGCTGCTGCTGGGCAAGGTCTTCGTCGATGCACGCGTAGAGGCCGTCCGCGCCGAGACGAAAAACCGGAGCGAAGAGCTGACCGCGTTGACCAAAGAGGCCCAACAAGCCAAAGAGACGTGGGAGCGCCACCTCAAAGGCCAGAAGCGCTCTCTGGAAATCTACGAGCTGGTTCGCCGCGAGAAGTATCTGGACCTGCTCAAGGCCGCGGATGAAATCGAAGCGTTGGACCTGTCGCGCGTGGAACGTGAGGTGTTCGCCGCTGCGCTGGAGCAGGCTCGCAACGAGCTCAGCCACCGCGAGTACCTCGAGGGGCTCGAGTACATCCGCACGGGGCGCTGGCCCGAGGCGGAACAGTCGTTGTCACTGGCCCTGAAGTACAAGCCCACGGGCGGGCACGTCGCCAATGGCCGCTTGCAGCTCGCGCGCGCGCTCAAGGCCTTGGGTAAACAGCGTGAGGCCGTGCCGATCTTGCTCAATCTGAGCGAAGCCTCGCCCGACAAGGAGCTGATGGACGAGGCCGCGATGTTGCTAGCCGAGTGTCAAATCGACATGGAAGCCTACAACGACGCGATTGGAACGTTGCGAACGTTCATCCGACGTTTCCCGAACAGCCCGCTCATCCACGACGCCCGCATGAAGCTGGCGGACATTCAGTCGCGACACTGACGAGGCAGCGTTCTCCCCGATTTTGGTGGACCGCCCAAGCGACTGGCGCTCAGTGGAGCGGCTCCGAATCGGAGCGCTGTCGCAACGAGAAGCCGTGGTCGAGCGGCCCCGCTTTACCGTTTCCGAGCGGCTTGGCCCAGCGCATCGCCCGTTGCACGTAGTCGATACCGCGCGCGACGGCGCTCTCGAGCGTCATGCCTTGGGCAAGCCCCGTGGCAATCGCCGACGACAGAGTGCAACCGGTTCCGTGGGTTGCTCGCGTAGTCTGACGTTCGGTCTCGAACCGCTTCTCCATGCCGTCCGCGGTGCGCAGCAAATCTACCAGTGTCTCACCCGGCAGATGTCCGCCCTTGATCAACACCGCCGGAGCCCCCGCCAGGAGCAGGAGATCCGCGGCACGGTGCATGTCGCCCTCGTCTTGAATGGTCGTCTGGGTGAGGATTTCGGCCTCCGGCACGTTGGGCGTGATCAACGCACAGCGTGCGACCAGACGCGTGCGCAGTGCCTGAATCCCGGCGTCGTCCAGCAACCGGTCGCCGCTCGTCGCGACCATCACGGGGTCGAGCACGACAGGGATCTGACGCGCGAAGATGTCGAGCTTGCGTGCCAAGAGCTCCACGTTCGCGCGATTGGCCAACATCCCGATCTTGATCGCGTCGGCGCCGAGATCTTCGAGCACGGCTACCACTTGGCTTTCCACGAAGAACGGGTCGACGGGGAAGACCTCGGACACGCCTACGGTGTTCTGTGCAGTCAGCGCGGTGATCGCTGACATGGCGTATCCCCCGAGCGCCGTTATCGTCTTGATGTCCGCCTGAATCCCGGCGCCTCCACCCGAGTCGGAACCCGCGATCGTCAACACTCTACCGTCCATACCCCCTCGTAACACAAACCGGGAGCGGACAACGGCTTATAGAGCGGGCTCAGCGGATCGGGGCGCGGGCGGCTTCGAGGGTTCTAAAGATCGAAAAAACCTGATCGAGACGCGTGATCGAGAGCACCCTGGAGACCGCGTCGCCGACCGCCGCCAACCGCAATTCTCCGCCCTCGGCACGCAACGCTTTGAGGATCTGCACCAAAGCGCCCAGCGCCGTCGAGTCCATGGATTGGGTGGAAGACAGGTCCAGCACCACGCAGCGCGCGCCAGCGTCTATGGCTTCGCGGATCGGGCTCACCAGGTCGCGCGTGTTGTATGCGTCCACCCGCTCGGGAAGCGTGAACACGCGGGGCACTACTTCGGCAGTCGAGGTCATCTTCCAAAAAGCAACGGCACGTGTGCCCCGAGACCTTAGGCGCGGCCGCTGGCCAGCCGAATTTTTGGACGCTCGGATCCGAAAGGGTACCGTGGGGGGTCGCATGCCGCGAAAGCCCCATCGCTCGCTGATAGAGGCCCGCCCCTCACCTTGGTTTTGGGCTATTTTGCCGCTGTTTTCATGCGCTGGGGCGTGTGAAGCGCCGACGCCCCCACCGGCGGGCGACCTCCCAGAGGCTGCACTGGAACGTCGTCAGGACGCCCCGGATCGGAGTCGGCCCCCGGAGGCGCGCGGCGGTCAGCCCATCACTTACACGATTTCACGCGGTGGGACCCTGCGTAACGTCGCGAATCTGTACAAGCTGTATCACCACGAGATCGCGGCACTCAACCCCAACGTCGACCCCGACCGCGAACTCGAGCCGAGCACCGAAGTGATCGTGTTTCGTGATCTCGGTCGACCCAGCGAATCGGTCGGATACCCCCACGACGGCGTAATCGACAACGCCCTACCGATGGTAGACGGCCCAGGCCGCAAGATCACCGCCGAGCGCTGGAAGACCTGGGCGACGCGCGACACCATCGAGCAACTCGACCACGTGCTCGAACGCTGGTCCCAAGTAGAGCGCCACGCGCCGCCAGTGTTGGTGGGAAATCTGTCGGCCCGCGAAGGCGGGCCCCTGGCGCCGCACAAGTCTCACCAGTCGGGGCGCGACGTCGACCTGAGCTACATCACGAAGTGGGATGGCAAAGGCAAGGTCAACTGGCAGCACGTCACCGCAGACAACCTCGACGCAGAACTCACCTGGCGATTGCTCAAGCTGCTCACGCAGAACTCGCGCGTCGAAGTGATCTACATGGACCGGCGCATTCAGAAGTTGCTGCTCGACCACGCCCGACGTCACGGCACGATACGCAACGCACGTCTCGGAAACTGGCTCGAAGTTGCCGGCGGTTCAGACGCCGCACTCATCCGCCACGTCGCCGGCCACCAGGACCACTTCCACGTGCGGTTCGCCTGCCCGGACGGCAGCCGCAAATGCAAGTCGTAGCTTTGCCCGGGCGGCCCGTCGAGCCGTCACACGTCCGTATGTCAGCTGCCAGTCCTTCGTGGCGGGATCTTGGAGGGTGTTACTCCGGCGCGAGCATAGAGCGCCTCCTCGAGGGCGGCAATCTGTTCCGGATAGTCGAGGTCGAAGATGGGCTCGTCGAGCACGAAGGGCAACACCGTCTTGCCCACCATCGACCCCTGCTCCAGGATCGCGCGGGGTCGGATGATGTCGACGTAGCCGTTGCCAGCGTACACGGTCGGCAGGATTTGTCGCGGCATGCTGTGCGCCTCCGGCAAGCCCGGTAACTCGAGCAGCGGGCTCGCTCCTCGTGAGTCTACGACCCACAACTTGTAAGGCGAGGTTTTACTCGGGCTCAGCGACTTGAGCGAATCCGCCTCGGGCTGCGCCAGCAGCGCCTGGATTGCGGCGTCGATCACGCTCACGCGCCGCACGGGGCTGGTCGGGCGCAATTGGACGACGAGTTCGGGCACGTAACCCTCCTGCTGTTTCAGCGTCGTGAGCACGTGCTCGAAGACTTCGAAGTCGGTCGACAGATCGCGTGCGAACTCGGGAGGGCGCATGAACGGCACCTCCGCGCCATGCGCCCTCGACACGGCGGCGATTTCGTCGTCGTCGGTCGAAACGATCGTTCGCGTGACGAGGGCAGACTGCAGCGCGTGTTCAATCGAATACGCGATCAACGGCTTGCCAGCCAGCTCGATCACGTTTTTGCGAGGGATCCCCTTCGAGCCCCCGCGGGCGGGAATGAGAGCAAGGATCTCCGCCATGCAGCTCAGCCTACGCGTCGCAACTTCTTCATGATGGGGACCTCGGCGTCGATCAGGCGCTTGACGCCGTCACCCATCGCCGACTCGATCGCGCGGATGTGTTGCACGAGCGCCGCGAGTTCCTGGGGCTCGATCGATGCGGACTGATCGGAACCCCAGAGCTTCCGATCCAACGTGATGTGGCGCTCGACCATGACCGCACCCAGAGCAACGGCAGCAGCGCTCGCGACCAGGCCCGTCTCGTGTCCAGAGTAGCCCACCGGCACGTCGTAGCGCTCGCGGAGCACGGGAATCACGCGCAAATTCAGATCGAGGTGACTCGCGGGGTAAGTGCTCGTCGTGTGCAACAACACCAGGTCGTCGGTGCCCAACACCGACACGGCGTGGTCCACCTGCTCGAGCGTGCTCATGCCCGTCGAGACGATGATGGGGCGCCCCGTCTTACGATGATGCCGCAGCAGGTTATCGTCGGTGAGGCTCGCGGAGGCGATCTTGTAGGCGGGTGGATTGAACTGCTCCATGAAGTCGACGGACGCTTCGTCCCAACACGACGCGAACCACTGCAACTGTCGCTCGCCGCACGCGCGGTCGATGGCTCGGTATTGTTCGTGGCCGAATTCGAGGCCCCGCTTGAGATCGCCGTTGGTGGGGCCAAACGGGTTCTCGCGTGGCTTCGCGAGCTCCTCCGCCGTGTACACGACGTCGACCGTCCGCTTCTGGAACTTCACGGCATCGCAACCTGCCGCCGACGCCGCTTCGATCAAACGGCGTGCTACGTCGAGGTCGCCGTTGTGGTTGATGCCGATCTCACCAACGACGTACGTCGGGTATCCAGGGCCAACCCACTTGTTACCGATTTTGACAGCCTTCATGTGCTCTCAGTTCCCTTTCTTTCGTCACTCGTTCGGCGGCGTACCCGCCATTGATCGATCACTTGATCCGCTGACCTCACACCGCCCCGCGCTGCGCCGCGATCATCAAGGCCATGCGACTCATCTCGTCTCGCACGGCGTCGGCCGACGCCGTCGGCTCGAAGCCACCTTGCATCGCCAGACCTAGGCTCTCGAGCGGGTTGTCGCCCCACTCCGAGCGATACGGCCCGGCGCCGGAAAAGGCAGAGCCCGTCGGGGAGGAATAGGGTTGAACGGGCTGGGGCCGGGCGGCGAGAGCACCGGAGGTGGTGCCCAATGCGTCGAAGCCGTACTCCATCGCGCGGTTCGCGAGCTGGGTTACTCCTTTGGCGTACAGTGTTGGATCGCCCGTGTAATAGCCGGCTGCCTTCAGCTCGCGCGCGAAACTCTCTGGCTGTTCGGCTTTTGCCGCATCCAACGCGGCCCCGTACTTGCGCTGGAGCAAGGCGACGTAATCTTTGGCACCAGCTTCGGCACTCGTGTACGCGCGAAACCCGTCTTTGATTTGAACGGCGCTCGCCCCGTAACCCTCGCGGGTGCTCATCACCGTGGTCATGCCCTCCGGACCACGTCCTTTGATGCCAGCGAAGTTGAAGTTGTACATCGACTTGCCCTGCCCCGTCTCGAGCGCCCACTGTGACGTCAGAATCGCGAGCGTCCCTTGGCTCGGGGGTTCACCCACAATCTCCGTGTAGGCAGTTCGAATGGCGTGCGCAGCTTGTGTGCCCGACAAGGGAGTCCGAGAGGCAACCACGTGTTGAGCCGCGGACGGCTGTTTGGAGGGCGCTTGCACGATGCTGTCCCCGACGGCCCGCCCCAAGGCTGCACGGAAGGTCGCGTCACGCTCGTTCGATACGGGCCTCGCGATTCGCTCCGAGCCCCCCAAGTCGGGAGCGGGGCTAACTCCAATTCCGTGCACGCCCACTGGCATGCTCGTCTTCGTGCAAGACTCGGGCCTACTTGCGTGGAGTGCTACTCGTCGGAGAGTTCGGCAGACAAGATCGTCAGATCTTCAAGCACGCTGAGCAGCTCCGTTTCGAGCCCCTTGTTGCCGATCAAGCCGAGCGCCTCGCCCAATGACGGGGTGTGTTCGAGCTCGGACGAGTGGATCGCCCGACGGATGCAGCGCGCCTTCAAGACCCGTACCTCGTCCACCAATTGCTCGATTTGAGTCGTGGAGACGTAGGGGTTGTTGAGCGCCGAGAGGAGTCGCCGAACGGGCTCGAGGCTCTTGAGGTCGTCCTTCTGGACCTTCCACGCGGGTGGGCTCGAGCTGCGCGCAGACGTGCGACGCTCGGCGATGCGCTGGAGGACCTGTCGTCGAATCGCGGATTGTTGGTCGGACACGTTGCCAAACTCCTGACAGTCTGCAGTCAACGAGCCAACTCGCTCGTCGTACCTCGACGCTCACTATTGATTATTACCAAAACGGCAGGAGCTGCCATGTCGACAGTCCAAATCCCTCGCTGTCGACCAAGCCGCCTGGTACCTAGGGCTAGAGTGACGTCGTCTCATTGTTGCACACATGACCACCGACGAGTTGGGGTGCACCCCATCCACACCGGCAAGACGACCGTGGACCGGACCGGTTCGCGACACTCGGCCGTCGAGCGCCTAGGGTTTCGGGCGCGGCGCGCCGCCATCGGCTGCGTCTTCGTGTTTGCCGTCTGGGGTTGCCGCACCGAACAAGACGCGACGCGCGAAAAGCTCGCGGAGCTGAAGCTCACCCCAGAAGAAGCCAAACGCCTCCTCCAAGAACTTTCGGTCAAGCGTGCAGAGCATTCGCCACCACCCCAGCCGAGCGCCGAGCCGCTGTCGTCGGTCGTGGTACCCGAACGCCCACAGCCCCCTCCACCAGACGCATCACGCGTCGAGTCGCCCCAGGGCGCGTGGGTGCTCGATGACCTCGAGGACATTGGGCCTGCGGCGCCGTCCTCCGCGGCTCCGGAGGGAGTGTTCCTCGTAAACGGGGCGAACGAGTTGTTCTTGGCGAAGGTCGGTGCACTGACTCCGTCGGGCAAGGCAGGTCCGTCGCCGCTGGGCGTGGTCCCCGATGCAAAAGGGCCGTTCGCGCTGGGTCGCGGCCCGGTGTTTACACCCGGGTATGCGTATTGGGTAACCAGCCACTACCTCCTGCGGCGCCCCACCGCAGCACCGTACGGCCCGCTCGAGATCATCTCCGAAGACGCCCGCGTTGGAACTCGGGCTGCGGCGGTGACCACGAAGTCGGGCGAGAGTGCCGTTGCGTACATCGCGCTTCCCAAAGTCCCCAACGGCCCGCTGCGCGCCCGCATATGGCTGGAGAAACACGCCCCCAAGACGGCGGTCGATCTCACCGACTCGGGCAACTCCACGCTCAGCGTGGCTCTGCTCGCGACGCGCAACGGAGCCAACGCCTTGTCCCTCGAGGCCCGCATGGGGGTAACGGCGCTGCACGTCCGTAGCGTCGACGTCAGCAGCGGTGGCCTAGGCGCCGACGAGGTGCTCTGGATCGGCGGCACGGCACAACCGC
Organism: uncultured bacterium; assembly: GCA_966249405.1. GTDB lineage: Bacteria > Myxococcota_A > Polyangia > Polyangiales > Polyangiaceae > SZUA-265. The sequence continues at coordinate 7,410 of CBINDO010000159.1, read as the reverse complement.
TCACCGAGGTGCGCGCGCTAGGCAAACCCGAGGCCGCGTTCACCTTGCTCGCCATGGAACAAGACAGCTCCCACTTCGGCCTCGCGTTGCTCTCTCAGACGCTGGGCTCCCGCCAGGTAAACGAGAGCTGGCTCACTTTTCCCAATGGCTTGGACCCAGCGCCGGTGGCCGCCACCACGGCTTGCGGCAAAGATGTCGTTCTATTTGCCCGCCCGAGCGAACCGACCCCCAAGGCGCCCCAGGAACTCGTGCTAGCCGAGATCGCGGGCGGGATGCTGGCTGGTCAGCAAATACTCTCGCACGCCCGCGCATATTACGATGTTTCGCTCGCTCCGTTGCCGGGTGGAGCGCTCGTCAGCTTCGTCGCCGATCAGCGGACTTGGGCGCGGACGGTGCGTTGTCCCAAACGCTGAGGCTTGCGCCTCGCAACGCTCCTGGGTTCACGGCTTGCGTGGATACAGTGCGATCCGGATCTCCCCGGTGGACTTCGGATCCGCGTCCGGATTTGGCTGCGCGTGTCCCAAGCCGACTGCCCGCGTCGCCTTCTCAGTTAACCCACAACCAACCATGGTTCGGGCGGCCGCGCCGGCTCGCGCTGCCGTGAGTTCCCACGTCGTCGGGTAGTTGCGTTTCAAGATCGCGTCGGTGACCTTGTTCACTCGAGAGTGTTCCGCGACGTGGTAGTCGGCAGCGACATCTTTGAGGCCCTTGGCGATGGCGCACAACAGCGTCTGCCCCGGCTTGTGCGGTTGCACCTCGTTCGGCTTGAACACTCGAGACTCGTCGATCACGAGCGTGATTCTGTCGGCGGCAGGTTCCACGACCACGACTTTGGCCTTGATCGAAGAGGCGAGCTTGCTCTCGACACTCTTTGCCACCGCCTCGACGGCGGCCTTTCCCGAGGCCCGCTCCGTCTCCACCTTCTTCATCGCAGCCTGGGCCTCGTCCCGTTCTTCTTTGGCCGCGAGCAGCTGCTCGGTCGTCTTTTCGAGCTGAGCCTTGGTGCTATTGGCCGCCTCACTCATCGCCCGGTGCTCCTTGGCCAGCAACGCGTGGGCGTCGCTGAGCGGCAAGTAGAAGCCCAGCGCGAAGGTAGCGCTGCCAATCAGCACCAAACCGAGCGCGATTCGTCCAGGTGTCAGCTTCTTCACGCCCGGGCCTGCAAACGGATCTTTCGCCATGTCGCCGAAAACTAACACGGGTGCCGCCGACAGAGAACCGCAAGACCGGCTCGGCGCCCCCAATTGGCCCGCAATTTCAAGTCGGTGGCAAAAACCCACGTTGGCCCCAATGTCGTACGCTGCCCTGCACCAAAGCGCCCCGACTCTCGAGCAAGACAGCGGTGGGCAAACCGCCCGACTTCCGCTAACTTGAGGACCACCACGGCGCGACCGAAGGAGGTTTCAGTTGGTAGACACGGGGTTATGGGACGTCTTGTTGAGTCCCGGCAAAACCGAACGAATGACCCTGGAACAGCTCGACGCGTCGTTTCAGACGGGAGCCATTTCCTCCGGGACTTTGATCCGAGAGCCGGGGTCCAACGACTGGAAGCCGTTATACGAAGTCGCCGGGCTCGAGCCGCCACCGGTCCCCGAACCGTCGCGCCCTGCCGGGTCTGCGCCGAAAGCACCGGCTCCAGCCGCGCCTGCGCCGGTGCCAAATAGCCCGTCGACCGCGGTCGCGGCTGCACCCGTCGAATCGGAGGCGCGTTCACTTCCGACGGCTCCCAAGACGTCCGCGGTGACCGCTCCCGAAGCGGCCCGCGCCCCCGAGACGCGATCGCGCCCGCCTGCCCTGCCGCAGCGCCGCTCGGGGCCCCCCTCCAAACGTACCGGGCGCGGTGTACCTCTGCCGAGTGTCCCACCGCGCGACGAAGCGCCGAACACGCTGAACCCGAAGCCGCTCACGCCGCCTCGCACGACGAGTCGCCGCGTCTCGGCGCCACCGAGTGCGCCAACGAGCGCGAGCGGTTCCCGCACGAGACGTGCCCCGCCGAGCATTCTGCCGGCGCCCGCCAAACCAGCGGCGACGAGCGCGCAACCGCCGAGCACCCTGGACAAGCCCGCTCCCCCAGCGGCCTCAACGCGGCGCGGCGCCCAGGCGGTCGGTGCACCAAACACGAGCGCCGACCCCATCAAACCTGCCCCCGCACCGGTGATGATCACGTCGCCCAGTCCGCCGACCGCTCCGCAGACCACCGAACGGCGCGTAGAACCAGCGCCGCTGCCGGTCGCGGCCGTCTCACCGACATTCGAGGCCCCTGCCACGCCGCCGGCCAAACCGAGCCTCCGAGTCCAAGCGCCGCCACTGCCCGACAACGCGTTCACGCACCTGACGGCTCCACAGCCTCAGGTTGCGCCAGCACCCGTCCCCGCGGTTTCGCCGTCGATGCCCGTTGCCGTGGCGAACGTCGGGGTGCCAAACGCGGACGCCGCGTTCCCCGGTTACGGCCAAAACGCTGGCTACAACTCCTCACCTTATCCGGCCACCAACGGTCAGAGCGCGCCAGCGTTCCCGGTGGGATTCGGTGCGCCACCGGCGCAACATCCGATTCCGGGCGGCGCAGGCCCGGTCCACGTCTCACCGATGGAAGCAAACCCGTGGGCGCCCCCATCGCCCAGCGGCGGGCTGCCATTTTCCGGTGCAACCGACACGACGCAGGGCCTGGTGCTCGAGGAGCGACCCCTCCCCTCGGCGCGTCTGTCCAAAAGCGAACTCGCGTTCTGGGCGTTCTCGGTGATCGTCGCGTTGGCGATAATCTGTCACCGCAACGGCACCTTACGGCAGTGGTTCGGACCATCATCGCACAGCGCCTATGCGCTATTCGAAATCCAGGTCTTGGGCAAACCGAGCATTGAAACGGTAGCCGGCGTCCGCGCCTTCCTCCGTGAAGTCGACGGTGTAGAGTAGCCAATGCCGTGGCGAAGCGGTTGACACCGTTGGCAAAACCACCGGCGAACCGACTCTCGTATCCCCCTTTCCGCCAGCTTGCGGCTACAATCGGCGACATGACCGACGGTTCGTCTCGTTACACAGGTCCGAACGTCCAGGTGGCTCCCCACAGCTCGCCCTACCCGACACGGCGTCTCGACCCGGCCATCTCACTGGTCGACACGGCAGCCCAAATCGCCCAGGCATCGAATCAGATCGCTCATCAGACGCACGCTCAGCTGACCCTGATCCATCAGCAGATCCAAGAGCTCCAAGCCCAGGCGCGGGAGATCTTGGACAAGGCCGCGCGAGACGTCGAACTGCACCGAGCCGAATGCCGTTTCACGCGCGTTCCGGGTCAGCGTTACCACCTCTACCGTCGCCCCGACGGGGTCGCGTTCTTTTCGATGCTGTCTCCTGAAGACTACGGCGGCTCGCCGCCCCACACCTTCGTCGGCAGTTATTGGCTCGAAGCGGACCGCACGTGGACGGAAGACGGCGCGCCACGCAAAAACCTGGGTTCCGTCGATTTGGCCACGTACAAATCGTTGCCGTGACGTTCGAGCGGACGCGGCGCACACCGCCGAAATCAGACCTCCGCCGGCCCAAACCCCCTTGGACCCGAATCCAACGGTGATATGACGGCCCCCATGGACGTTCAAGCAAACCGAGTGGTCGCCATCGACTACACTCTCAAAGGTGACGACGGTCAGGTAATCGATTCGAGCAGCGGCCGTGAACCGCTCTACTACCTCCACGGGCACCAAAACATCGTCGAAGGGCTGGAAAAAGCCCTCGAAGGCAAGGCCGTCGGCGACTTCGTCGAGGTCAGCGTGCCGCCTGAACAAGGCTACGGCACTCGCGACGAAAGCCGCGTTTTCGAGGTCCCGAAGACCAGCCTGCCCGAAGGCCTCACCCCGACCAAAGGGATGGTGCTGCAGATGAGTTCACCCGACGGTGGACGTCTGCCGGTTACGGTAACCAAGGTGAAGCTCAAGACGATCGAAGTCGACGCCAACCACGAGCTCGCCGACAAGACGTTGCACTTCTCGGTTACCATCAAGGAAATCCGCAAGGCCACCAAAGACGAGTTGACCCACGGACACGCCCACGGTCCGGGCGGACACCACCACTGACGGGCGCATGCGACGACCCGCGGAACCTCGTCCGATAACCCGCGTCGGTGGAACCGATGGCGGAGGTCGTCGAGAGGATCTCCTCGCAGTCGAAGCGCCGCTCACCTTGACCAGCCAGGGGGACGTTTGGCTCACCACCATGCGTACCCCGGGTGACGATCGACACCTGATCATCGGCTGGCTCTATCACGAAGGATACGTCCGCGATCCGGCCTCCGAGATCTCCAGCTTGAGCGTTTGTGGACGTCCGGGCGACGACAACTACGGCGACACCTACGAACTCGTCCCCAACGCAGCCATGGAGAGCCTCCTCAAGGCGCGTGACCCCGCGTTGGCACCGCGAACGCAGACCACGAGCTGCGGCGTATGTGGGCACGGCAACCTCGACGCGTTGGTCGCGGCGTCGCTCGGTCGGCGCCCGCAGCCGTCCAGTCAGCCGTGGCGCCAAACGGTGGTGACGAAACTCTTCGCACAATTCGGTTCGGCCCAGTCGCTCTTCGCGGAGACGGGTTGCACCCACGCCGCCTCCTTGGTGAACACGAACGGCGACGTGCTCCTGACGGCAGAAGACGTCGGGAGACACAACGCGGTGGACAAACTCGTCGGCAGGCTGGTCCTATCGGGGCGCCTGCCCGTGAGTGATGACCAGGCGTTGCTAGTGAGCAGCCGCGCCAGCTTCGAAATCGTACACAAGGCGCTCGTCGCGGGATTTTCGACGGTGTTGTGTCTCTCGGCCCCCACTTCATTGGCGGTCGACTTGGCCAAGCGTGCCGGAATTTTGCTCGCGGGCTTCTTCCGCGCGGGCGGGTTCAACATTTACAGTGGACATTCGCGCCTTGTCGGAGAACACCCATGAAGATGCTCGTCACCCCTGCATGGCAGCCAAGTGCACGCGAGCCGGGCGTTGCCCACCCACGGAAGCCCCTACGGCTGTTGGCTGCTGCCCTCACGGCCAGTGTGTCGACGGCGGCGTTGCCCGGTTGCGACCCCTTCCACGTCGAGTTCGAACCGGTGGAAGAGGCGGAGCTCTATAGGTCGGCCAAACGCAAAGCCATCGGCGACTTCGACGGCACGTTGAAGGTGATGACCTACAACGTCAAGTTCGGCGGCGGGCGCATCGATTTCTTCTTCGATTGCCACGGCGACCGCGTATTGATGACCGAGCAGGAGGTGCTCGAGAACCTGGAACGCCTGGCGAAGATCATCAACGAGGTCGATCCCGACATCCTGTTTCTCGAGGAGGTCGACGTAAACTCGAAGCGCTCCGCATTCGTCGATCAGGTCCAGTGGCTGCTCGACCACACCGAGATGAACTTCGGGGCATACGCGTCGCAGTGGCGGGCCGATTTCGTGCCCAGCGACGGCCTCGGCGCGATGGACTCGGGCAATGCGATCCTCAGCCGTTGGCCGCTCGAAAACGCCACGCGTTACGCGCTCCCTTTGCGTACGGACCAAGCCGACATCGTCCGGTACTTCTACCTGCGCCGCAACATACTGGAAGCGGACGTCGCGCCCGGCGGCACAACGCCGCTGAAGCTCATCGCGACCCACGCGGAGGCCTATTCGCAAGACGGCACGAAGAAGCAGCACATCGACATCTTCGAGTCTCACTTGGACGCAGCAGCTAAGCGCGGCGCAGTGATCGCTGGCGGCGACCTCAACGCATTGCCACCTGGCAGCGAGAAGCTCGACGATTTCCCCGACTCGGCGTGCACCGAGGAATACCTCGCGGACGACTTCCGCGAAGAGACCGATTGGCTCGACTCCCTGTACGACGCCTATCACGCGGCGATCCCACTCGAGGATTACCAAGCGAACAACGCGGCATACTTCTCCCACTCGACCGCCAAAGACGAGTTCTGGAACCGCACCCTTGACTACCTGTTCAGCAATCGTCCCATGACCAACGGGGCAGTCTTGCAGAACGAAGTCGCAAACATCCGCACCATGGACGCCTCGGACCACGCGCCGCTCGTGGTCGACGTGGAGGTATCTCGGTGAGTCGCTTCTTATGGTTGGGCCCAGCGCTCGAGCGCTCTACGCGGCTCCCTCCCACCACTTCGCCCAAGCCCGCGCGCCCATCTTCACGGCCGCGACTCCACCTGCGGCGCGCAGGTTCGTTCTTGGCCGTTGGCCTGGCGTTGTGCGCAACCGTGCTACCCCGGGTCGTGCGCGCCGCCGAGACTAGCCAACCTGCCAAAACCTTCACCAAAGATGTCCGTCACAGCGCCTTGACGGCCGCACCCGGCACGCTCGAGTTCGGTGTGTTTTCCTACGCCAAGTATGCAGTCAGCGAGCGCTTGGAGCTGGCCCTGCACCCCCTCGGTTTCTTCTTGTGGCCTCAACTCGAGGCCAAGTTGCGCTGGTGGGACACCGAAGAGTTCACGCTCTCGACGTCCCACGCCGTGAGTTATCCCACTTGGTTCTTGGGCGCCGTGGCCCGGGAGGGCACCGGCGGCTTGGTGGACCCCACCGCCGATCTTCCGCCCGTGGTGCAGATGGATCTCGGCGTGTTGGCGACCTGGCGGCTAGGTCCGAGCAGTTGGGGTACCGTACAACCTTTCGTGCAGGGCGCGGCCGGTGGAAAGGCCCCCGTCCTCGAGTTCCCATTCTTGTACCCCCGGCTCGCAGCGGCCAACGCAGGCTGGACGGTGGGTGTGAACACCGTGCTCGAAGGCGTCATACAGAATGCCGTCGGATACGAGATGTCGGCGAGTTACACGCGCTTACCGTTTTCGTCCGTCGCCGGCGCGTTCGCGGTGGAGGCGGTCCTCGAAGCGCGGCTCTTGTTGAGTCGCGTCTCCACGTTGCCCTTGGGCGTGCGCTTCACTCACGCGCGTTATCCCTACGGCCGCCGCAACCATTGGTTCCCCTACATCGACTATCGCTTGGTCTGGTAACGACAGCGCGACCAAGGGCAATGGTTCACCCGGACGGCGCGGCGGCGCCCTTCGACGCCACCGCGTGACCGTTCACAGCCGCCACTCCAGACCGGCTGTGAACATCGGCCCGCCCACGTCGGTGTTGGTACACTGGGGAATGTTGTCCGCTGACACGACGGGAGGCGTCGGTGGGCAGCTCTGCTCGAAGACGCCGGCGCACAGATCCCTGCCGAACCCGCGTCCGTCGAGACGCGTGGGATCGAACGCTCGGCGGATTGGCACGAGGTTCGATCGCCGGAAACGTATGGAGGTGTGGCGCAGGCTCAGGGGTTCTCGTCACTCGGTCGGCCGGTCATCGACGCACCGAGCGACTACGCGGTGCCCGATCGATTGCACCTCAACCAATGGGCCCTCGGTGGCAGCTGGGTCCTCGGCGTCGAGGCAGCGGTGTGCAACGAGCC
>CBINDO010000158.1:0-18043 GCA_966249405.1 uncultured bacterium | reverse complement strand
TAACCTGAACTGCATGAACATCGCTACCACACCCAAGGCTTGGACAGTACCCCCGACGCCACAGGAGACCAGCGCCCTCGTTAGATGGTTGCGTGGCGACGCCTTCGACGCTCGCGTTTGCGATTGCGAGGTCATCGTCGGCACCTTGGCGATCTCCATCCCGGAGCCCGACACGTACGTCGTGTTCATCCCCGAGAGTCGCCAGACCAGGACCTTCGAAGGCTACCTAGGGTTACGCGAATTTCTCCGGGGCTGTTAGGTGGGGAGAGGGCGTTCCGGAGCCAGCGCAGCGCTCGCACGCGGGAGAGGGCACGGCGTCTGCCGTGCCCTCTCCCGCGTGATGTGCTTGCGTTACTTGGAGCCCGCACCAACCCACTCGACCAGAGGGCGGAAACCCCCGTAGACCATGCGTTTGCCATCGAAGAGCCGCTTGTGGGCGTCCATCTGCGCCATGCGTGGATCTTTCATGCTCTCGCTCCATGCCCGGTCTCGAGTCGCCTTGTCTGGCCACAACGCGAACCCGGCTACGATCGTCTCGTCGCCTTGAGCCGCGACCCCTCGGTAGAAGTCGGTGAGCTCACCGCGCGGCACGTCGTCTCCGATGGCTTCGCAGTAGTACTGCATCCCAAACTCCTTCATGACGGTCGTGAAGACCTCGATCTGCTGTTTGTATTCTTGCTCGTTGTGAGGGGGCAGGGGGACCAGGAAAAAATCGACGTACGACATGACGTGCTCCTTGTTGATACGGACCTCGTAGGTCATGTCCAGGTGGCCATCAACTGGTGACAAAAGCCTCGGAGGATTCGTGGGGCGCGAACGTGCGGCCGCCATCTCACGAAGCAGTCGACGAGCCGCATGGTGAAGGCTCGCGATGCCGTCAGCAGGCGCCGTGCCCCGACGCGTGGGGAAAGATCTTGCCCGGGTTCAGAATGCCATGCGGGTCGAAAGACTGTTTCAGCCGCTGTTGCAAGGCGATCAGCGCTGGACCTTGCTCGAGGGGCAGGTACGGCGCTTTGAGGATGCCAATCCCGTGTTCGCCCGACAGCGTTCCGCCCAGGGCAACGACGCGCTCGAAGAGCCGCGCGATGCTGTGTTGGACGAGCGGAAACTCCGCGTCGTCGTTCCACAGGTAGTTGCAATGGAGGTTGCCATCGCCTGCGTGTCCGTAGGTCAACGCGGCGATGCCGGTTTGCTCGCTCACTTGAGCCACGAACTCCAGCAACTTGCCGATGTGCTTGCGCGGCACGACGACGTCTTCGCTCAGCTTGTGTCGCGCCAAGCGTCGCACGGCGTGACTCATCTGACGGCGCGCCGACCACAAGCGATCGCGCTGGGCCGCATCTTGAGCAACCAGCAGTTGTTGCGCCTTGACGTCTGCCGCCACCCCTTCGAGCAAGCCTAGCTCGTACTCGAGCGCCTGTGGTTCGCCGTCGAGTTCCAGCAACAGCATGGCCTTGGCGCTCGAATCGATGGGGTTACCTGCTGCGCGCACCGCTTCGAGTGTCGGCGCGTCCAGCAACTCGATGCACCGCGGCCGCAGCCCCTGAGCAATCATCGTCTCGACGCACGTGCCGGCGTGGTGGACGTCGTCGAACAAGGCGAGCAGCGTCATGATCTCGGCTGGCTTCTTCACGAGCTGCAGCGTGATGTCGCCGACGACGGCCAACGTGCCCTCACTGCCGACGACCAACCCCGCGACGTCGTAGCCGGTGACGCCCTTGCGAGTTCGCCGACCCGCGAAGAAAGTCTCACCGGTCGGAAGGGTGACGTCCATCCCGAGGACGTAGTTGCGGGTCACGCCGTACTTGAAGGCGCGCGGCCCACCCGCGTTGGTCGCGACGTTACCGCCGATGGTGCACGTCGCTTGTGAACTCGGATCTGGCGGATAGAAGAGCCCCTCTTGCTCTACCGTGCGTTGCAGCTGCTCGAGGATCAGGCCGGGCCCGACCACTACCGTGTGCTCTTTGCGGTCGATGTCCTTTATTTGGTTCATCCCCACGGTGCAAAGCACGATGCCCCCGGCGACCGTGGTCGCCCCGCCAACGCGGCCCGTACCGGCACCGCGCGGAGTGACGGGGACGTGATACTTGGATGCAATGGCGAGCGTTTGTTCGATGTCAGCGGTCGTCTCGGCAAACACCACTGCATCGGGCGTCAAACCGAGCGCGTTGGAGTCGTCGGTGGCGTACGCCTCGCACGCGGAGCCCGTGAGTAACTTCGAGGTACCCAAGGATTGGCTCAAACCGATGAGCCAACGGTCGCTGGAAGGGTTCGAGTTCAACGACGGCCCTTGAAGCCCATCATCTGTTGCACGACGCTTTCGCTCTCTTTCTCGATCGCTGCGTCGCGGTTGATGTCGTCGGCGCAATCTTCGCAGACCTTCTTGCGCTTGCCGTTGACGGTCACGACCACCAATTCCTCGACTTCTTCACCGCAGCCTTTGCAAAACGCCATGGCTCCAATCCGTTCCGCTCTGAGTCACTGAATCCGATACGCCCGACTTCTAGCGCCCTGAAGTGGTTGGCGTCGTTGATTCGGCTCCGAGTGACGATGGGTCAGCCTTTCGAGCCTTCACTTCGACATGCGTTCACATTGACGTGCGTTGACCAAGCAGGTCGCCGTTACAGTGAAACGTGCTTCAGAAAACAGAAGAGCTGCGACTCGCGTCGCAGCTCTTTCGACCGTAACTCGGTCTCCGAAATTCAGCAAGCCACGGCGGGTAGAGTCGCGCCGACTTCAGAGTGCGTGTAAATCACGGACGACCGGTAGCCTCGCCAAACTTACGGCTTGACGACGCTGGTGCCCGCCGGGGGGGTGAAGCTGAAGAAGTTCGGCGCCACCGGCTCGTTCGCGCGCGCCTCTTCGAAGTCGAAGCGGTTCCGGTTCTTCTGCGCGTCAATCAACAGCACTCGTCGGACCTGGGCCGTGTTGGCATCGATGTAGAACAAGATCTTCTGGTACGCGGGGGTCGGCGCCCGAGGTGTCCCTAGCAGCACGTAGCCACCCGGGAACTTGAACTGTTCGGCATCGAGCTTGGTTAACGCAAACTCCTTGCGCAGGCTGCCGTTGCCGAGCAAGAAGGACAGGGCCGCAGGGTATTGCGTCTTGTCCACCTGCTGCAGATACATCTGCTTGTTCTCTTTTTCGAAGATCTTGATCTGCTTACCGTCGGACACGACCTCGTTGCCGTTGCTCGTGTACTTCCAACGCATCTTGCCGGGCTTGGAGAATACCACCTCGCCGCTGCTGTCTTTGGTTCGATTGTATGCGTAGATGGTGAACCGTTGTTTGAACTTGGCCTTGTAGGTCTTGGCTTGGTCGTAGAAAGCTTGCACTCGGTCCGCGATCGCCTCTGCCGATCCAGGTTCGGCCGGGCCCGTCGCTGGGGCGGCTGCCGCCTCCGGCACCTCGGGAATGGGGGGCTCGCCCTGCGCGAGGGCTACGGAACTGAAGCCGCCGAGGGCAGCGCCCAGGACGAGAGTGAGATGGCCAAAGCGTCGCGTGAACATGAGATATCCTACGTATCACACGTACGTTGGGTGGAAAGAGGACCTTCCATCCGGGCTCCCCGGAGGGCGCGCTTGGCGGGCGGGCCGAAACCAGGCCCGCGTTTTTCCGGCTCAGACCGAACGGCGCGATGTGCCCTTCAGAATCGCCGCTAGCCCAGCTTTCGAGGGTGGCTTGCGTCGCCCTCGGCCGAAAACGCCCTTTTCTGCGAGGGCTGCCGGAAGCGACCGTGCTCCGAGCCGAGCATCGATGGGAGCACGGCGCAAATGTGTGACGGCCAACGCCAAGGCGTCAGCCGCGTCCGCGGCCGGCAACTCCGGCAAGTTCAGCAGCATCTTGATCATGTGCGCGACCTGAGACTTTTCGGCGCGACCCCCGCCCGTCAACGTCTGCTTGACGCGAGCGGGGGCGTATTCGGCCAGCTCGATGCCGGCTCGTTCGAGCACCAGCAACACTACTCCGCGCGCGTGCCCCAGCTTTGACGCCGCTTGTGCATCCTTGTGAAAGAATAAGCTCTCCACGGAGCCGACGCTCGGTTGATGACCCTCGAGCAGCTGCACGAGACCCGCCTCCAACTGCACGAGCCGAGTAGACAAGGGGAGCGTCTCTTTGACCCTAAGCACTCCGTGGGCCACGTGGATCAGGCGATTGCCTTCGCCACGCACCAACCCCCAACCGAGGTTGCGCGTCCCTGGGTCAATTCCGAGCACCAGCATCAGCGCGCCACTGTACTGTTTCTTGGCGCCGCCGGGCAAGTTCGTCTGAGTATTTGTTCAGTGGGTGTGCTTTTGTGTTTGAACGGTTGTGTCCAGAGACTGCTCTGCACTATGGGCGCGACTCCTCGCTCGCGAGCACCCTGGTGCGAGTCGCGAGTCGCGTTTGCGAAAGACCTTATGAAGCCTCTGACCGGAAAACAGCGCAGCTACCTGAGAGCCTTGGCCCACGATATGGATCCGGTGGTGCAGGTGGGCAAAGCTGGCTTGAGCGACGCCGTCGTGGACCAGGTGCGCGAACAGCTCAAAGCCCACGAGCTGATCAAGATTCGCTTCGCCAAAGAGTGTGAGGTCGACCCGGAACAAGCCGCCGAGCCGCTCGAAGCACAGGTTCCGTGTCAGGTGGTGCAAAAGGCCGGGCGCGTCTTGACCGTATACAAGCGACACGACAACAAACCGAAGATCGAGTTGCCGAAGGCGACGCGCGTTCGCCCGGCAAGCAGCCAGTGAGTTCCACCATGTCTCAAGCGTCGCACGGCAAAATCAGCTCCAATGACTCCGGTGCAGTCCCCAGTCCCAACCACCTCGCGTGGATAGACCTGGAAATGACGGGCCTCGACGTCGATCGCGACGTCGTCCTCCAGGCAGCTGTAATCGTCACGGACGCCGCGCTCAACGTCCTCGAGGAGTTGGCCGTGGACATCTGGCAGCCCGAGTCGGAGCTGGCGAAGATGTCGCCGTTCGTCAGTGACATGCACGAAAAGACGGGGTTGTTGGCGCGCGTCCGCAAGTCGCGGATCGACTCGAAGCGCGCCCAAGAGTTGCTGCTCGGCGTCGTGGCACGCCATTGCTCTTACCCGGCTACGTTGTGTGGCAATACGATCTGGCAGGACCGCAAGTTTCTCGACAAGTACATGCCGGGACTCGCGGGCTACTTGCACTACCGCTTGCTCGACGTGAGCGCGATCAAGACAGTCGTGCAACGGTATTACCCGCCCGAGCTACAGTTCAAGAAGTCGAGTGTCGGCGAACACGACGCGCTCACCGACATTCGCAACTCGATTGCCGAGTTCAAACACTACCAGGAATCGATTTTCCGGGCTCGCTGACCGCGTCCGACGCGGGCGCCGGTCGTTCAACGCACGCGAGAAACGCTGCGCGCAAATGCTCGCAGCTGTGCGCTGTAGGCGCTCTGTGAGTCCGAAGGGAGGACTTCGGCGTTGTCGTTGTCGCGAGTCTCGGTGCCGCGCGGCGTCGCCTTGCGCGGCGGTCGCGCCAGCGCGGCGATCAACGTCGAGCGCTGGTCGGCGGGCAGCTCCGATAGCAAACGGGTCGCGAGGTGAGGGTCGTTGCGCGCCAGGGAGATCAATTCCTCGATGCGGTCTGCGTTGTCGCGGGGAGCCATAACCGGGCCCAACTACGCAATGTGCGCAAGGAGTGACAACTTTTCTGGCTCCAAACGGCGCACTTATGGATGCGCTTTCTAGAGCACGGAGGGGCCTCGATAGGCCGAGGCCACTCGAGGGGTGCGGGTCACGGGTTCTCGGGTTCGAGCCGCGCGGACGTTCACCCGTAACACCGAACGACGGGAGTGGCCCGGGTTCGTCCAGCTGGGTAATTCGCCTGGATCCCTTCCGATAACTTGCTACACGGAGCCGGCTCGGCTTGGGCCGGCACGGAACACACCCGTGCGTCGGTTGGGATGACCACGTCAGCGCACGAAACCGGAACCGCAAAGCTGTTGCCGCCCACAACGTCGCACACGGAAGAATCCCCGCTGCGCGCTGGCGATGGACGCGAAGGCCGTGTGAGTCGCCGCGTTTCCACCACTCGCGCCAACCGTGGTGCCCCGTTTGGGGAAACGTCACGACCACGTTACTGGAAATCACCTGTGTCCGTGCAACGACGGCCTCGGGCGTGAGCCAACGCGATGTTTCACGGCCGAGAAGCAACGGCGCGTGCCGATCGCCGGACGCGCGTGGAGCATGGAATCCATGAGCCTGCACCATGGGACTTTCCGACGTCGACTTTGGCCGCCAACCAACCGCTGCGTCTCGCCATTTCGGGCACTATCGCTTGCTCGGGATGCTCAGCCGCAGTGGTGTAGGCGCTAGCTACGTTGGAATGGTCGCGAGCACCGGAGAGCTGCGGCACCTGGTCGTCGTGGAAGAGTCGCGCCGCGACGGAGCCAACGCCGACCTCGTCAGGCACTTCGTCGCCGAAGCCAAACACGCGGCTCGATTCGACCACCCCAACGTGGTTCGAACCTTGGAGTCGGGTAGGGTGGGGGACAGCTACTACGTCGCCACCGAATACCTGGAGGGCCAGCCGGCGAGCCACCTCGTCCAAGCTTCGCGCGTGGAGCCGCGGGTGCCGTTGCGGTTGCGTCTCCAGGTTTTGCGCGACGCCTTGAGCGGTTTGCACCACGCCCACGAACTGCGCGCCGAGGACGGTCGTAGCTCCAACTTCGTCCACGGCGACATGTGCCCAGCAAACCTGATGATCACCTACGACGGGCAAGTGAAGGTAACTGGCTTCGGGCTTGCGCGTGCGACCTTGTTTGGCGCGGAGCGGGGAGGATTCAGAGGGAACCCGAGGTACGTCGCCCCCGAGCAGGTTCTGGGTGAGACGTTGGATCGCCGGGTCGACGTCTTTTCCGTGGGCGTGATGCTGTGGGAAGCGATTTCGCTGTATCGATTCGCCTCCAACTCGCTCAACGACAGGGTCGCGTTGAAGCGCCGGGTTGCAGGCGCCGAACCTCGGATCGCCCAAGTGTGTCCTCACGTGCCGCCACGCCTCGCGATGATCTGCGACAAGGCCATGAGCGTGAACCCCAAGGACCGCTTTCGCAGCGCAGAAGCGTTCCGCGACGCTCTCGACGACTACATGAGTACGTCCGGAGCGACATTCAAGAGCGCCGCGATTGGCCATCTGATGGGCAGGAAGTTCGGCGCCGAGCGCGCGGCCCTGCGCGAAGTCATCGAACGACAGGCGCGCAACGGCGAAGAAGTCGCGACGTCCATCGAGCGCAAACGCCAGGTCACCGTCGTCGAAGAAGACCCAACCGAGTCGTTCGCGCTCACCGAACACAGTCGGCTCATCGAGTCGCGGCGAGCTCCGGAGGCGGGGAACGACCGCGCCGCACCACGGACTAGGCACTACGGGTTTTGGCTCACCGTTAGCCTCTTGGCGGCGCTTGCGGCTGCCGCGGTGCTCGTGCCGCCATACGTGCCGCGCACCGTCGCCGATAGGCTTGCCGCTTCCGGCCTGACGCCGCGCCCCGACGGCGCGTCCGGGACCCCACGCCTCGAGCCAGCAGCGGGCACCGGTTCAGGCCCCGCGATCTCAGCTGGCTCGAGTGCACCCGCGACGTCGAGTTTGCCGCCAATCGCAGCGCCACCACCAAAACATTAACCCCAGAGTTCGGTTCCGTAGCACCGAACTCTGCAACGTAGGGGGGTTAGGAGGCCTCTAGGACAGTGACGCCGACCGGTTTGGAGCGGACGAATGCGTTCGGTGAGACGTTGCGCCGGGCCAGCGACCGCCGACGACAGCGCTTCGACGATGCGGCGGCTGCGTTGACTGGTTAGGTGAACGTTCCGGAGCGCCTGCACTCAGCGTCACGGAAATGCCATCACCCCGTCACCGCAACTTTGGCCAAGTGTGCGCAATGTAGCAGCTTTGCTGTGCGCGCTCCGCCAAGCCATCGCGGAGCACCGAATGAGGCATGTGTGCCGAAGTCGCCGGACTACCCCACCTTGACGGAGCGCTGGTCCGTTGTTACCATGTAACTGTATATGTCTCCCGTTTGCTGACGAGCCGTCTCGAAATCTCGAGGCGGCTTCGTCGTTTCTGGACCCCGGACACGGGTCCTTGCCGCTTCAACTATTCATCGAGGAGTGTTCTCATGCATCACCGAACTCTACTTCTGACGGCTTGGTATCTGCCTCAGAAGGTAGTGCGTTGGCAGGACGCGATCACCATGGTGTTTCTGGACAAGGTGGACGTGATCGCCGAATACGACGCAACGGTGAATTCACCGTCGCTGACGATGCGCATCCCCGCCGTCGTTCGCAGTCGCAAAGCCAACCCTCGCTTGCGACCAGTCATTCGCTTCTCGCGGGCGAGCGTGCTGCTCCGCGACAACTTCACTTGCCAATACTGCGACGAGGCGTTCCCCGAGAAAGAACTCACGCTCGATCACGTGGTGCCGCGGTCAGCGGGGGGACGCACGGAGTGGTGCAACATCGTGACGGCGTGCCGAGCCTGCAACTACCGTAAAGGGTGTCTCACCTGTGACGAAGCCGGCATGTGGCCGAAGACGGAGCCGTCCAAGCCGGTGTGTTTGCCGATCCGCAAACAGACGGTATCGCGGATCAGCATCCCGGAGCAGTGGGAGCCGTTTCTGATCTGAGCCGATCGGGTGTTCAGTTTTAGCGGTGAAATTCGGCGCGGCACCGGGCGGGGTCGCGCCGCGCCTGAACGAACCCCGGCGGTCGGGAATGGTGACGCAGGCCGGGTATGGAGCTGCACGCGACGCCGCGCGCCGTCGCTGACCTCGTCGGCGAGCATACCTGGACCCACGATCGTGTGGTTTCAATGAGGGGCCAATACCAGCGTTCCTGCGCAAAGCGGTTAGCGGGCTTGCTTGATAGGTGCGGGGGACGCTAAACCCGCGCTCGTATATGCCCACGGCTTCTCGTTCGTCGTCCAAAGCCAAGCGCGCCACGGCTCGAAAAACCACGGCGCGAAAGACCACAGCTCGAAGCGCAGCTGCGAAGGCGAAGACGGTTCGAAAACCACGGCGTGAGGGCGCGGCATCCAATGCCGTCCCAGTCACCGCCAAACGAGCTCGCGCGACGAGCGGAGACGGCGCGAGCTTCGACAAGGGCAAGGCGTCCGAGTCGACCGCGACGGGCAAGGTCGGCGCGAAAAAGCGGGACGATGCCCAGCGCGTCAGCGCGAACGACGGCAGCAGTTCGAAACAGCGCGGCAGTGCCAAAAAGCGCAGCAGTGCCAAAAAGCGCAGCAGTGCCAAAACGCGCAGCAGTGCCAAAACGCGCAGCAGCATCAACCGGCGCAGCGCGAAAAAACGCGGCGCGGCAAAAGGCGCGGCCAAGAACGGCGATGTCCAAGCGCGCAACGCGCGTGGAGGACGCGGCACGGAGGCCGCGCGTGCGGCTGGCGGTAAGGGCGTTGCTCCGGTCAAGAGCAGCAAGGCCAACAAAGGCTCAGCGTCCGCGAACGCCCCGTCCAAGAAAAGCAACGCAAAGGTTGCGCCAGCTCGTGCCGCGAGCCGCGGCGATGCCGCCACGAAAACGCGCGCCAGCAAAGTCGGAAACGTCGGGGCGGTCGCCAGCGCCGAGAAGCGCGCGAAGCCTGGGGCATCGAAGCCGCGGCGAGGCCCGCAACTCGAGGGTATGGCCTCGAAAAGTGAACGCAGTGGTCGCCCCGCCGCCCGTGGGGAGAGCCATCCCGCGCAGCAGCTCAAGTTCGGGTTCAAAGACGAGCGTTCGGAGGTAGCGGTTCTGCAGAAAGAGAATCGGCACCTGCTACTCCAGATCGCCAAACGGCGCGCGTTGATCACGGTCTCCAAACAGGCCGTCGAGGAGCTGATGCGCGAGTTGTCGGAACGCGTGATCCCGTACCGCGAGGAGCTGTTCTCGATTACCCGTGAGCTCGGCGATCTGCGCGACATGCTGCTCGACTCGAGTGGCCTTTCGACTTCGCAATTGGAGAAAGTGCGCTGGGCTCTGCACCAAATGCTCGCCACGTTGCCGCTCGAAGAGGCCGAGGAAGCGGAAAAGGTGGACGTCCCGACGACGGCGCAAGCGCGGAGCGGAGCGACTGAACGCGGTGCGGAAGCGACGTCGACTGGCGCCGCGGGCGCGACTGCCGAGCCCGCTCACCGGGCGAATGTCGCCAGTGAGGCCAAGGCGGGTCCGACCCCGAGCGACTCGAGTGCCGCCGTGGAGTACGAATTCGCGCCGCGAAGTTCCGTCTCCGCGGAGAGCACTTCGCGCGAAGCGCCCAGCGCCGCCAAGCCGGTCGGCGACCAATCCGGCGCGTTGCGCACGTTGTTCAAGAAGCTCGCGATCACTCATCATCCCGATCGGGTGCAAGACGAAGCCGTCAAGGCCGCGCGCACCAAGATCATGAAAGAGCTGACGCTCGCGTTCGAGAGCGGCGACCTGGCGCGGTTGCTCGAGCTGGAGCGGACGCTCGCCGCGCGCGCGAACAACACCGAGGTGCGTGAGACGCCGGAGGTCCAGGTTCAAAAGTTGACCCAGTCGAACCAGGCGCTGCGCGCCCAGCTCCGC
Source organism: uncultured bacterium (assembly GCA_966249405.1). GTDB lineage: Bacteria > Myxococcota_A > Polyangia > Polyangiales > Polyangiaceae > SZUA-265. Next base: position 7,503 of record CBINDO010000158.1, on the reverse strand, counting down.
GAGTTGGAAGGAGAGTTGAACCGTCTCAAAGACGATTGTCCGTTTACCCTGGACATGCGGTCTCGCGATCCCGCGCGGCTCGCTCGTGACGAACTCGACCAACTCGTCCTCGATCGCCATCTGGAGGTGGAACGGGCCGCCAAGACCCGAGACTTCGTCGCGCTGTTTGCAGCAGGGCGCATGAAGTTGGCCGACTTCCTCAAGGGCCCCCCGCACCTGCGACGCTTCAATGAAGCGCAGCTCGCCCAGATGATGCGGTGACGGCGCGTGGGCGCGAGTGGCTCGCTCAGTCGTCGGTTTCCGCGGGCGTGAGCGGCCGTTTGGGCCCAGCGTCGCCCAGCAACGTGCGAACGGCGACGCTCGCCAGCGTCAACCCGAACGCGCCAGTGACGAAGGCCGCACTGCCGTCGATGCGTGGCCGTCGATCGCAGTCGTTGAGTCCGTTTTTGCCGCCGGGGCAAACGCAGACGAACCCCGTCTCCGCGTCGTAGCTCGGCGCTGATGGCGGGATCGGCTCTTCCATGCTGAACACGGCAGGTACGCCCAGCGGGTTACCCTTGCGCGCATCGAGCTGATATTCGCGTTGCAAGATCTTGCGCAGCGCACGCGCGAATGGATCCTTGATCGTGTTGCTCACGTCGTCGACGCAGATCTGCGTCGGATCCATCCGCGCGGCCGCGCCCATGCAGGCAACCACGGGGATGCCGCGCTTCACACACGTCGCGATCAGGTGAGCTTTGGCGGTCAGGTTGTCGATGGCGTCGATCACGAGATCCGGCGCGGGGTCGAGGAGGGCGGCGCTGGACTCGGCGTTGTAGAACTGTTGCACCGCTTCGATCTCCGCGGTGGGATGCACCAAGCGCAGGCGTTCCGCCATGACAACAACCTTGTGGCGGCCGACCGTGCCCTTCATCGTGTGCAGCTGACGGTTGTTGTTGGTGATGCACACTTTGTCGAAGTCGACCAAAGACAGCCGTCCGACGCCGCTCCGGGCCAAGGCTTCGGCGGCGAACGAACCCACTCCGCCCACGCCGACGACCATCACGTGTTTGCGCATCAACCGGTGTAGGCCGGGCTCCGTGAAGAGACGCGCCGCGCGGTCGAAGCGGCGGTGGGTTCGGAGCGGCGTTTCGGTTTCGAGCGCGTCGGTTTCCGCAGGTTGGGGTGCGGGCTCGGGCGCGGCGACGGGCGTCGCGTGGCGGGTGTCGGAGGTGAGGGGCAGCTGCATGACCGGGCGCGGCATGTAACACACCGTCCACCCAATTTCACCCCTGCCCGCGGCTTCGGGGCGCGGCCGCTCCAGCGAGGCGAAAACCGCAGTCGAGCGCACGGGGACTCCACTGCACCGCTCCGAAAAGCGTCGGCCGTAACGCGTCGCGTTCCACTCGGTCCGCCGCGGGTCGATGTGTTGGCGGGCTCGGCAGGAGGGTCAGAGCTCGGTCGAGGGTCGCGGGGTTCGGGCCTTCGAACGAGCGCCGAGCCTCACCGGACCGCGTCCTTGTCGGCGTTCATCGCTGCCACGATCTTCACGTGGTTGATGAGGCTCCACTCGCTCTGGTGTTCACTTGCTTGATTGAGTCCGTACGGCCAGAAGTGTTGATTGTCGCACGTGATGTACGTGCGTTGTGAGTACATATCCGGATCACGCTGCTCGGTGGGGAGGTTCGAGATGAACTCGACGACCGCAGGGCCAACCCATCTTCCGTCTTGGATCAATTCCGACCACGGCGCGTAGCCGACTCCCAGGGTGTGCCCAATCTCGTGCATCGCGGTCGCGGTCACCATGTAGTTGCGATCGCTGCCAAAGCTGATCCAGCCATCGACGTTGCCTTCCGCCGTCGGGACGTCGGGCTTGTAGTTGATGTGCAAGTCTTTCGTGAGGTCCGAGTAGCAGTTGTAGTAGTAGACGGCTTCGTCGAGCGCCGCCGTCAACTTGTCGACGACCTCGGCGGGCCACGATTCGGGATTGTTGAAGCTGTAGGAGACGTTACCCTGGTGCGGACAATCGTCACCGGAGGTCGGGACCTCACTCGCCGCACCTCCGGTGGTCGAAGCCGACGGTTCGTCACTGGTAAGACCGCTGCTTTCGTCTGGTCCCCCGGAGGAAGCCACCGGTTCAGTGACGGTGTCGTCACCGGTGAACGCGGCGCCTGCCGTCGATCGATCCGGTTCCGTGGACGTTCCGTTGCTCGTCGCGTCCTCTGAAGCGGGCGGCGGCAACGTCGGCGACGGAGTGGCGTTGGACGTCGACCCGGCGGCGCCGGTCGTGGCGCTCGGCGCGCCGGAGGGCGAACTCGGCGCTCCCGAGGGCGTCGAATCGGACGAAGTGATGGCATTCGACGAGCTCGGAGGTGACAGGGGTGCCGAGGTCTCGGAAGGCGTGCCGCTACACGCTAGTGCCAGGCTGGCCATGCCGCACAGACCAAGTTGCTGCCCGATCCACCGTTTGCTCTCGAGGGTCACGCGACCAGGATACCCGGCCATGGCCGCGACGCACGAGGCCGTGACCGTGGGTGGCGCAGCGAGGTGAATTTCGGCGTGGTGCAGCGTAAAAAGATAGCCGCGGCGCAACCCATCGTGCACTACCGTTCACGGTCGGTGTTGTGGTGCCGTGAGCTCGTACAGGCGGGCCTCGTGGATCGTCAACGCCGCACCAGGAACGGGCTGCGCGATGGTGAGACGCACGCGATTCGTCTCGACGGCGCTCGGGAACACGATGCGAGTCACGAACGTTTTTGGGGAGAATACGAGCTCTCGTGGCACCCGCAACTGCGGCTGCTGCGCAACCGGTTGCCACCCCGAGGCGGTCGCGACCGCGAGCTCGTACGCCATGGGAGCGTGCGTTTGGTTCCACCGGTTCTCGATTTCGAACGCGACGATCGGGCGCGGTTCGGAAAGGGAGAGCTCGAAGGTTTGACCTCGCGCTTGCACGCGGCGCGTCGACCAAGCCGTGACGGGATCGTCGTCGATGGCGCGTGTTAGGTTAGCTTGTTCGAGCGCGGCGGTCGCGCGCAGCAGGGCCGTGGGCACCCTCGTCGCTCCTTGTGGAAGCGGCGGAGTTTCCGCCAGCGCCAACGTTGGGTCCGGGTCGTCGAGGAGCGAGAAGACGTGGTCGTCTGCGGCGTCGTAGACATGCCGATAGTGCTGCGAGTCCTGCGTCAATTGCGTCAGCAGGGGGCGCCTCTGCGGCTCGAGCTCGCTGCCGTGGATCAAAAGGTGTCTCGCCCCGACGGCGTACAAGATCCGACGTGCCCCGTCGTCCGGCAAAAACGCAAGCGCGCGGTTGGTCAACGTCGTGACGGTGGGTTCCCAGCTCGACTGACCGTTGGGCGAACGGTGTGCGTGGAGCAACATGAGGTAGTTGTGGAACGCGAGGCCATGATCGCCGCGGAACTGGTTCGTGCCGTTATTTTGAGGCAGCGATACCACGAGCTCCTCCTCTGGCAGGTCTCGGACGAAGCCGTATACGTCGGGCACGGAGTCCCCAGCCCACACCGATTTGAGCGGATGCGGAAAGCTGCGAAGTTCGAAGCACGTCGCCACCAGCAACACGGCGAACGACGCGTGTCGCTGCCACTGCGCAGCGAAGCGTGAGAACAACCAGCTGCTCCCATAGCCAGCGACGACCACCAACACGAAGGTCGTCATCACCGCCTGGCGGCTAACCTTCCGGATCCCGTTGAAGCCGGGAAAATAGGTGTGGAAGTAGTAGTACAGCCCGTGCACCGGCGAACCGCGGAATTCGAACGGCGTGAGGCCCAAAAACATCGCGACGGCCAGCAGCCAGGCCACCAGATACAAGCCCCGAAACTGCAGGGACTGCGCGACCGCGGCACGCCCGCGCCAAACGCAGAATCCCAACACGGCGCCGGCAGCTAGCATGCTGTGGGTAAACAACGTCGCGGCGACACCCACCGCGACGGCTGCGCCCCAACGTGTCAACGCGTGAACTCGGTTCGACGACGTGCTTACCGCACGAACGAACGTCAAACCCGCGGCCAGCAGCGCGAGGGCCAACACCACGAAGCCCGGGAACGCGATTTCTTCATGGGCACCTCGGTACTGTCCGCGATGGTGCAGCGCCGTTAGCGTGCGGTTGGTCTCGTGGACGTTGGTCAAAAAGCTGAGCTTGCCGTCGTAGCTCGCCGCGAAGTCGAGGCTGCGCTCCAGATCGAAGGTCTTCCGTGAGAGGAAATAGGGGTAAACCATCGCCAGCGCGACGACGCCAGCGGCAGCCCCACCGCCGAGCAGCCAAAGACAGAAGACGCGAGGCGGACGGTGCCGGTACAGTAGTGCCCCGCCCACGAGGCCCAGCAACGGGATCAGGAACATCGCGTAGTACAGGCACGACCCGATCTGCATCAGGTAGCAGACCCAGAGCGCGACGACGTCGCGGCGCGACTGCCGCTCCACGGCGCGATGCAAGAACAGGAAACACGCCGGGATCCACTGCGTCGCCGTGAGTTGGAGCCGGCCCGCTTCGAAGAAGACGTACGGACAGTAGGCGAACGCAACGCCAGCGATGAAGCCAGCCCAAGCGTCGCCCGTGAGACGGCGTACTAGCCAATGGGTGAACAGGACCGAAAGGACGAGCGAGCTAAGCAGCGTGGCGTTGTAGGCGAACAGGGCGTTGCCGCTGACGAGGTAGAACGGCGCAAAGATCAACGACAAGCCGAACAGGTTCTCGTTGAACGCGATCGTGTGCGGTAGCGGCGCGAAGAAATAGTTGTCGTACAAAGACAACGGGCCGCGGCCGAAGACGGCGTCGACGTGGCCGCCCATGATCATGGTGTTGGTGTACGCGTCCCAGAAGAAGGGCGCGGCCAAAATGTGGTCCACGACGTTCGCCGCGAGCGGCCACGTCATCAGCACGGCGCTGGCCAGGGCTCCCAATATCGCAGGTAACTGCCACGCGAGGGCAAAAGGGAGGAACTTGCGCAGAATTGCTGACGGCATCTAGAGCGGCGCATTCTTGGCCGCGATCTTCGAGACGGTCAAGCTGCCGTGACGGACAGTAGCGAACGGGGGCAGGCACCCAATACCGCAGGCCCCCTTGATCAGGGGTGACCGAGCGCGTTAATCACACAGTCTGTGGAGGTCATGTGTTAAGGCAACTCGACTCGTCACACCTCGTCGCGACGGCTGCGACGTTGACCAGGCGAGTGCGTGAGCGCTTCCCCGACTCGGGGTTGTGCCGCGTCGCGACTGAGTTGCACGCGGTGTCCAAAGGTGGCGCGGAGGTTGCGCGGTGGCTCGGGCGCCCGCTGTACTGGGTGCGAGTCGCTGTCGTTGCTGTGGTCGTGGTTATGCTCTCGGGCGTCATCATGGCACTCATGCGGCTGCCTCTCGAGGTCCGCGCGACAGGCGCAGGTGACGTCGCGCAGTTCGTCGAGTCGACCGTCAACGACGTCGCGTTCTTGGGGATCGCGGTGTACTTCCTATTTGGCCTCGAGACGCGCATCAAACGTCAACGTGCGCTCGCCGAACTACACGTGTTGCGGTCGCTGGCTCACATCGTCGACATGCACCAGCTCACGAAAGATCCGGAGCGGCTGTTGCACCCCGAGCTAGACACGTTGTCGTCGCCGAAACGCACGATGACCGCGTTCGAGCTCACGCGTTATCTCGCGTATTGCACCGAGATCTTGGCGCTGACCGGGAAGTTGGGCGCCCTCTACGTCCAGGACTTCGACGACGCCGATACCGTGGCGGCAGCCGGAACGATAGAGACGCTGACCGTCGGGTTGTCGCAGAAGATCTGGCAAAAAATCATGATCTTGGAGCGCGTGTCGGGGCACGCCGACGGGCAGCGGGCGTAAGCGCGAGCGTTCGTTCGCGTCAGGTCACGATCGCGGCGTTGGCGACGCCGTCGCCGAACAGCGACGCGATCGCGTGTGCCAAGCCGCGGCGGTCGAACGGTTTCGAGAGGAAGTGAGCGTTGCGCTGCAGCACTCCCGTGTCGCGGATCGAGGTCTCGGAGTAACCGGACATCAAGAGGATCTTCAGGCGCGGACTCTTCTCGCACAGGTATTGGGCGAGCTCGGAACCGCCCATCTCCGGCATCACGACGTCACTGACGAGCAAGTCGAAGTCGCTGATGCGGTGTTCGTAGCGCGTGAGCACGTCGCGACCGTTTTCGGCTTCTTCCACGGTGTGTCCCAACGCCTCGAGCATGCGACGCGTGGAGGTGCGTACGGCAGGTTGGTCCTCCACCAGCAGGATGCGAGCTCGAGGCGTGCGTTGAACGGTCTCCGTCGCCACGCGCTGCAACGGCTCTGCTTTGCCTGCGCGCCGCGGAAAGTAGAGGCGGAAGCAGCAACCTTTGCCCGGCGCCGTCTGGACGACGATGTGCCCGCCGCTCTGCGCCACGATGCCGTGGACGGTGGCCAAGCCCAAACCCGTCCCACCGCGCCGCGCCTTGGTGGTGAAGAACGGCTCGAAGATGCGCTCGTGGGTCTCCGCGGTCATGCCCTCACCCGTGTCGCTGACGGCGATGCAAATGTAGTCGCCGCTCAATACGTCGGGGTTCGAGGTCGCGTAGTCTGCCGTGAACGTGTGGTTGCTGGTCTCGACCGTGAGTTCACCCCCCGCGGGCATCGCGTCGCACGCGTTGCTGACCAGGTTGATGATCACTTGTTCGATGCGTGCTTCGTCGAGCCACGTGTTGCCCAGATTGGGGTCGAGGCGGAGCGTCAAGTTGATGTTGGCAGGGACCACGCGACGGACGAGTGGTTCGAGCACTTGGAGCGTCGTGTTGAGCGACAGCAACTTGGGTTGCAGGACCTGCTTGCGCCCGAAGGCTAGCAGCTGACTCGTGAGCTCGGCAGCGCGTGCCGCGGCTTCCCCGATACGATCGAGATCCTCGCGTTCCAAGGCCGAGCGCGTTCCGCCGAGCTGCAGCAGCTCAACGCTGCCTTTGATGATGGTGAGCATGTTGTTGAAGTCGTGCGCCACCCCACCGGCCAACCTTCCCAACGCCTCGATCGACTTCGATTGCGCGATTCGAGCTTCCAGCGCCTCACGAGTCTGCTCCGCGGCTCGCCGCGCCGTGATGTCGCGAAAGGTGAGCAGACGGTCCGGCTCGCTGCCGGGCCGGGTCACGGAGGACACGCTCACCTCGAGTGCGCCACCGCCCTGGCTCGTGATCTCTGCCGGTGTCACCGACTCGCCCGACGCGACGCTCTCCAGCATCGACTCGACCTGGAGCAGCGCTTGTGGGGTGAGCCAGTTGAGCGCCGAGAGAGATTTCCCGTTGGCCTGCTCGACCGTCAACCCGCTCATGCGGGCCGCTTCTCGATTGAACATCTGAACGATGTTGTGCGCGTTCACCAGCACTACAGCCTCGGGCGAACTCTCTATCGCGTCGCGAAATCGAGCCTGGTGCGACAACACGTTGCGGGCGTTGTTGCGCAAAGTGAGCAGGGCAAAGTGCACCAGCATGAACAGCACGAGCAGCTGCACCGTGAGTTCGACCCAGACCTGGAACTTGCCGTAGGGGGCGTC
>CBINDO010000157.1:0-18203 GCA_966249405.1 uncultured bacterium | reverse complement strand
CGCCAACGCGGCGTACTCCGCCGGCGACGCGGTCGGGCTGGTTGACGGCCTGCGCGAGGTTCGGCATCGCATCGATACCTTCGAGCAACCGGTGGCGCGCGAAGACTGGGATGGGCTGCTCGAAGTGGAGCGTAAAGGCGGCGTGCCGGTGTGCGCCGACGAAAGTCTGCGCCACCCCGACGACTTGCGACGCCTGGCTCGGCTCGGTGGTCCCAGCGCCGTCAACATCAAGACCGCAAAGCTGGGCTTCGTTCGCGCGTGGGACGTCGCGCAAGCCGCGCGAACGCTCGGCTTCCGTTTGATGATCGGCGGCATGGTAGAGACCGAGCTCGCGATGAGCGCCTCGGCTTGTCTTGCGGCGGGGCTCGGCGGCTTCGAGTTCGTCGACCTCGATACGCCCCTGTTCATGCGCGAACGACCGCTCGTTGGCGGATTTCGTCAGTGCGGACCGCACCTCGATCTCAGTGACATCCGCGCGGGCCACGGCGTGAGTCGAACGCGCTGAACGTGTCCCCCGTGAATGCGACTGTGAATGCCACCGCGCATCTCACCTCGAACTTGCGTCAATCGGGCCAAAGCTCGAAGGATTGCTTGACGGTCACGCTTCCGTCTTTGCCTGGGGGTGCGTCGAAAACCACCGCGTACATGGACTCGGTCATGCACGTTCGAAACGCGTCGTTCCGCAAGGTAGTGCCTTTGCCCAACGCCACGTCCACGACGACGCCGCCGACGGCTCGATCGCCCAACACGGAGAACTCCAACTCGACGTTTCCGCTCGCGCGAGGGTCGGTGCCGAGCAACGCCTCGTAACATTCGGTGGCTAGCGGTATGAACTGTTCGCGCATCGTTCGTGCGACGTACTCGCCCAACGGCTTGTCCACTTGATTGCCCGTGCCGACCGACTCCGGCATGGTAGCGCCAGCTTGGACCGCCTTGCGGGCGATCAACGCATCGCGGATGAGAGCCGCTCGTTGGGCATTGCGTTCCGGGCCGTGATACGGCGGCAACTGCCCGTCTGGAGGTTCGGGTTGCGGCGGCACTTGGGTGACCGACGCGACGGCCGTAGGCGTGTCGGCAGCGCTCGTCGCTGGATCCGAGGTCGGAACTCCTCGATCGGTCTGGTGGGAGAGTGGGGGCTGATTGCGGTGCTCTGGGAGCTGTGGGGCTTCTCTCTGTGCCAGATAAACGCCCAGCACACCCAGCGCAACTACACCCATCAACGCAACCCGTGCCTGTGGTCCCATGCGCAAAAGTCAGCCTCCGATGTAGCTCATCTCGATACGTGCGCCCGTTGTGGCGGCGCCGCCCCGGAGCTCCGAATACCGGTCGGAACGTTGCTGCCACACGCGTTCGACGATGGCCGCCAACGCGTGCGTCCCACCGTGACGGAGCGACTCCTTCAGATCTACCCCGCTGGATGCGAACAGACAGGTGTACAGCGTGCCCTTGGCGCTCAGTCGCGCACGGCTGCAGTCACCGCAAAACGGCTTCGTCACGCTGGAGATGAAACCCACCTCACCGTGGCCGTCCGCATACCGATAACGTCGAGAGACCTCGCCTGCGTAGGCAGGCGGCACCTCCACGAGCGCATGCTTGCGGTGCACGAGCGCGTGGAGCTCGCTCCATGGTACTACGTCGCGCGTGCTCCAGCCGTTCGTGCAACCGACGTCCATGTATTCGATGAAGCGCACCGGGATTTGGCGCTGCCTGAAGTGCTCGACGAGCGGCAGCACCTCGGTTTCGTTCACCCCACGGCGAACCACGGTGTTCACTTTCACCGACAAACCGGCGCGCACCGCGGCGTCGATTCCAGCGAGCACGATCGACGGAGAGGTCCCAGTCGTGCCGCTCATGCGTTCGAAGACCGTCTCGTCGAGCGCATCTAGGCTCACCGTGACACGGTCGAGGCCGGCGGCGCGAAGGTCGGCCGCATGCCGTTCGAGCAGCAGGCCGTTGGTGGTGAGAGCCAATTCGGCGCCCAGCGGCGCCAGCAGGTCGAGCAGCTTGGGGAGTTGCGCGCGCAGCAAGGGCTCGCCCCCGGTGATGCGCAACTTCTTCACGCCGTATCCCACGAACACCGCGGCCACGTCCCGCAGCTCTTCGAAGGACAACAACTCCGAGCGTGGCAGGAACGGGTGCCCCGGGCCGTACACTTCCTTCGGCATGCAATAGCTGCAACGCAGGTTGCAGCGATCGGTGACCGACAGCCTCAGATCGTGGAGCGGACGGCCCAAGCGGTCGAACAGCGCGCCTGTCGCGAGCGAGACGCTCCCAGCATCGGCGTTCGTTCTGGGCACGGACTCCGCGCTTTGCGCAGCGCCGCCCGACCGAACCAAAGCGCGGGCGGAGATGAGCTGAGGCCGATCGGACACCGTGCAACTCTACCTTAGGTTCGGCGCGAGGCTCGGCAAAAGCCGACACGAGCTGGTCGAGATTTGCTTCCGCCTCGAAACCCTCGTCTAGGCGTCGGTTTCTGGCTGGCGCACGGCCGCGCCGGGCGCCAGCCGTCAATCGCGGAACCGACGTTGACCCCCGCGAGCGCCGTTCGGGGTGTTCGTGTCGCTGCGCAGCGTCTTGCGCTCTTCCGGGGTCAATTGCGCGGCGAGGTCCAGCACGCCTTCGGTCGCGACGTGGTCGGCGCGTTGCCGCGCTTGTTCTGCCGCCACGAGCGCTCGTTCGAGCTCTTGTTTGTCGAAGGGCTCGCGCTCTAGCGCGACCAGTACCTGTTCGCGCGAGGCGGACAGCGCTTTTCTCACTTCGCCCAAGTGGCCACGTCGCCCCGACCACAACTGACGTACCCGCGGATCGCCCGGACCGCCCGCGGCGCGAACCAATTGCCTGAACAACCTCTGCCCCCCGCGTTCCCCCATGGCGTCCATCGCCACGTCGGGCCGGTTCGGACCGCGACCACCAAAGCCGGCGCGGCGCGAAACCACATGCACGGAGATGACGCCCAGCAAGAACGCGTTCAAGACGAGCGAGCCGATCAGGAGGTACAGTAGCTTCTTTTGGTTCGCCGGGGGTGAAGTCACTTCGAGGTCCGTGGTCATGGCGCGTCCCACTCCAATTCGGTCGCATTCGGTAAAGCGGTGTCGTCGACCTCGAGTTCCATGAAGGCCGTCAGCTCGTCGTCCGTCGTTTCATCGTCGAGCGTCAAGTATCCTACGAACAGGCCACACGTCGCAGAGAGCCCCAACGCGAAGAGTCTATTGGGGGCACCAAATAAACGCCACAGCGACGCGGCTGGCGCGGCGGCACGCGGGTAGCGATGAGGAATCGAACGCACGGCGCGCAAGAACTCCGCGCTGGGCTCGACCGGGTCGAGGGCGCGGAACGCGGCTTTGAAGTCATCGTCATTCATGGTCGCTGGCTCCGTGCAAGAGGGCCTTCAATTGGCGTTTGGCGCGGTTGAGTAAAGATTCTACGGCTTCCACGCTCAAGTCGAGAACGTTGGCAATCTCGGGGTTGGGAAAATCTTGCTCGTACTTGAGGACCATCGCCGTGCGCTGCCGTAGCGGAAGCGCATCCAAAGCGGCTCGAAGCGACAGCTGCCGCTGTTTGTTTTCGAGCAGTGCGCTGGGTCGTTCAGAGGGCGGAGCGGCATCGAGGTCATCGTCCATTTCCGTCAGGCGCTTGCGTTTGCGCAGTTGGTCGACGGCGAGGTTGTGGCCAATTCTGTGTAGCCAGGTCGAGGCTCGGTACGATGATTGATAGTCACTGGCATGCTGCCACACGCGCAAGAAGACCTCTTGAGCGAGTTCTTCCGCCTCGTGCTGATTCTTCGTCAGTCTGGTCAGATACGTCACCAATGGCGGGCCGTGTTTGTCGACCAATGCTCGAAAAGCCCGAGGATCACCCTCCGCAATTTGCAGAAACAGAAGGTGATCCTCGGGCGGGTTGGTCATGAGCAAAGGCTGGGGGCCGTGGCGTTATTGTAGACGCATCGGCGATGATAGCGCCTTTGCCGCGATCGAATCAAACTCGGGTTTACTGACGAGGTTTGGCGTGCTCAGGGCCACGCTTGCCATGCTGGCCGTGCCCGCCGCGGCCGTGACGGGGACCCTTGGGCATTTCGTCCTGCGTGATGGCGCCGTCCTGGTTACGGTCGAGCCGGGTGAAATGTTCACCTGATGCAGACTGTGCTTCTGCCTTGCTGACGGTGCCGTCTTTGTTGGCATCCATCATCTCGAACATGCGCCCATGTTTGTCCTGGCCGCCGTTCGCCTTCGCATGGCCGTGTTTGGGACCACGCGCCGCAAACTCTTCTTTGGTCAGAGCCCCGTCCGAGTTCGCGTCGAGCTTCTTGAACATCGGCTCCGGCATCTTGGGCACCTCGGTTCGCGACAGCTTGCCGTCTTTGTTGGTGTCCTTGCTCGCGAAGCGTTCCTCCGCCTTCTTGGCGAACTGGGCGCGGAACTTGTCGCCCATCGCGTCCGCCTCGGCTTTGGAGATCACGCCGTCTTTGTTGGCGTCGACTTCTGCGAAGCGGGCATCGGCGACCGCTTGAGCTTCTACTTTCGTCACCTTGCCGTCGTTGTCCGTGTCCGCGTTTTTCAAGTAAGCTCGGCCGCCGTGAGCCAGAGCAACGGTAGAAGTGGTAAGAGCAATAGCGATGAGGGAATAACGTGCGATCTTCATGGTGGGTATCGGGCTCCGGAGAGGAACCCTCCTTTCAACCTCTTCTACGCATGGGGACGTCGGTTCCGTCGCGACCGCTGACGATTTTTGGAAGTGTCCGAAATTGCTGAGAAATGCGTGATTTTGCCGTGCCTGCAGCGGACCGATTACAACCACGGTGCTTTTTCGGCGGAGATCGGGCAGGGTGTTCGCGTGCGCCTTTACCGTTTGGACGAAGTGGATGCTGGTTTGGAATTGTTGCCGATGGCGGCGCGGCGAGCGTTGGACCACGCCGGTAGAAAGTTGTCACTCCAGGACTGGAAGCAGCAGCCGGTAACTTGGCGCAGGCACTTGGCCGAGCTGGGCACGGAGGCCGTGGTGGACGTGCCGGCCGTGTTGCGATGGCTCGGCGAAGGCGCGTTGACCACGACGGAGATCGAGCCACGCACCGACCCTGCTGCCACTGCGATCCCCGATGCTGTGCGCACTGCCTATGGCGCGAGTCGACCCATCCCAGAAGCCACCTGGAGCGCGCTTTCGCCCCTCGACCGTTATGTGCTCGATAAGGTGGCGGTCAAAGCAAGGCCAGAGCGTTTGGACCGAGCGTACCAAGAGATCGTCGGTCAGTCGGCAATTTCCAATCACCTCGAACCAGGCGGCGGGGTGCGTATGGTGAACGTCGGTGAGAAGCCGGTCACGAAGCGCACGGCGACTGCAGAGAGCTGGGTGAAGTTGTCTCCCGACGCTCTGGAGCGGTTGGTGAAGGGTGACGGCCCCAAGGGGGACGTGTTCGGCGTCGCGCGGATAGCGGCCATCCAGGCCGCCAAGAAAACCCCAGACTTGATCCCCCTGTGTCACACGCTCGCTCTGACCAAAGTGTCGGTCGATTTCGACGTCGACCGCGAGGCGTGCACGTTGCGGATCGCCGTGACGGTGCAGGCCAATGATCGTACCGGCGTCGAGATGGAAGCTCTCACGGGGGTGAGCGTGGCCGCGCTCACCGTCTACGACATGCTCAAGAGCGTCGACAAAGCGATGGTGATCGGGCCCACGCAGTTGCTGGAAAAGCAGGGCGGCCGCAGCGGAGACTTCAGCCGCGGAGGCAACTCGTGACGTTGGCCGCAATTCGCACGACCGCACTGAGCATCGACGAAGCGTATCGCGCCGTGTGCAGTGACGCACAGGGCGGCGTAGCCTTGTTCGTTGGGCGCGTTCGCAACTCGAATCAGGGCAACGACATCACCAAGCTCGAGTACGAAGCATACGTTTCCATGGCCGAGAAGGAGATTGTCCGCATCATCGACGAGATCCAGCGCGAGATCCCCGGCACGTTGCTCGCGTGCACCCACCGCATCGGTGAATTGGCGGTAGGGGACTTGGCGGTCGTTTGCGCGGCGAGTGCCCCGCACCGCGCCGAGGCATTCGACGCGTGCCGTTTGCTCATCGATCGGGTCAAGGCGCGTATCCCGATTTGGAAGCGCGAACACGGACCCGCCGGACCGTATTGGATCGACTTCCAGCCTGGAGCGTGACGATTGGTCTGGGTTGACGCACCCAAGAGCCAGCGGCGTTCAGTGCTCAGCGAAGCAAATCCTCCGGTGTATCCCAGTCCGCAAGTTCACCTGCTTCCAACTCCGAGACCAACAAGGGCGAGGCCTTCAGTCGATCGAGCAAACGGTATAACCCCAACTCACCTCGTTCTAGCTGTTGATCTACGACCAGCCGCGCCGCGGCGACTCGGTAGCGTGACAACATTGGCTCCCACCGTGGCGGCATGCCGGTCTGGGCAGCTACCGCCGTGATGACGTCGACCTCGCACAGCCGAGTGAGCAGCGCCGAAGTCAAATGAGGCAAGTCTCCGCCTAGCAACACCACCTCGTCGACAGGCAACGCGAGCAGCGCTCGGAGTCCGCCGATCGGACCCACGTCGGGCGGATCATCGGGCAACGATGGCAATGTCCCAACGTCGTATTCCTTGCGGTTCCCCAGCAAGTAGACGGGCGCGTCGGGTACCGTCCCCCGCGCCTGCTTCGCTAGGTGGTCCACGATCGTGGAACCGTCTCGCCGTCGAAGCAAACCTTTGGCCGCGCCGCCCAAGCGAGAACCTTTGCCTCCCACCAAGATACCGAAGGCTAATCTGGTCACGGGTGTCTCATGGGCTTCTGGTCGTGGGTCGCAGGTCAGATGTCGGCGAGCAGCAGCGTATCGACTGGCTCGCCTGCGTTTGCTCCGGTGCTCGATTCGTCGAAGGTGACCAACGCGTTGGCGTGAGCCATCGAAGCAACCGAGCCCGACCCTTGTTTGTCGTGCAGAGACACTTCATCGCCGTTGACGACACCTCGGAAGAATCCACGACGCCCCGGGCTCTGCGAGAAGTTGCGCACCAACCGACGTCTCACGAAGGGCGGCACGGGGCGGGCGTCACCTTGGAGCTGACGCAGCACGGGAACGAGGAACAGCGTCGCGGTGATCTGTGCGCTCACGGGGTTTCCCGGCAAGCCCAGCACGAGCGTGTCGTTCCAGCGACCGACCGATAGCGGCTTGCCTGGTCGGATGCGCACTTTCCAAAACTCCGTCGTCACTCCGGCTGCCGCGAAGGCGGCGTTGACCACGTCGTAGTCGCCCACGCTCACGCCTCCGATCGTAACCACCACGTCACTCGCGCGCAGCGCGTCGTCGAGGCAGGCTTTTAGGCTCTCCAAGCGGTCTTCACCGATGGGCAGCAGCATCACGGTCGCCCCAACCGACTCGGCGAGCGCGGCAATCGCGACGCCGTTGGATTCGGGTAACATGCCCCGTACCGGGGTCGCGATCGGCATGCCAGCCTGCCGCAGCTCGTCCCCGGTGCACAGCACCGCGACCCGCGGTCTACGTCTCACGTGGACGGTGGTCCAATCCATCGATGCGAGCAAGCTCAACTGGAATGGCCCCAAACGCGCGCCGCTAGGCAACACTTCGTCGCCTCTTGCGACATCTTCGCCAACGCGCCGAACGTGGTCGCCGTAGGTTACTGGGAACCGAAGTGTGATTGAATTGCCCGTGCGCTCGACGTTTTCTTGAATCACGACCGTATCGGCCCGGTCCGGCAATGGCGCGCCCGTGAAGATAC
Organism: uncultured bacterium; assembly: GCA_966249405.1. Taxonomy (GTDB): domain Bacteria; phylum Myxococcota_A; class Polyangia; order Polyangiales; family Polyangiaceae; genus SZUA-265. The sequence goes on along the minus strand of CBINDO010000157.1, from coordinate 10,477 downwards.
GTTGGGCGCATCCCTTGTCGAGGGGCGGCCCAGCGACGCCGGCTCGGCTCTCACCCACCACCGGCAAGACCGCGCCGACGGGCTCGGCCGGCAGGTCGCCGCGGCACACCGCGTAGCCATCCATAGCGCTGTTGTCGAAGCTCGGAAGGTCGACCGGTGAACGCACTGGCTCGGCGAGGACACGACCGCTCGCGCTCCGCAAGTCGACGCGTTCGGCGCCGAGCGGCAGGACCAACCCGAGCAATCTTCGGCGGGCTTCGTCAAATTCCAGCATGACGACAGGCTCGCTCATTCTCCCATCGTAGGGAAGACCGTTCGAGCGAGCCCTGGGTTTCCGCTGGGTATAGGTTGCCTAGATGAAACGAGAGCGCGCTACGACTACGCGTGAGCCAGCGATTCGCCGGCATCTGGCCGCTGCACGATGGCGCCGCTCGTATCCGGGCGCCTTGGCTGCGTTGGGGTTGCTCGTCGCTTCGCCGGCGACCGCGGCGACCCGTTACGTGTTCGCGACGTTTCTCGGCGACGCGGAGGCCGAGGAGAAGCTCCACATCTTCACGTCCAGTGATGGCCTCGACTTCACCCGCTTCGCGGACACGAAGTATGGCGGACCCACCAACGTCCTTCGTGATCCCACGATAATGAAGCACACGGACGGCAAGTATTACATCGCTTATACCGTGCAATCTTGGACGACCAACTCTTCGACGTTCGGCATCGCTTCGAGCGAAGACTTGAGCCACTGGACGTTCCTCACCGAGGTGCCGGCGGGGGTCGCTGACGTCAAGTTCACGTGGGCGCCGGAGTGGTTCAAAGACGACGATGGGGTGCACCTGATCGTGAACATCGGTGACCAGGGCAGTCAATTCCGTTCGTACGACTACAAAGCGACCAACGACACTCTGCTCGAGTGGGAGCCACCAGTACCGATCGGAATTGGGCCCAACTACATCGATACTTTCGTTGTCAGAGATGGTGAGACGTACCGCGCCTACACCAAGAACGAGACCACGAAGTTCATCGAATACGCCACCGCGCCGAGCTTACACGGGCCCTGGGAATGGCGGGGGACGCAGGACTGGGCGGGGTGGGGCTCGGGTAAAGAGGGCATTGCTCTGTTTCAGCTCGACGACGGCACGTGGCGCATGTTCTTGGACTGTTATTCCGGGTGCGGATTTCTGTACGCCGATAGCCCGGACCTCGTCACTTGGTCGGGCACCAAGGAAGCCCCCTCTGGATTATCGGGGTTGCGACACGGGACGGTGTTGCGCGAAGAACTCGGCGTCGACACCGATGTCGGGGTCGTGTCGAGTGCCGACGTCGCGTCGTCCGTCGGTCAGGCGTCGAGCCTCGCGGCCGACGACCCCAGCGAGCTGGAGCTCGAATCGGGACGGTCGTCGGAGCGGCCTGGCGCGGTAACTTCCGGGGTAGAGTCAGACTCCCCGACGTCGACCCTCGGGACGGGCACTGCTTCTCAGAGTAATGGGTCCGGCCCGGCTACATCTTCTGGCGCCAGTATCAACACCGTCGCATCCGGTGTTACCCTGATGCCAGTTCCAACCAACGGCACGGGCACAACGGCTACGATTGAGCCGAGTGGTTCTGGAGACCGGGCCTCGGGTGAGCCCGCTTCGAGTTGTGGCTGCGCGACGCCGGGCGTCGCGGTCTCACGACGCAACGAGAGCATCTGGGGGCTGTTCGTTTCGATGATGGCCGTCGCCCGGCGCGCGATTCGACGACGCGACGGAAAAGGTCGCCCGGCGCGTCTACGTCAGAGCTCGCTGGATGGGGTCAGAACGACGCCTCCAGGCCGAGGCTCGGGATCGTGACGGGGCCAATCGTGTTGTTTTCGCAACCGAATGCATAGCAGCTCGAGGTTACCGTCTCGCGGTTGAGAGTCGTGTTGACCACTTCGGCAATCGCGGCCAACCACGCCCCATCGTCACCCAACAACCAGCGCTTCTCCAACCGCCAATCGACACGGTAGTACCACGGCGCGCGTGGCGGATACTTCAGCGCCGATGCGTACGCAACCTGGGCGGGCACACCGCTATAAGTCACGAATCGGCTACCCAATCGCCAGTTGGCGCCCAAGTCGAATGCCAGCGCCAGGTTCAAAACGTGTCTCCGGTCGAAGCCGGCGGCGGCGTTGGCGTAATCGACGCTCCGCCACGATCTCGACCAGGTGTAGGAGATGAACCCGCCCAAACGTTCGGCAAGTGACCGCCTCAGGTAGAACTCGAAGCCGTACGCGTGAGCCGTCGTGCGATCGGAGAACGGTTGGGTTTCCGGGGCAGCAACTTGCGTGGTGGCGGTGCTGAGCACATCGGTCGAGTTCAAAGTGACGTTCTGGAACGCCGTGACGGACGCGAACAACTTTTCGGGCAGAGTCAGCTCCGTGCCGGCGCTGCTTTGAACTGCGGTTTGTAACCCCGCGCTTGCCGAAGGGGTGAAGCCCGGCACGGGCACGGGCAGGCTCGGGGGTTGATGTGCCAGCCCCACGGTGTGGATCATCGCCCACTTCGGCGTCAGTTCGTAGCGGGCGGTGAGACGCGGATCGACCGATGCCGTCCATTCGCCGCCGTTGTTGTAGGCGTCGAAGCGCAGGCCAGGCGTCACGGTGACGTTCGACGTCGGTTTGAAGGAGACACCGAGCCAGGCGCCACTCACGACGTCATCGCGAGAGAACAACTGTTCGTCGACGGTTCGTTCGGCCTCCTGCTCGCGCGCCTCTTGGAGCGGAACCAGGACCTCGGAAGGAAAACCCGGCACCGGCGACTGCGCGCCAGCGTAGAAGTCGCGAGGGGAGATCGTCGGCCTAGGACCGCCTCCCGGGTCCGTATCGCCGTCATCGTCGTCGTCCGTATTCAATTCAATCTTCGACCGCGTCCAAATCGTGTCGACGCCGGCCCGCAGGGTCAACGTCGGGGTGAGACGGCTCACGAAGTCCAAGCGTGCGCCCAAGAGCCGCCCTCGCACGTCCGCGGGGGGCTCCTCGTCCGCATCCTCGCCGCCCAGGCCAGTACGGTCGAGCCCGCCTTGGACGGAGATGTCGAGCGTGTTCTTCGCGTCGATGATGCGTCGATACTTGGCTTGCGCACGATGAAAGGTCAGATCGATGACATTGACGGTGTTGCCCTTGTCGTCGACTGCCTGGACGAAGTCGTGAGAGCCAAACGCGAACAGTGAAAGTTCGTCCCCGTTGGGCAAGGCGGTAGTGCCCTTTGTTTGGTAGTCCCAGTAGCCGAGGTTCACCTCGGGGGCGAGCAGTGAGACGATTAGGCCCGTATAGGAGTAGCGGCCGCCAACCATGAGGCTGCCGCGGCCCTGGTTGAACGGCACCTCCACGAACCCGCCGGCATCTACGATTCGCAGCGTCGCCTCGGCGCGCAGCTTGTATTCGGGGTTGGCTGCTTGGCCTTCGACGATGCCGCCAGCGTAGCGTCCATAGTGAGCCGGGTAGGCGCCCGCATACAGGTTGACGCTCTCGATGAACGCAGGATGGATCACCCCGGGACCCAACGCCGCGTGGAACAGCAGCGGTACCGGAATCTGGTCGAAAAAGTAGCCGACGTTGCCTGGCGGCGCCCCCCGAATGAAGAAATACGGAAGCCCAGAGGCGATCGGGGTGACGCCAGGGAGCGCTTCTATGGCGCGGAACGGATCACCGAAGGCGCCCGGCATTTGTCTCACCTCCGCCCGCCCTAGCCGTTTCACGTCTGGAGGGTGTTCTCCGACCACGGTAACCTCGATGGGACCGGCCTCCGGCGGTGGACCGGCAGGCTGCAGCGAGCTACCAGCCGGTGCGACCGTGGCCTCCAGCTCGGCGGGGCTCGGCGCTTCTGGATCCGGCGGTGAAAACTGCACCTCGAGCTGGATCCGCGCGGGCAGGCGCACGCCTTGGCGGACCGCCGGAGTGAAGATCCAGCCGCTGCTCGCCGAGACGGCGACCGACGCAAAAGGCTCGTCTCCCGAGACCACTTCCGCTTTGGATACTTTGCCGCTCGTGTCGATGACGAGCTGCAGCATCACTCGGTGTTCACCGGTTGCGGTCGGCGGGTAAGGCACGCTCAAGGGCACGAGCGGCCGCGGTGGTTGGACTTGGGGAGCGTTGCTCCTCGACTGGTCGGCGAGCGGCGGCGCAGCCGCCGACGGAGCGCCTGTCGGCCCGTCCGCCCCTGACGGCGGCACGGTAGCCGTAGATTCTTCGCTCCGGCGGGGGGTCAGCGGGACTTGGCCCCACGATTTCATCGCCATCGCGCTGGATAACGAGCACAAGACCAACGTTGTTGATAGAGTTGCAGCCGTGCGCATTCGAGCCGACGAACCGTATCAAGCATCGCCGAGCCTGCCTCGGACTTTTGCGGTTTTTTTCCGCGACGGACGGCTGTCCAGAGGCGTGAGCCTGCGCCTCGTGTCCCTCGTCGGCGCGTTGGGGTTCGCCGCCGGTGGCTGTGAAGGCGACTACTCGAGCGAACCTACTTTTTGCGACGAGTGGTGCGCGGCATTGCGCCACCCCAGCGACTGCGCGGAAGGGCCCGCCAGCTGTGTTCGAGATTGTGAGCTCACGAAGGCCTCCGAGGATTGCTTCCCGCTTCAAGAGCAACTCTTGGAGTGCTATCAGGAGCTGGAACCGGATGCGTTCATGTGCGCCCCGCCGGGGTCTCAGTCGTCGTTCGGAGATAGACAACGCGTCGACAAAGAGGCGTGCCGAAGCGAGCGCGACGCGCTGTTCGAGTGCGAAGCTCCTGGGTTTGGTCAGTGTCTCGCGCTTTGTCGGGGGTATCAAACCGTTCTGACGGAGGGTGCGGTCGGGGACGACCCGGCGATCGCACCCGCAGAGGGCTGTCCGTTGCTGGTTCAGCCCTGTGAGACAATCTGCTGGACGGCGTTTGTGTTCACTAGCGACGATCTCGGCCGATTGCTACTGCCCACGTCCGGGCCCGACGTCGGGAACACGAGCCCGCCCCCCGAACCCGTCGATGCGGGCGGCGACGCTGGCGCCGAAGTCAGGGACCCCATAGCGGAGCTCTTCGCACCGTGTTTCGAAGTGGGCGAGTCAACTGCGGTGCCGAACTGAGCGGCCGTGTCGGAGCGAACGGCAGATTCGCGCTTCGGGCCGAAACTGCGCGTTTGCTTTGGGCACTCGCGCGCTGCTCCGTGTAGGCGTCTTTCGCACGGCCGAAGCTCCACGGTTACTTTACCGCAGCAAACTGAGGCGTCGGGTACCGTCGAGCTTCTACCTTGGTCGTAGTTGGAGTAGTGCTGCGTCTCCAACCAATCAGGAGTGATTCTATGGGAGCCAAGGGTAGAACACTTCTCCGCGTGGGCGGGGGAGTTGGGTTGTTCGTTGCTGTAATATGGGGCGTACCGGCGTTTGCCGACCACGGGGAGCCTGGGGGATCGGGGGAAGACTACGTGCCACCTCCGGTGGAGAGTGTCCCACCGCAGAACGGCAACTATTGGAAAGTAGCGAACCAATTTCGTCACGAGGTATGGCTGGTCGATCAGTCCAACAACACTGGCACGACGTTCGGCGGCAAGATCTACATCTATCAAGACGAACCGTTGCGGCAGGATGCCGGGACCGCGCCGGCCGAAGTCGTGGACTTGGGCGGCGCAACGACGGCATTGTGTTTGGCGCAAACCAACGCAGCGCCGACGCGGCCACACATGCTGACGTTCAACAGCACGAGCTCACACGCGGTACTCGCGTTCGTCGCGTCGGGTCACGTCGTGATCTTCGATGGTGAGACGCGGGCGCCCGTACAGTGCTTCCGGACGGAAGTGGGCTTCAATGGCGCGCGCCAAGCTCACGCAGTTTGGGTGGCGCCTGACGATAGCTACGTGATCGTCGCCAACCAGAACGGCAAGAAGTTCGAGCGCATCACGACGGACTTCGCGACCAATACTTTCTCGCAAAATCCGGCCGCGACTCTGAACTTGGCGACCTGTACGACTCCAAACGGTCAGCCCTGCCAAGATCCGACGCTGCGCCCGGACAACGCCCCAATCTGTCCCTTCGTGCCCCCTTCTGGTTATCCGGCGTACGTTTCACTGCGCGGTGGAGGGATGCTCGCCGTCGACCCGTTCACGACGCCGATGTCGATCATCGCCGAATACGATGCCGAGCACATTCCGCGTGACGGATGTGGGTTCGTCGCCGCCGGCAATTGGGTGTTCGGCAATGGTGGCGGCGGCAATCCGGCCAATCCCGACGGTTGGTTCCTGTATCGTTTGCCGCAAGGCGGTCCGTCGCTTTACAACGCCGGTAATCCGGTCAACTTTCCTGAACCAGAAGTCGTGTCTCACGACGATCGCAAGCCCCGCGACGCGCATGGCGGGTCGTGGTCCAAGCAGGAGAAGTACGTCTACTTCTTCGATCGTGCCGCTAATGTCGTAGAGATCTACGACACGTCTACCGCGGAGTACGTAAAGACCGAGAACTTGCTCTCGGTGTTCTCTTCAGACCCCACGCCCGACCTGGTGGGGCGCGCTACCGATGGCAAGTATCTGTATGCGTCGCTGCGCGGTCCGAACCCTCTTTCGGGTGACCCGCACGCCTCGACCGGCTCCACGCCGGGCCTGCTCGTGATCGAGCTGCTACAAGACGGGCGAGACATTGCCGTGCGAGGGTTGGCGCCGATCAGCAACGTCGACACGGGCGGCGTCGAGCGTGCCGACGGCCATGGCGTCGCGGTGCGTCACCTCGACTGAAGTGATTGCAGGGAGTGGATTGGAAAGCCCACACGGTCGCCCTGGCCGTGTGGGCTTACGCACGTCCGTTCACTAACTCACGCCATTGCGTCGACGACGCGACACGTCGGCTGAACGAGGCTACACGCGAGTGTACGCGTCGTGATTGTAGTATTTGGGGCGCTTGTCCAATCGCATGTGCAACCAGCCCACGCCCAAGCCCGAGGTACTCAGCCACATCGGTGACGCGCTCGAAGTGTCCATCACCGTCGTCGCGACCAGACTCCAAAACGCGTCTCGCTGAGCCAGCGGTGCCTCGCGAACGAACCTGGCCAAGTGCAAATACGTTTCGCTCCGGGCACGCGGCGTGGGAGCCACGAGCCGCGCGTCGCCTCCTAGGTTCGTGAAGGCAACGGCCAGCGCCTCACCGACGAAGTGCTCCTCGAAAGCGTGTTGGTCCGGACGCATGCGATCGAGCGCGGAGGCTTCTACCAAGACCCATTCGACGGGTTGGCGCGAGCCAGCCAGGGTGAGCGGCGGAGTTTCGAAGAAGTAGGCCGGCCAAGGGTTATCGGCGAGCGCTTCGTTGAAGAAGCGACGAAACGTCGCGTCGGTTTTCAGGCAAGTGAGCCAGTCGGCGACCGTGAGGCGTTTGCCTTCTGCCTCTACCGTGTATCGTTGCGTATCGGAGGCGAGCTCCGTCTTCTCCAAGGTCCACATGTGCCTAGCCTTTCTCTAGAGGAGGAACCGCGTCACACGTCTTCCCAACGGTTCGATTGGGCAGCTCGCAGCATGGCGTCGACCACGCGCATGTTCTTCGTAGAGCTCTCGATGTCGTAGCGCACGCGTCCGAGCCCACGGATGGCCTCCGATACCACTTGCCACTGGCGCGTGTAGTGATTCGTCGCCGGTACGGTGTGGACCTCGCGCCGATCGTCGGAATCCTGCGCGACGGTGAAGTTTGGAGCCCCGGCAAAGCCATCGTCGACGTACACCTTGCACGGGCGGTCGTACGGCGCGTTGAATGGGATCGGTACTTCGATGTGGCCGCGGTCGCCGAACACATGCACCCGTTGGTACGGGACGTGTTGCGTGCCGACCACGAAGTTGGCTTGTCCGACACCGAAATCCATCAGCGCAGAGGTCAAGCGGTCGCAACCGGTGACCGGATCGAGCGCGAACACCGCCGCGACGCGGCGCGGTTCATTACCAAACACTAGACGTGCCGTCGTGATCGCGTAGACACCGATGTCGTAGAGAGCGCCGCCGCCCGCGTCCTTCAGGTTGCGAATGTTGGTCGGGTCATGATTGCTGTAGGAGAACGCGGCTTGGACCGCGCGTGGCTGTCCGATGCGCCCGCCCTCCACCAGGGACTTCACGAGCTCCCATTGCGGGTGGTAGTGAACCATGAAGCCCTCGACTACGAGCTTGTTCGTCTCGCTGGAAACTGCGGCCAGCCGTTGCGCTTGCTGGCCGTCGAGCGCGATCGGTTTTTCGCACAACACGTGTTTGCCGGCACGCAACGCCGCTATCGACCAGTCGACGTGCAAGTGGTTCGGCAGCGGATTGTAGACGGCTTCGATCTCTGGATCGGCGAGTAGCTGCTCGTAGCTGCCGTAGGCGATCGGCACGCCGCACGAGTCGGCGAACTCCTTCGCCTTGTCGAGCGACCGTGACGCCACCGCCCGAACCGACACCAGCGGCGCTCGTTGCATCCCCGGGATGGCCGCCATCCTCGCGAAGTGGCTAGCGCCGAGCACACCCCAAACTACCGGTTTCGAACTGGTCATGGCCCGAACGCTAACACAGCTGGTTCGACGAACGCGTTGCTCCAGGCGCGCAAGAGAGCTCAGAAGAAACTCCTCCAACGGTGTCTTTCTCCAAGCGTAGCCAGGTGGCCTCGGATCGTTTCGGGCGTGGAGCCAGTTGCTGCGAGCTCCGGCGTCCCCCTCGGATCCTTTGCCGTGGAAACTTTCCACAGCCGTGGACCTGGCGGCATTGGCCGTCGAGGAGCGTTGGACTCCTGGTCTCGCTTGAGGGATCGTGTGTGTGAACACGCACCCGGCACGACCGAGTGCGCCTCTGTTTCGGCATTGCGAACGTCGGCCGGTGTCGTCCGGCGGGTTTACGCGACCGCCCCCATCTCATCAGGAGTTTCCCGTGCGAACCACGATCGTCACCAATACCGCACTTTTCTTTTTGGTCGCCGCTGCGTGTTCTCAGCGCGGGCAGACGAAAGGCGAGACCATCGAGGCGCTCACTCCTGGGGCTACGACACCGGTTGCACCAACGCCTCCCGCCTCGGTAACTCCGCCGGGCAACGTGACGCCGACCGCGGTGACGCCAACCAGCACCACCCCCTCGACGGGTCAAACACCGTCGCCCACGCCCACTTCCGCGGAGCCGGACGGGACCGGTTCCGACGGCGCCAAAGCGAGTTCGGGTTCGAGCGGCGAAGTGAGCGAGGAATGCATCCCGCCCGAGCCCGTGGTCGTGCCTTGCACCGACGATCTCAACACCGATGAACCGCAGACGCCGTGTTCACAGTGGGTGGAGTGGGGAACCTGCGACGAAAGTTGGATGTTGGAGCGCCACGTGTGCGACCGCAGTTGCGGGCGTTGTACGGAAGACATGGTGGTTCAGCCGGCCTACAGCTGCGAACCGCAATCGAGCGGGACGTCTACGCCTCCGCCCCCCACGCCACCCGTGATGAATCAAGGGCCGAAGTTGCCCCCCATCGAAGGCGGCGAGGCCGGCTTCACGACTCGGTACTGGGACTGCTGCAAGCCGCATTGCGGCTGGCCCGGTAACGCAAGCAACCCCGTGTCCAGTTGTGATATCAACAACAACGACATGGGCGGCAACCATGACGCGTCGAGCGCTTGCCAGGGCGGCCCCGCGCACATGTGTTGGAACTTCGTGCCGATAACCAACGGCGACAACATCGCGTACGCGTTCGCCGCGCACAACGGCGTGGGATGCGGCACCTGCTTCCAGTTGGACTTCACTGGTGAGTCGAAGAATCCCAAACCCGAGACCGGTCACGACTTCGGCTCGCAGTCGCTCAAGGGTAAGTCGATGATCGTGCAGGTGATCAACACCGGCGGCATCGAAGCCGGCCAGTTCGATCTCCTGGTCCCCGGCGGAGGGGTTGGCGAGTTCAACGCCTGCTCCAGTCAGTGGGGGGGCGCGGATCTCGGTGAGACGTACGGCGGATTCTTCTTGGCGTGCCAGAAGGAGCACGACTTCGAATACGAGCCGGCGCGTCAATGCGCGCGAGACTGGTGCGACCGAGTGTTCAGCGACAAGCCCGACCTCCACAAGGGCTGCTCGTGGTTCGTGGAGTGGTTCGCGTTGGCGGACAACCCGACGATGCACTACAAGCAAGTCGAGTGTCCGCCCGAGTTGAAGCAAGTGTCCGGCCTCTGAGAGCGGGCGCGAAGCCAACCTGCCGAGGTCCGCGAAGCGGCTATTGGGGTTTCGCGAAGCGGCTCTATGGAGTTTGCGAAGCGGCTCTATAGATACAGTGCCTTGAGCGCCTCGTACGCCGGGCGCGGCGTCCGGTCGATGTCGACGATGCCCCACCATTCTTCGTTGAACGTGCCGTCGGGGTAGGGCCCCCCGCCGGGCGCCGCACCGCCGTTGTCGTGGGTCGCTGGGTCGCCAGCCTTCCACCATTCGTCCGCCCATTCGAAGATGAAGCCGCCACTGGCGACGCCGCCTCCGTCGCTCGTGGTGTACGCATCGATCAGTTGTTGGGTCAACGCAGTGGTCGCTTCGGCTT
>CBINDO010000156.1:0-18252 GCA_966249405.1 uncultured bacterium | reverse complement strand
CCCCTTCGGACGCCACACGAACCCGACGATTTGTGATGAACCTCGTCTCACCCAGGCAGCGGCATTGCTCAAATCGGTAAAACTCGAGGTGAAGGACTTCGAAACGGCGTGCACGCGCGCCAAGTCGGGCGACGCGGTATACTTCGATCCACCGTACGTTCCGCTGTCGAAGACCTCGAATTTCACGGCCTATCATCATGAAGCTTTCGACGAGGTCCACCACCAGCGGTTGGCGGATTTGTTCGGTAGACTCGCGGATCGAGGCGTGAGCGTCGTGCTTTCGAATTCGGATACGCCGTTGACGCGCAAGTTGTACAACAAGTGGCACTTGCAAAAGATCATGGTTGCGCGGCCCATCAACTCCAAGAAGACGCACCGCGGCGACGTGCCGGAGATCTTGGTCAGCTTCCGCGCCGTGTGATCGGTTGGGCTCAGACGGCCTTGCGTACGTCTACGGGCTCGTCGCGTGGGTCCGGGTTACCCCCCGCCATCACCACGCGATTGCGACCTTGGTGTTTGGCCTCGTACATCGCCTCGTCGGCGCGCGTGACCAACGTCGCCAGGTCGGGCATCTCGGCTAGTTGCTGGGGAGTCCACACTTGCGCTCCCATGCTCACCGTGACCCGGATGTTGCCGTTGTCGGAGGCGATCGTCAGCTTCTCAATCCGGCGGCGCAGGCGCTCCAGGACGAGATGTACACCTTGTGGAGTGGTTGCGGGCAGCAAGATTACGAGCTCTTCTCCGCCGAATCGTCCCACCACGTCGGTGCCGCGCACGCTCTCGCGTGCGACCGCAGCCACTGTACGCAGCACTTGATCGCCGCAGCCGTGACCGAAGGTGTCGTTCACGCGCTTGAAGTGGTCGACGTCGAGCATGGCGACGCCAAGCGTCTGCTTGTTGCGCGTGGCCTGTCGAACCTCGACCTCCGCGCGGCGCGTCAGCTCACCGCGGTTGATGAGGCGCGTCAGCGGATCAATCGTGGCCAACTCGCGCAGTGCGCTCTCCTCCTTGAACAACTTGAATTGCCGCTCGGCCCGGGCGAGCAGCTCCTCGAGGAAGAACGGCTTGACGATGATGTCGTCCGCGCCGCAGTTGTAGGCGCTCATGAGTTCGCGACGCCCGTTCGCCGGCGTCGTCGCTATCACTCGTGAATGCAAACCGGTCGGGTTGTTGCGCAGCTCCTGAACGATGCGAAGGCTACCTTGTTCGGGCAACTGAAAGTCGAGCAGCAGCAGGTCACACGCTTCTTGCCGCAGTGTCTCACAGAGCAAGTCGGTCGACGTGAAACCACGGTGCTGATAGCCGTGTTTTCGGAGCATGTCATCGAGGCGCGCGACGGCAGCTGGATCCTGGTCAATCGAAAAGATGCGCTTGGAGCGGTTCTCGGCTTGGGCGGCAAACAGGCCCTCGGCCAACTTGCGCAGCGTGCCCGGAGGAAACGGCTTTACGAAGTAGTCGACGGCGCCCGACTCCAGCGCTTGCAGTCTTGCGGCCTCCGACTGCAACGCCGAGATCATGATGATTGGGATGCCGAAGGTGCTCTCCCGCTGGGTCAATGTGCGACACAATCCATGACCATCCAGACGCGGCATCTCGACGTCTAGCGTGATCAAGTCTGGGCGCCGACCGTGCACCTTCTTCAGCGCGTCGACCCCGTCCTCGGCCTCCTCGATGGTGACGTCCATGCCTTCGAATTCGGCCCTCACCATCGCGCGCAACCGTGGCGTGTCATCCACGATGAGAATGTGAGGACGAAAGGCCGCCATTGCGCTTGGGAGGATGATCGGCCACACCTAAAAATACTTGAATTTCGGGCCAATCAGACCGGCCCGGGAGAACCAGCGCGGGGCATGGACCGGGGCGAGATCACAGGACTTTTGGTTAGTTGACGGTGTCGGTTGCCGTGAACTCGCGGCTGCGCTGACCGAGCTCGTCACGGGAACGGCGGAGCTGAAGGCGAATGGCGTCGTAACCTTCGCTCAAGCAACGGGTGCGTCCGACGGCCCTATCGAGCGCCGCAAGCACTTCTTCCTTTTCGGCGAACTCGAACAGCTGAGCATCCAGACCGACTTCGTTGACGGCCCTGTGCAGCAGCTCGTAGTCCTCTTCGGGGGACACCAGCACGCGTGTCGTTTCTGGCGTCGTTCTGAGCAATCGCAGGAGCGGGTCCTCGAGAACGACATGCAGGGTGCCGAAGACCACAATCCAGGGCGCCGTCACCTTGCCGCTCTGCAGTTCTTCGAGAGCCAACTCACGGTCGGCCTCACCGAGGTGGCGCACTTCCATTTGGCCGCTCACCTCGCCCAGAGCGTCGAGCACCCGAGAGCGCCCCAACGTTGGATCGCCGTCGAACACCCAAACCGAGACGGGGCGACGCGAGAGCAGTTCGTTGCGCGAGACCGGCAGGCGCTTGTCGCTGCGCGATGGCACTGCTTTGTACAGGTAGCGGTCACGCGCCAGCACGACGCCTTCGGTGGGACATGTCCAGTCAACGCGTCGTATCGCCTCGAGCATTGCGTCGGCCGACTGAAATCCGTGGTTGGCGTCGCGTTCGAGAGCCCGGGCGAGCAGCATTTCCATGCGTGGGTCGTCCAGTATGACGGGGTTTCCGGCGACGTGAGCGGCGCCAGTGAGACACACGTGGAGGATCTGCGCGACGGCGTACAAGTCTCCAGATGGCGTCGCTCGTTCCTCGGCGCTCGGCGGCTGGAACAGCTCGTCCTCCTGCTTGCGCACCGCGACGGTCGACGGCCAATAGCCGAGGACCTTTACGTGTTGACCGTCGTCATCTCGGTCTTCGAGCAGAACGTGACCCGGCGTGAGACGTCCGTGGATGACGCCCCGGGCATGCGCGTCGGCCAGAGACTCGAGCACCCCCACTCCGATACGCAACGCGACGACCGGATCCAACGGGCCCAACTCGAGCTGCGAGGCGAGGCTCTTGCCCACGACGTTTTCACGCACGATATAGGTCACGGGAACCGGCGTCTCGATACTGCCTACGTCCACCAACCGCACCGTGTTGGGGTGACGCAGTCGCGCCGCCGCGCCATAACGGGCGCTGAGCTGCTCTTCGCTCAGGGCGCCCTTGAGCAATTGGACGGTGACGCCCCTTTTCGTCGTCATGTCCTTGGCCTCGAAGATCAAAGCCGATTGCGACAACCTGGTGACCAGCTTGTAAGGTTCGGGCATGCGCCACGTCCCTTTTGCTGCTTGCTTCGCGTTGGCCGCGGGCTTCTGGGCAACCGCAGCCGCGGCCAGATTCTGGCTGTCGGCGGGGGGACGCTCGGTGGGCACGCGCGACATGCGCTCTTCGCTGGCGTCTTCCGCCCCGGCAGTCTTCTGCGCGTGAGACACCGAATCCGCAGTGGCGACGAACGCCGGAGCGGATTGCGCCCGAGCGGACACGGGAAGTGGCGCGACGGCCGTCAGGTCCTGACTGCTGTCGCCGTGGCTGCTCTCGCTGCGACGCTGAGGAGGCGGCGCCGGTCTCAACTTGCCGGCGATCTTGACGTTCGCGACCTTGGGCGGCGTCGACGGGTGGCGTTTGACCGAGTTGGAGAGCAGCGTCCCGTCCGCCAGCGAACGCACTTTCTCCTCTATCACCGACTGCCTGCGCGCGCGGTGCTCTTCGAAAGCTCGACACAGGTAAACACCGAGCTCCCCGCGGGAGAACATGCCGCCGTTCTTCTTTGCGAACTCCTCGATGGCGACTTGGACCTGGAGCGCCGTTTCGTAGCGGTCGCGAGCAGCCGCCGCGATGCACTTGTTGCAAATCGCCATCAACTCGGCAGCGGGCGCGTTGACCGTGGATGCGCGCGGCACCAACTTCGGCACGTCGCCGAGTCGCAGTCGCTCGAGCACCTTGCTCTCGGGTACACCTTCCCACAACCGACGGCCCGAAAGGGCAGCGTACAACATCACGCCGACCGAAAAGATGTCCGCCCGACGATCGACGGACATGCCGAGAGCCTGCTCCGGTGCCATGTAGTTGGCCTTACCCTTGATTTCACCGGCCTGTGAGACGCTCGAACCTGCCATCGACTTCGCGATCCCGAAATCCACCACCTTAATCTGGCCCGTGTACGTGACGAACACGTTCTGGGGGCTCACGTCGCGATGCACGACGCGGAGCTCGGTACCGTCGAGGTCGCGAAGTTCGTGGGCGTGGTGCAGACCCGCGCATACGTCGGCCAATACCGCCAATAGCGCGCCCATCGGCAGCGAGCCCTGACGCAAAATGGCGTCCAGGGGTTGGCCATCGAGATACTCCATGATGATGAAGTACTCCCCGGCTTGCTCCGCGACCTCGAGCGTCTGCACCGTGTTCGGGTGATTGAGCTTGGCGGCGAGGCGCGCCTCTTCCAGGAACATCGCGCGAACGCGTTCGTCCGTCGCGTATTCGGGCCGCAGCTGCTTGACCACGACCAACTTGCGAAACCCGTTCACGCCCGTGCTCATCGCGAGCCAGACTCTGGCCATCCCGCCGCGTCCGAGCTCGAGGATCCGATGTAGACTTCCGATGGATGACATTTACGCGATAACCTCGACTACCTGTCCCTAGTGTCAGAACACCATCGTCATCGCCGAGCGACGCGACAGGTCCACGAAGATGGCACCTTCGGCAAACTGCACGTTGGGCAGCGCGGTTATGTCCTGCGCCGTCAATCCCTCGTCGAGCAAACTGCCAGTGCACACGAAGAGCCGAACCCGCCGCTGTTCGGACGAAGTCAGCCACTCGTACAAGTTGCGCTTCCGTCTGCGCGCGAGAAACCGCGAGACACTGCCCTCGTGTGTCCCCTGCAGGGTGAGTAACCGCAAAAGGTGTACAGCCCCGAACGACAAAAACACATTGGCTTCCATACCAGCGGCAGCGGCCATCGACGCGTAGTCCATTGCCGCAACGAACGATCCCACGTCGTTCTTGTTTATCAACAACGTACACCTGTTCTCCCGAGGCGCCAGAGGCGGCGAGACGTCGTTGGCGGGCGCGACCGCTCCCATGGCGCCGACGTTGGTCACGTCGCGAGAGAGCTCTGCCCGCTGTGCACCGGACAGCGCCACGAGCGTGGGCGCAGAGCGAGGCGCCGCGACAGGGGGCGGCATCGGCGGCAGAAGTGCGACCGAAGCCCCGCTGCGCGCGGGCTCACGCGCGACGGGTGCCGCAACCTGAGCGATCGCGTCGGAGGGCACGTCACCCAGTGCGACTATGGCTCGGATTTCACCTTCGATGCGTTCGACGCAAGCGAGCTGAGCCTTGGAAGCCCGGCACCACGCCTCGAGATCGGTGGGGAACTGAGGGTCCGTTGCCAAGATCTCGAGGATGGCCGTCTGCCGCGCCAGCAATTGGGCCTTCTTGGCGACGGCCAGAATCGGAGTGGGTGAAGACATCCCACGGCAATCGAGGCGGTGAATGGCTTGTTGCCCGCGCGAACTCGGTACGCTGGGCAGGTCGATCGACGTCCGTACCTCGTCTCTGCTCGCCTGGAGCGCACTGACCTTTTGTCCGTGCGCCACGGTCCGTGGACCACTGGAGGGAGCCCTCTCCTCACCGCGGATGTTCAGTCCGACGTGAGCCACAAACAGCCCATCGTCTTCGAGCAGATTGATCAATGTATTCTTGGAGGCTCGACACCAAGCCCGTAGGTCGTTCGGAAACTCTGCGTCATCGGCGATCAGCTCGATGACGGTCACCTGTTTGCCGTAGTTTCTGGCGGCTTTCGACAGCTCCAGTATCGGTGCCGGACAAGGCATACCGCGGCAATCGAGCGTCTGTGCTGGTTGCAGGTCCGTAAATGGATGTTCGGGAGCCGATTGCATCGTTTGCTCGCTCGTTAGGCGCTCCTGCGCTCGAAGGTCTGGTGGAGTTGTTCGATGTCCGCTTGGGCGTCCGCGACCGCTAGGCGTAGTCCGTCGTATTGGATACGGGTACCGCGCACGCGCTCGATCATGACGTCGATCATCGTCACGAGAGCGTCGGCGCGGTCCGCGATGTGGACTTGGCCGTCGAGACCGGCCGCGTTTACCGAAGCCGAAAGCATCTCGACATTCTCGTGGGTCGACACCAACACCCGCGCCGTCTCACCACGCAGGGAGAGCTCGTGCAGGAGCGGTTCTTCGACCAAGGTATGCAGATCACCGAAAACCACGACCCACGGCAGCTCCAAGTCACCGACGTGGCCCAGCCACTGCTCGCGCTGTGGCGCGTCGAGCACCATCACGTCGTAGCGTTCGAGGAGCGTGCCCACGGCGACCTCGATCTGCGGTTGGTCGATGGCGGGATCTCCTCCAAATACCCAAACCCTTGGGCGATGCGTGGACAACAACACCGGCTTGCTCACGCCTGCAAGCCGATGCCGCACGGACTCCGGCAAAGGTAGGTCCATGCGTGGCTGGGTCATGTCCACGGTGTCTACGGTCTCGGCTGGCCCCTTGCAGATCGTGGTCTCCGCGACCCCGAACGAGACCACCTCGTCGACGTCGAGAGCCAACAGCACGGTTGCGAAGTCTTGCGCCGTCTCGAAACGCGCGCTGGGCTCTGCCGCCATCGATTTCGTCAAGATGCGGCTCAAGTCGGGGTGAGCCGGAACGATCTCCGCAAGCTGCCTCACGAGGCGCCCTCCTTCGTCCCAACTCGGGTGTTCGCCCGACAAAGCCTCGAACAATACACACCCCAAAGCGAACAAGTCTGAGGCAGGGGTCGGCGCCATACCCTGCTTGACCTCCGGAGCCGTGTACTTCGGCGAGTTGACGACCTTGGCCATCACGCCCGAGCGCGGCGGTGACGACGTCCGACCGCTACCAAACTCTTGGAGCACGAATCGGTCCGTGCCATGAGCGGGCTCGGCCAAAAGGATGTTGTCTGGCTTCACGTCTCCGTGCACCAACCCTTGGCGGTGCGCGTCTCCGAGTGCCACCAGCATCTGCAGAGCCATGCGCAGCGCCATGCTCGGCTCGAGCCGCCGCTCCAACCGCAGCGTTTGAGCCAACGACGTCCCCTCGATCAGCTCGTAGACGAGATACCCCAGCTTACCGGAACCGTCGTCGAGCTCACCGGTGGTGTAGAGGAGCGGGACGTGTGGTGAGTGCAACAGCGCAAGAGCCGAGGCTTCGCCTGCGACAGCATCGGGAGTGCTCTCCACTTTGAGCAATGCCCCGAAGCCCAGGATCGAGTGCTCGACGAGGTAAACGGATGCAAAGACAGACTGGCCGAGCACCTGTTTCACCGTAAAGCGGCCAACGCGATCGGATGCCTTCAGCGCGCGGTCCAGGGGCGACGCCTTGGGAGAAGCTGTCATCCCTCTCCTAAGCGACTGTCGAGCCGAGGATTTGAGGGAAAACGGCGCCTGCAGGAATGCCTCGTTCCTGAACGCAACATTCGGCACACCCCTAACTTCAATAAATGGTTGACCATTTGAGAGCAGGGCAACTTCGACCAACGGGCCGGTCGCGGCCGTAGAAAAGTCAGACCAGGGAGGCACCCGTGATAGGCACCACCCATGACGCGACGACTTTCCTTGGCCGCTGTTTACACCGCTTTGAGCACACTCACCTCGATGGTCTGCGCGCTCCCGTGTTGGGCACAGGAAAGTGGCTACCCCGGCGGCGCGAACGTGGGCCCTGCGCCCAGCCAGCCCAACACGCCCTTGAGCTCGGCGCCGGTCTCGGCCCCGTTGGCGGCCGCGGCTGCAGACGAGGAGCCACCTCCAATCGTAACCCAGCCGGTAGCGCCCACCAAGCTCGTCGGGCCCGGCTTGCTGCCGCACCATTACGACGCGCTCGGGTACCCCGAGAGCAACGAAGGCCTGCTGATCGTCGAACTGGACCCGACGGCGGGGCCAATCACGATGGTGATGGGTCAACGACCGCACTACCTCGAAGCCCAATTTCTCAACGTCCAACGCGATGGCGTCTGGTTGGCACGCAAGGGTGCGGTCGTCGATGTCTTGCCGAACGGAAGTTCGTACGAGATCCCCTACGGCTACGGGGCCGTGAAACGTTCGAGTTCGGCGATCACGTTGGTGGAAGCGCAGATGCAACCGCACATCAGCGACAACCAGAAGTCCTACGAAGTGTTCCCCCTCCAAGACTGGTACCTGGGCGCGACACTGAGTCTGGTCGGTCTGCGTGCGGACCTGCGATACGTCGAGAAAGAGCGCTACGTCGGGTTCGCCCAGGCAGGCATTAACTTGGCTGGACTAGCCGGGGCAAAGTTCAACCGAACTTACGGCGCCTTCGCCGTGCCAATCGTGCTCGGTGGCGGCATCAGGTATCCGTCGCTGCTGAGCGTCGTGGGAACGAACTGGACGACGGGCGCCGAAATCATCCTCGGTCTCGGTAGCGTCGACAAGGACCTCGACACTGCCGATGCGATAGCGCTCCCTGGGTTATTTCACGAGGTCGAGTGGACGTTCGACCGCCAAGTGAACGTCACGGACTATCGAACGGATCCGCGCCCGTACAACTATGGCGTTCACTCTTTGTACGCCAAGATCGGTGCCTACCCGGACTTCCTTGGGGGCGCCACCGAAAGTCTGCTGTTCGATTTGCACATCGGATACCGTTACAACTTCAAGGGTCCGGACATCCCCCATCACCAGTTCAAAGAAACGCGAACCACGTTTGCGAGTGAACGCTACGTACAGCGCAAGTTGGAAGAAGAGCGCCGCCGCCAAGAGCTCGAACAACTGCGTCAGCAGCGGCAGCTCGATCCAAACGCGCCCGCTTATCCGGCGCCAGGTACGACCGCACCGATTGGGCCAACCGAGCCTGCTCCTGGTACAGCTCCCATTCTACCCATACCGCCAGCGACTCCCGCACAGTGAGGGACGGCGCCGGCACACTGCGAGGGCGAAGACCATCATGCGATACCTCAAGACGATTGCTGCCCTGCTGTTCTTCGCTTGCACACCCAACGCGCCCACCGCGACCAAAGCACCCGATAGCGTGAACGCTTCGCCCACGGGCGCAGCCGCGACGAGCGCCGAGGTTCGCCCGAGCGCCCCCGCGCCCAGTGCCGTCGTCACGCCATCGACCGCTCCGAGCCCCACCGCGACGCCGGCGGACAACACGGCGCCCGCACCGCCAACCAGCGCGACGCCAGTGCCCGTCGGACTCGAACGTCTCACCTACCACGCGCTGCCACAAACGCACCTCGGCTTCTACGCCGTGCTCACACCGCCGGGCTACGACGCCCCCGAGAACGCGACGCGCCGTTATCCCGTCGTCGTGATCCTGCACGGCAAAGGCTCCAACGAGGTCGTTCACGGGTCGTTGGCAGACGACATCGGCCGCGATGGCGTGATCTACGTGTTACCCCGCGCACCGCACCCGAGCCCCGAGCAGTTTGCTGCCGGCAAGGAAGGCTACACGGCGTGGCCGTCGTATCCGGCGCAATGGGGTGAATACGGCTCGCCCGAGTTTCCGCAGGCCGAGGTCGAGCGACTCCAGGTTCACAAGTTCTATACACGCTGGATCGCCGAGTCGCTGCTCGACGCGCGCCAACGTTACCGTGTCACGGCGAGCCGTGCCGTAGTGGTGGGACATTCCCAGGGTGCGACGTTCGCCCATCTGTTTGCCGCCGATTACCCGGCCCTCGTCAAGGCCTACGCAGCCTACGCCGGCCCCTCTCGCCTGACCCTCCAATCCTCCGACGGCAAGCGCCAGATGGCGTCGCTGCGCAACGCCGCGGTCACGCCCCTCTTGATCCACCACGAGGCCGACACGGTCGTAGACGTCGCCAACACCAAACAACTCGACGCCATGATGACGGAACACGGCGTCAAGCACACCACCCACCTTCTACCCGGCGGCACTCACGCGACCGACCCCGAGGTGCGGCGCCTGCTGCGCGCGTTCACCCGCGAACAGTGCTGCGGCAAGGAGCGCTCGACCGCGGACGTGCCAGTCGGGACGGGCGGTAAGCTGAGTGTACCACCGATGCCCGACATCGTTGCGTTCGGGCCGGACACCTGCGACGAGCACGTCAGCTCGATGAGCCGCTGCCAAAGTGACGCTCCAGGCAAAGCGACGCGCTGCGAAGTATACGAAGCCGAACCGTGCGCTACCCGTTCGATGGGTTACCGCTCGTCCAGCTTCGAGTGCGTCGACTCGGCGTGGACCCGGGTGGCCAAGGCGCCCGCGGAATGCGGCGTGGCCGGCAAAGACCCAGAAGTGGCCGGCTGCAACGTCCAGCTATTCCGTACGCGCCCCTCCGATGCGTCCAAAACCGACGCTTGTGACCTCGTGTTGCGTTGTGGACGCGCGCAGACCGTGGTCACCTGTGACGGCGAAAATGACGGCACCGGCACGAGCCTGTGTCAGTGCAGCCGCAATGGCGCAGACGTGCCCTTGCCGCAAAACGTCTACCCGGGAGAAGCGCCGCAATCCTGTGTGGCGGCGGCGCAGCAGTGCGTCACCAAGTGAACGCAGGTCGGGAGCCGTCACATCGCGGACAACGCGGCCATCCAGCCGCGCAGTGAACCGCGCGCTTCTTCGTGGCTGTAGGCGCCGTCAGCGACCACGTAGAACGTCGGGATCCCGACCGCCGTCGCCGGCTCGATGTCGTTGATCAAATCGTTGCCGACCATCAAGGCGCGCTCCGGGGCGACGCCGATGCGCTGCAGTATCTCGCGGTAATAGTCCGGTTCGGGCTTCGTCCAGTGCATGTTCTCGTACGTCGTGACGAGTTCGAACGTCGATTCCTCGAACCCTGCCCACTCGAGCCGTTGTACGATCGCCGAACGCGGGTACACGGGGTTCGTCGCCAAGACGAGCCGGACCCCCCGTGACCGAAACCAGTCGACGAGCTCGAGAGCGCCGTCCACGCGCTGGGTGCAGCTCCGAAGCGACGCGAACTCACGGTCGTAAAACACCTCGAAGAACGGCTCCAGCTCGGCCCGGGTCGAACCGAGCAAAGGCCCGAACTGTTCCCAGAACGCTACGTCGTTGCGGACGCCCGGCGTCGACATCATTGCCCGCGTCGCCGTGCGCAGGGACTGGATGAGTAGTTCGGGCGCGAATCTACCGTTGGCGAACCTGCTGAGCAGACGGAAGTACGCCGGGATGAAGACGTCCATGTCGTTGGCGAGTAAGGTGTCGTCGAGGTCGAACAACACCGCCTCTACGCGGTCCAACGTCCTCATGACTTGCCTACTTCGCCGCGCCGGAGGAAGTGGGCGGAGTTGCCACGGTGTTCGGCGCAGCCGCGGCCGCTCGCCGTTTGAACTCGAAATGAAAAGACTCGGGCTCGCGGGGGGGCGCCAAGAAACGCTCCACCTTCTTCGCTGCCACCGCGGCCTCGCCGGCCTTGATGAGCGCCGTGCGCTGGGCCTCGGGCACACTCTCCAAACTCACGTCCACGGTGATGACATCATCGTTGCGTACGTGGTTGAGACAGCCAATCTCGCGCGCCTTCGGCAAGATCGCCACCAGCGCCTCGAGCATCACGGCCAAGTTCTTCTCCCGCGACGCGTTCGGGTCGAAACGCGCGAGGACTTCGTCTCCGGCCTGACAATACATCGCCTTGGCGTGCTCCAGGTCCGAGCTCGCGAGCTCCAACATCACCTTCACCTGACGTTCCGGGCTGCGCTCGACGCTGCGCACCTTGGCCTGCTTCACGCCAGCCTCACGCAACACGGCCACCAGAACGTCACGGTCCTCCGCGGGCAGTTCACCCGTGGAACCTACGAAAGCAGCGTCGGCTGGCGTGGCCGCCGGCGCTTCGGCGTAAACGTTACACGCCAACAACCCCACTACCAAGCCAACGCGCCGACCACCACGTCGCCGCGCCGCGACTTTCGACCAACCAACCGTCATGGCTCGAACCTATCGCACCTGGGCCGTCGTTGGCTATGCTCGGTCCCCCATAAACGCCGTCACGCACGCTCTCACTGCAATTGCTTGGGCCCAGCGCCGCCCGGCGCGGTGCGGCTCCCGCCCACTGCTCGAAGTCGCGTTCGCGATCACCGCGTAGCGGGACGTGAACGCGTCCAGACACCTGGGCGCGCTGGCGCGTCTCCACGCTCGAGCGACCAAACACCGTTCGAAGCAAAAAGGGAAGAGCTCTCGCCCTTCCCTTTTCGACTCTCACGGCCAAGCGCGCTCCCTATCGGTCGCGCGCCAGCGCTTCACCACGTCGCGAAGTACGCCCACGGGTGATCACCGGCGGTCGTATGTACGCAATAACCGCCGTTTACCTTGGCCGGCAACGCCGACCAGTTGCCGTTGTTGCACGTCATCAGCGTGCCGTTGACGCGCAGCTGCCGTCCATTGGCGAAGTTGCCGCAATTGCCGCCGTTGATGTTGCCGGTGGTTTGATGACACGTGGCCGCAGTCCCGAGGTTTCCGGAGTTGTAGTTGCCCGCAAACGAGGTGGGGTTGGAGCAGTAGGCACTGCACGGCGTGGTCCCACCGCAACTGCCGTTGTTGGGGTGCGTGCACGTCCCGCCGGAGCACACGTCGCTGGTGCAGGCGTTGCCGTCGTCCGCGCAGGGAGCCGTGTTGTTCGGGTGGGTGCACACCCCAGCGTTGCACGTATCGTTGGTGCACAGGTTGCCGTCGTCACCGCAGGCCGTACCATTGGCAGCAGCGGTGTTTTGACACACGCCAGCGCTGCATACGTCGTTCGTACAGCTGTTGTTATCGTTGCACTGTGCGTCACTGGAGCAACCCGCGCCCTGGCGCGGGCTCTCGGACGGACCCAAGCCCGTGGGCGTGAAGCCGTTGTTGTTCGTCAGCAACAACTTGTCGGCGCGAAAGCCATCCTCGCGCATGAACAGGCTGATGGTGTGAACGCCAGCGCTCGTGATGTTCAACGTCGCAACTGGTCCGTCCATGGTGGCGCGGGTCCAGGCCCAGCTGTTGGTGAAGTTGCCGATG
This sequence comes from uncultured bacterium, assembly GCA_966249405.1. Lineage (GTDB taxonomy): Bacteria > Myxococcota_A > Polyangia > Polyangiales > Polyangiaceae > SZUA-265. The sequence goes on along the minus strand of CBINDO010000156.1, from coordinate 5,373 downwards.
CGGTCACAGGTGCTGGGCGCCGCGTTGTCGAGCCCGACGTGCACCGAGTCGTCACTGCCCGAGGGCCCCAAACCGCGCACCCACACGTAGTAGGTGCCAGTGGTTACGAAGTTCACGCGGTAGCGCAGCTCCGGGCTGCCGCCGACGTAACCCGAGTTGATGGTGGTGTTGTTGTTGGGGTTCGACACCATCACCTTGCCGCCCGAGCCCTGAGCCTCGTTCACTTGATCCCACGTATGGCTGGCCCGCGCCGTATTCGTCTCGAAACTCTCGGCCTCGATCACGACCTGCCCGGCACTCTCCTGAAACGGCTGCGGTCCGCAAGTGCCGTTGTCGGGATGGGTGCAGGTCCCGTTGCTGCACACGTCGGAAGTACACGCATTGCCATCGTCCGAGCAGCTGCCGGTGCGATGGGCAAAGGCGCAGCCAGTCGCGGGGTCGCAGCTGTCGTTGGTGCACTCGTTGTTGTCGTTGCAGGTGACGGGAGCAGTCGTGCAGCCGGTAGCTGGGTCGCAGCTGTCGTTGGTGCACGCATTGCCGTCATTGCAGGTCACCGGCGCGCTGCTGCAACCGGTGACGGGGTCGCAACCATCATTGGTGCACGCGTTGCCGTCGTTGCAGTCGAGTGGAACGCCGGCTTGACAGCCACCAGCACCGCACGTTTCGACCCCATTGCAGACCGAAGAGTCCGTGCACAACCCGTCGTTCGGCGGCGCTGCGCAAACGCGCGTCAGCTCGTCGCAGGTGTCGACGGTACAGCTCACGCCGTCATCACACACGACGGGAGTTCCCGCCTGACAGGAGTGACCGACGCAGAGCTCCTCGCCGTTGCAGAACAGGCCGTCGTCACACTCGCTGTCGCTTTGACAGTCGTCGACCAAAGCTCGTATTTGGACGTCGTCCACCAAAAACCCGGTGTAGTTGTTGTACAAACCGTCGCCCGAGTCGAAGCCTAGACGCACACGCAAGTCTGCGGAAGGTGACGAGGACACCAGGCTCGTCAGGTCGACGACTGCGGATTGCCAAGCAGCCGTTTGCACGAGGCCAACGCCACCACCACCGTTGCTGGCGACGGTGGTGTAAGCTCCGCCGTTGACCGAAACTTGGACGGACGCGCGATCGAAGTACGTCGAGTTCTCGCCCTGGAGATAGTAGTTGAAGCGCAGCTCCACTTTCTCGGTATCGTTCACGCTGATGACGGGCGAGTCGATGTTGCCCTGGACCCGTGAACTGCCGTTCTGGAAGGTGCACGTCGAGTCCGTCCCGAAGTACAAACTCCCAGGCGTGGAGTGCCCCGCCAGCGCGTCGGCGCAGCCGGTGGTGCGATGCCATTGATTGGTGGCGCTGCCGTCGGCGGTGAAACCATCTTGCCCAGTCTCGAAGGTAGCCGTGTAAATGGGTGTCGGAGCGCCAACCTCCAGTGCGACGCTGCGCGACTGAGTGCCGGCACCGGAGGTCAGGTTGACGAAGTTGAGGCCCGCCGTATAGACGCCGTTACCGAGCAGCCCGGCCTCGGCTTGATCGATCGCGACCGTGACTTGCACCGTCTCACCCAGAGCGATGCTGCCCGCCGGGTTCGTGACGTCGAGCCAGGTTGGGGCGCCGGTCACCTCGTAGTTCAACGCCGCCTCTGGACCCAGGTTCTGTAGCGTGTAGCTCGCGCTCTCCGGAAGGAACGGTCCGCCCAGCGGACCGCTGCTCGCAAAGGCGCCTCCAGGCGCCAGGCCGAGGCCCGTTTGGAGCGCGGGACAGCTCATCCCGTGTTCGGCAAATCCCGCGCAGATCTGCGCGTAGTGCGGGGTGCCGTTGCCCAAGTTGCCGTCCGTATCGTCCAGGGTCAGCAGGTCGACCGCGATCTGCGAGTTGATGGCGGTCCCGATATGCATCGGGATGGAGCTCAGCACCAAAGGTCGCAAGATCGCGTCCGCCGTCTCCGGAAAGTCTGCGATCAGATGCTCGCGGATGCTCCAGATCGCGCCCGAGATGAGGTTGCCGCAGGCGTGCACCTCGCTGCCACAAGACGAACACCCGGAGACCAGGTATTGGCAATCATTGTCCGCGTTGCGCAGCGGGGAGCCGCATTGCGCGGCGTAGAATCCGTAACCCAAGCCGGGGTCGTTCGCGACCAACATGGCGACCACGTCGGACATGCCCTCGCCGTAAGCCCCTTGCCCGCTACCGCCACTTTGGACGATGTGATGTCCATACTCGTGATGGTTCACGCTGGCGAACGATGTATTTGCGTAGCTGCCTCCCGCTTGACAGAAGTTGATCGACTCACCGTCGTACCAAGCGTTACCGGGGCAATAGATATCCGTGCGGTTGACGTATACTGGGAAGTTCGACTGCGTCGAGATCGTCGGGTAGTTGGGCAAGTACGAGAGTAAGAACTCTCGCACCTCGTTGGCGTTGGCGTAACCATTCACTTGAGCGCGAGCGAGATCTGCTGCGTTGTCCGCGTTGTGCAGGAACGTGGCTGGTCCCGGTGGCGTAACGCCAGCTGTCAACTCGAGATTTGCACCGGCGATCGTCGTCACGGCGAAATACGTGCCGCCGATCCGCGAGGTGACGTTTACCGGGTCCGTACCGGCGTTGGGCAACACGAAAGCGCCTGCTGCGTCGGTTACGACGCTCGCGCCGGCGCTCGACGTCACCTCGGCGAAGGGAAACGCGGTGGGAACCTCGTCGGCGCACTGCATGCCGCGATAACCCGCCGTGACGTTGGCCTGAACGGCGCCCACTACGTCCTCGAACGCGATCAGATCGTCGACGTGAAGGACGTCACCGGAGTCCGCCGCCGCGAACACCCGCCACTTGCCGGGGGGGTTCGTCGTCTCCACGACTTGTTCGGTAGCCAAAACGGGCGCTTTGGGTTGCTCGCCCTTGCCCGCGAAGATCACCAACTCCCGAGCGCTGGCCCGACTGAGGGATTGAGGCGCTGCCAGCTTGTTGCCATGGGTATCGACCTTGCCGCCGAGAGCCCGCAGCACCTTGTCGGGGTCCATCGACGGCATGCGCGCTGGGGCGACGGCGGCAAACCCCGCCAAGCTCTGGAGCGAAGAGGCCGTCCAAACGACGGGGTGTTGGCCGTCGTTACGCGCCAGCACCAATAGCTCCGCGTCGTGAACGGGAATGCCGTCCCTGACTTGACGGTACCTGTACAACGAGAACCGGTGTCGACCCGTGGCCTGATCGTACATCAGTTGAATCGGCGCGGCGTTGTTCGTGGCTACGCGCGTCCCCGCCACGACGTCGACCGGTTCGAGCTCGGCCGCACCCAAGCCGAGCGCGGTAGCGTGCTGCGCTCGCACTCCTTCTGCGGCCTCTAGTGAACTCTGCCCACTGCCCAAAGTCGCCCCGAACGTGCGAACTTGTCTCCCCGCTGCGGGCGTCACTGCCGCGCGCGGGAAAGCCGCCGCGATCCCCTGGGTGAGCGCGGCATCTAGGCGCGCAACCTCGAAGGTACGCGCGTCGTCGCTCGATCGCCGCTGCCCCCGTTCATCCTCACCGGCACACGCCACGATCACACTCGTGACCACGATTGCGGGCAACATTCGACCACTCATTGACCGAAAAGCCATGCTCTCCTCCTCTTGTTATGTCGTACCCGCGAGTGCCCGAGCATCCCTCGATGCACACCGGACGTTGGTAGCGCAATAGGTAAGCACCCCCAAAGTCGAGCCGTAGGTACCGACCTCCTACGTCCCCTGTAAAGGGTACATTCCCGAACTCGAACACTTTTGGTAGGGTCGCGCGGTGAACAGAGCGCAACTGTTCCCTAACGGAACGAGTTCAAACCGTCACTGGTGAGAAGCAACGACGCGCAGCGGGCCGCCCCGAACGTCACTTGGCAGCGTTGAAGAACGCTCTCAGCGTCGCTTGCCGTGCTACTCGTTGCCACTGCAGATGCGCATCTGGCGGAAGCGGCGAAAATCGCTCCAACTTCGCGCGCAAATCGTCGAGCGCGGCCACTACCTGCGAGACCTGAGGCGTCAAGTCTACGTGTGCTTCGATCCCGAGCTCCTCGCTCACGGCGGTCACGCACAACATGGCGGCACGTCGCGGGTTACTCGGAAAACCCAACATCGCCAACACCGCCAAGTCGTCGGCGACGAACCCGCTGCCGGAAGCAGCGGGTGCGGGCTTTTGACGCTCCCGCGCCGGGGCAGCTGGGCGCTTGGGGGTCGCACGCTTGGCCGCCGTCTTGGTGTGCGCCGTCTTGGTGTTTTTGGCGCTAGGTCGACGTTTGACGGCCGATTTCTTGGAGCGCGTCGCTGCCTTCCGACGAGTGCGCGCTGGTGGCTCGGCGCTGCGCTCGGGTTGATGGTGTGTATCCGGCGAAACGGCGCGCGGTACGAGGGATTCGCGGGTTGGTGGGACACTACTGAGCTTGCGGTCGAAAAGGGCGCCACCCTCCGCGGGTTCGTCGATATTCAGCCCTTGGAGCGCGCGCTCCGCGTTGGCCAACGCTTGCTCGACGGTCTGGGCCGGGCTCGGGCGTTGCAGGTCGCCGGCGTGAGACACTTCGCTCGGCGGGTGCTCGGAGTGGGCGTGCTCCGCGCGGAAGTGTTCGGCGGCATGACTAGCCTGCACGGGGTCGTCTCGTTCGTCGTCCCGATCTCGGGTGTGAACGTCGCCCGGAGCGTGCTCAGCATCAAACGTCTCGAAGTCTTCCGCAGCTGCGTGCTCCACGCGCGTGTCCGCGACCTCGGCATTGCGCGCAGCCTGTTTCGACTCCGCTGAGGCTTGCTCCGCGTCGGCGCCGTGGCCGTCGACTCGGGGCCAGTCGACAAGTTGCTCGCCCCCCTCGGCGACCGCCGCGTCGGTTGGGTTCGAGTCGCCGTCCCTCGGCGTTTCGCCTCGTTGTGAGGGCGCATCAGTCGTCGGCGCTTGCGGTGATTCGACGCGGCCTTCGGCACTGGCGGCGTCCATTGCCTCACCTTCGGCAAAAAACGCTTCCTCGAAGCCATCGAGCTTTGGTTCGACGTGCGACGCGCCGATGCCGTCGTCCTCGCGCAACGTCCCCGACTCGACGACGGCATCGTCTTGCTCGGCCTCCGCGACCTCGGTGCCAGCTGCCGATGTGCTCGCCGCCGACTCGTCAGCGGACTCATCGGACTTGAAACCTGGTTCACGTTCGTTGGTGCGAGCGCCTCCGAATCCAATCGAGGCGCCCAGATCCACCGGCGGATTGGCGAGCAGCAAGCGCGAGCCCGGTTCGAAGGCAGCGGGCGTCTCACCATCTGCATTCGCAGCGGGGGAGCGGCTGAACGACTGCACCAGTCGCAGGCTTGGTAGAGATCTCGGAAACTCCGAACGCAGCGGCCCGTTCATCTCTTCCAGCAAACGTGCTTGAGACAACCGTGGACGTCG
>CBINDO010000155.1:0-18290 GCA_966249405.1 uncultured bacterium | reverse complement strand
GGCACTCGAGGAAGCCGTCGAAGCGGGAACGCTGCCACTGCAAGCCGAGTTTGGCGTGTACTTGAACTTCGTTCGAGCGAACGCGGCGCGTTGGAATCTGCAGCTCGGCGCGACCGAGTGAGCGATACTGGCAGCCCCGATTTCACCCCGCTTATCCTTAGGCGACGCACTCTAGTTCTGTAGGAGTATCGAGCGATCATGTTGGTGGCGTTACTCTCTCGCGAACCCAAGTCGTACAGCACGCGCCGTCTAGTCGAAGCCGGGACGAAACTCGGCCAGAAGGTACGCGTCTACGATACGCTCAAGTTCAGCCTGGAGCTTGCGCAACACGCCCCAGGGTTGTTGTATCGGGGCAAGGTGATGCCGCCCGTCGACGCGGTGTTGCCGCGCATCGGCGCGTCGGTGACGTATTTCGGCACGGCCGTCGTCCGCCAGTTCGAGCAGATGGGTACCCTGTGTGTAAACTCGGCGCTGGCCATCTCGAACTCCCGCGACAAACTCAAGAGTCTGCAGTTGCTCAGTAAACACGACATCGGCATCCCGCCGACCACGTTCGTGCGCGACCGCGAGGACTTGTTGCCCGCCATCGACCGCGTGGGCGGCGCGCCGGTCATCATCAAGGTCCTCGAGGGCACCCAAGGAGTGGGCGTGATCTTGGCCGAAACCGAGGCCGTCGCGGCATCTATCGTGGAGACTCTCCACAGCGCGCGCCAGAACGTCTTGATTCAGAAGTTCGTCTCGGAGAGCAAAGGCCGCGACATCCGCGCGTTCGTCATCGGTGACCAGGTGGTCGCCGCGATGCGTCGAGTAGCCACGCGCGAGGAGTTCCGAAGTAACTTGCACCGCGGGGGACGTACCGAAAGGGTAACGTTAACCGCAGACCACGAGCGCGCGGCCGTGCGCAGCGCGCAGATCTTGGGTCTTGGCGTGGCTGGCGTCGACATGCTCGAAGCTTCGTCCGGCCCTCAGGTGATGGAAGTCAACTCGTCGCCAGGCCTCGAAGGCATCGAAGCCGCGACGCACGTCGACGTGGCCGGCGCGGTCATGGCCCACATCGGCAAAAACGCGATACCTTCGGACCGGCCGCGCCGGACCCGCCGCAGCTCGATACCCTCGGAGTAAACGTCGATCACCTGCCGCGGCATATCCGCGCTCGGGATGCTCGATTGGCGCGGCAGACGGTGGGAGGGAGCCGTGAAGCGACGCGCGGGCGCTGGGCCCAACCAGCACCCGCCCGAGGCCGGGTAAGCGAGCGCGGGGCGAGTCAATCGCACGTCCAAGCTGCGTAGGCGTCGCTTTCCGCGTCGGTCGTTGGAGCCCGACGAGTGCGCAAGCTGACGCGTTGCCCCTTCCGGTACACGCGCAAAGTCGGCCACTGTGCCTCCTCGAGCCAGGATTCGAAGGCCGCCGCCGACTCGTCGGTTTCGAAACCGAAAACCCAGCTCACCCAAACCGGAGCGCCTGGGATCAAGTGTTTTTGGAGCTCGGTGAACGGCGTCTCGTCGGAGACGGGGAACTGACCCGCGTCTTGCAGCACGTCTGCTGGAGCCCCCGCGTCGCACACGACGCCGTTGGGCGACGAACCTTCGCCACCGAGGTCGGTCGACGTTGCTCCGTCCGAGAGCTGCGCGTCCGGCGCGCTTGTTTCTCGACTGGCGGGGCCGTCGAGTCGACCAGCGTCTGCATCGACTGCGGCAGCGCTGGACTTTGGGTCGCACATCGCCGCTTTCGCGTCGCGCTTCATCCATTCGGCTTGCGAAATGCCCCCGCCGTAGGTCGGTGCATACATCCGCATCACGTCTTCGGTGAGATCCGTCGCGATGCGCCAAGCTCGTTCCGTAGGTATCACCTCCTCGCGCGTTGATTGCGACGCCGCCATCAGGATCGAGAACACACCGGAGGGACCCAGGGAATCCTGCATGATGGTGGGGTTGCCTGCGGGTTCACAAACCGGTCGTTGGGTTACCTTCGGCCCTTTGCGCGGCGCGAAATCGGAGACCCATGCGCCGAAATCTGGCTCGAGGTTGTACATCACGCTGCGAACGCCCAGGTTGTGGCCGAGCTTCCACGTCTGGTAGAGGTACCGCGCGCCAATGGCATAATGTTGCCACTGCCGAGCCGGCGTCCACGGAGAGGCGGCGTGAGCAACTCGGTCGCGGAGAGCCTTCTGGTCCAGCTCGAAGTATTCGTCCAGGTTCCACGCGTCCGGCGACGTGTTGCGCATGAACGCGTGGGCCAACCATGCGTAGAGCTCTGCTTCGCCCTCGATGAATGCTTGGACCCCTTGCGCCGTGACGCTGCTCCTCGTGTGACGTGTGTAGAGGCTGCCGATCCCCCCGTAGTCGTAGTCTTGCAAGGTGTGGACGTATTCGTGAGCCAACAGCCGCATCGACCACCACAATTGGTCCGCGTTGTTGTCGGCGATGGCCACGCTGCCGCCGGTGGTCACGCCGCCGGTCGCCTTCCCTTCCTCGGCCTTCGCGACGGCCAGGGGCGTAGCGATGAGGTGCATCAGCTGCAGCCCTTCGTCGAGGTACCGATCCCAAACCTCCTGCGCCACCTCTTCGGGTGGTCGCTCGAGGATGACACCAGCGTCCATCTCGACCGCAGCGTCTGGGTTGCCGAATCGAGTCTGCGGCACGAAGTCGGTTCGCGGGAGCGCGTCCAACGAGCCGCCGCGCACACATCGCACGCTCTGGAACACCAACTCTTGGCACGCGCGTTCGCGGATGTCGCAGACCTCGACGTCGAGGCCGCGGCACTCGTCGGTGCACCCTGAACCTGCACACAAACGTTCGCGGACTTCGCTGCTAGGCGTTGGTGCACAAGCGCCCGCCAGTCCAACGCTCGCCATCGCAAGTAGTGCCGCGCGAAATGGGACTACCCGCGTCGTTCGGTTTATTGTCCCACCGCTGAAGAAGCGACTCCGAAACGCACGACCGCCCAACGTTGCCGCGTCGCTCACGTTCCTGCTCCTTCGGTCGAATTCGTCGCCACGTCTGCGGCGGCGCCGTCCACCCACGTCGCAGGTTCCGCTGGCGCAGCATCATCTGGCGGCGCAGCGTCATCTGGCAGCGCAGCGTCGCGCCGGGCGCCGGACGCTGGCTCGGTTGCGGCGCTCGTACCTGGCGACGCATCGCTCGAATAACCGCGGCTCGTGACGGAGGGAGGCTCCGCAGAGCTGGCGTCGAGGTGCGTAGGAACAGGCTTCGGGCAGTTCGCCTCGTCTTCTGAGTCGGCGCAGTCCCCTTCTCCGTCGCAGCGGAAACTGCCGTAGATTTCGGAGCCATCGTCGCAAGTAAACCGCGGCGAGCAGCTCCAGAGGCAAGCCGTTATGCCGGGGTCGATGTTGGGTCGGGCTTGCTCTTCACAGCCCCAGCCGAGCAAACAGTCGGCAACACACTCGACCTCATCGCTACCACACTCGAGCTCCGGCACTTTGCAGGCACGCCGCTCCGCGTTGACCTGGATGCACGCTTCCACCTCTGAGACAGGCGCCACGTCATCGTCCTCACAGGCGCCCAGCAGCAGACTCACCGGAAGTGAGACGAGCATCGAGAAGCGCCTATCCATGGCCCAAGCAACCATCGGCTCTAGCATAACCCGAGACGCGACGTTCCCCACTCGAGTTTCGCGCGACGGCAACCACGTGGGTGCAAAACTTCCGCACGGCGCGCCGCTCACGCCAGCTGCGCGTTACGCTGCCAGGCGCAGATCGCACAAAACGAAAACGGAGCAGCCAACGCTGCTCCGTTTTCACCCTCGACGACGAGCCGTGGCAAAGCCACGGCTCGCTTGCCGTAAGGTGCGCGTATCAGCCGCCGACCGAGCCGGTGACCGTCGCGACGGCGTCAGCCGAGGCGCTCACGCTTGCCGCAGCTCCGGTGAGCAGTGTCTTGGCTCCTGGAAGCGCCTTAACCGCGCAAACCGCACCAATCTTGACCTTGAGGTCGCCATCGGCAGCCAGGCCCTCGACCACGCCCTTGACCGCGCCGTCTGCCGACGCCACGAGGTCGCCGCCCGCGTCAGCCACGAGCTTGAGCTTGGCGCCCTTGGCCTGCAGCTTGGCGAAGGCTTTGACGAAGCCTTGGAGCTGAGCCTCGAACTCGAGCTTGGCATCCGCGCTAGCATCCGCGGACCACTCGGCGTTGAGCGTGTAGTCCACGTCCAGAGACGGAGGCGTGCACTCGGCTTCGAAGTTGGCTTCGGCCTTTACGCTGGCCTCGCACTCGGCCTCGACTTTGGGCGGGACCACTTCACCCTTGCACTCGCCTTTGCACTCGACCATCGCGCTAGCCGTAGCTTCGCAAGTGAGCTCGCCATCGCAGCTGGCGTCGCCTGGCTCGTAGGTGCAGCTGCCCTTGCACGTGCCTTCACACGTGGCGCCGGCGCTGAGCTCACAAGAGCCCTTGCACTCGCCTTCGCACTTGGCGCCAGCATTGAGCTTACATTCGCCGGTGCACATGCCGCCCTCTTCGGTGCCCAGGCACTCACCGTCGCAAGCCGCGGTACCGTCGAGTTCACACGTGCCGCTGCAGGTGCCTTCACACTTGGCGCCCGCTTCGAGCTCACACGAGCCTTCGCAGGTGCCTTCGCACTTGGCCGACGGCAACTTGCCGGTGCACTTGACTTCGCCTTCGCAGCTGGCCTTCGCCTCGGCGTCGATCACGCACCCGCCGTTGCACTCCACGGACGCCATACCGGGATCGATCTTGGCGTCACAACGCGCCGACGCCTGGAGCGTCGCTTGCGCGCTCACTTCACAACGCGGCTCTTGGAACTTGATGCTGATCCCGCCGTCGATCTTGCCGCCGAAGCCACCTTCGATGTGACCCTTGATGCGGCCGGCGATGTCCGCCGCCGAACCGGAGGCGTCCAAACCGAGCGACAGTGCCATCTCACCCAAGGTGCCAGTCACGTCCGCTTGCAGCGCCGTGGCTTGACCACGGAACTTGAGCGCGGCGGTGAAAAAGGCGTCGACGCTGGCGATACCAGAAACGGAACCGCTGGCCTGGACGACGCTCTTGCACTCGAGATCACAAGCCGGAGGACCGATCCCCCCAGTGGGGTCGGTACCGCAGCTCATCAGCGCCGGCAACACGGCCATCATTGCCAAACTAGAATAGAATTTCTTCATCTGAATTTACTCCTCAAGCTTTCTTTGACCGCGTCGAATTAACCGCTGATCGCTCCCGTGATTTTGACGATGGCGTTGCCGCTGGCTTCGAGCTTGCCGGCCGAAGCGGAGAGCTTGCCGGTGGCGTCGCTAATGGCGCTGGGCAAACAGGTCGCCAACTTGAAGGTGACCGCGAAGTCACCGCTGGCCTTCTTGCCTGCGTCTACGATCGCGTCAGCACCGGCGTCGCCGAGGCTGGCGCTGGCGCGAACGATGGCTTCGAGCTTCTGGCCCTGGGCCAGCAGCTTGCCGTAAGCCTGAGCAAAGGCCTCGAGTTTCGCCGCGAAGACGGCGCGGGCATCGACACCTGCGCCCGCGTCGAAGTCGAAGTCGGCCTTGAGCTGGTAGTCGAGACCGACGCTCGGCGGCGTACATTCGGCCGACATCTCGGCTTCTGCCTTCACGCTGGCTTCGCACTCGGCCTTGACCATCGGCGGCTCGACCTCGCCCTTACATTCGCCGTTGCACATGACCGTAGCGTTGGCGTTGCCGGGGGTACAGGATACGCGGCCGTTACACTGGGCTTCACCTGGATCGTAGGTGCACTCGCCCTTGCACTTGCCTTGGCAAGACGCGCCGCCGCTGAGCTCGCAGCTCCCCTTGCACTCGCCTTCGCACTTGGCGCCCGCGTTGAGCTTACATTCGCCAGTGCACATGCCGCCTTCTTCGGTGCCCAAGCATTCACCATCACAAGCCGCGGTTCCATCGAGCTCGCAGGTGCCGCTGCAGGTGCCTTCACACTTGACGTTGGCGTCGAGCTCGCACGAGCCCTCGCAGGAGCCGTTGCAAGCGAACGACGGTGCGGTGCCCGTGCACTTGACTTCACCTTCGCAGGCCGGCGGCTCAACGTTAGCCTCCGCCACGCATTCGCCTTTGCACGCGACGTCCACCTTACCCGGCGTGGCTTGGGCTTCACACTTCGCCTTGGCGTCGAGCGTTGCGTCGATGCTCACGGAGCACTTCGGCGGTTGATACTTGAACTCGATGTTGCCATCGATCTGCCCCTTGAACGTGGCAAAGGCAGTGACGACCGCGTCAGCCGTCGCGTCCAAGCTGGCTCCAGCCTCCACCTGAGCTCCGAGGATGGTTGCCATCTGGCCCAACGTGGCCTTGATTTCACTCTCGACCGAGAGCGTCTTGCTCTCCACGGTTAACACTGCACCGAAGAATGCGTCGATGCTACCGACGCCAGTAACCGAGGCCTCACCCTTGGCGAAGTCTCCGCACTCCAGGCCACACAGCTCGGCGAGGTCTTCGAGTTGACCCTTCTCGCCTGCTGCCATCAGACCCTTGGCCGCCGCTCCCCGCACTGACTCGTTCACGACCTGACTGCTGGTTAACATTGCCATAGCAGCCACCGGTGCGGTGAACACTGCCAAGCCTCCAAGTAGTTTTCTCATTGAAAAGCACTCCTTCATTGGTAGCCCGCTTCAGATAAGCGAGGGTCTGGTGACGCCGACGTCTCCGGACTCAGAAGACGGCGTACGCACCCTAACGGTCCGTTCTTTCCGATGGATGGCCGAAATTTTCAAGCTTTTAAGCAGTCTCGATAACTTCAAGGCCAGCAGCCCAATCCAGGTTGCCGCGATCCGAGCACACCTTCTCACGGCGTGCCTCAACCTATGACTCGTTTGTCAGAGGTGCTGGTCAGCTCGCGTATGCGCACGCCATCTCACCCAAAATCCCGAGTCCTTTTGGAGATGAACGCGCAACACCGCATCACCCCGCGAGACAACTCCGTTGCCGAACGCCTCGGCTGGACGCCCCGTCTCACAGGCTGTGCGGCAGTTCGTGTAGGCACACGACTCACATATCTCTACGCGGACGCTCGGGCTGCATTCCACCAAGACTCCACCTTCGGGCACATCGAGCTTGGCCCTTAAGATCCAGGAGCCGTTTACCGGGGCTCGTTGGTCGGCCTCGCGCAAGGTTGCCATGGTCTGTGCCGAGATCCCGAAGAGCTGCTCCCAAGCCTCCAACGGTTCGAGTGTGGAGCAGTGCTGGTCACTTCCGAACACCTCCGCCAACGGCCGTTTGGTAACGGCTACGGCTTCACGGCTGTACCAATACCTTCCGCGACCGAGCGCCAGGTTCGCGACGTGCGCCTTGACCGCGCCATCGCCCGTGCGATCGACGTCGGCGTCTTCCAATGCCGTGGTTCCGCAAGCTCCGAATCGCCAGTCGCGATCACCAGGTTCGTTGCTGGTCATCTGCAACACTGTCTCACCATCGCTCTCGAAGACCGAGAACTCGGGGGTGAGCGGGGGTAAAGCACAACGCGTTGGGTAAACGCAGGCGCGGTCGGCGCCGCGGTTGGCCAGGGCGTCCACCCAAACCCCAACGAGCGGCTCACCAAAAACTTCGGCAAACTTCGTCGCCGCGGCGGGCAACTCGTCTTCGGAGCCAAGCCGCGAGTAGAACTCCATGAAGCGCTCGGCCCCCCGGGTGCGCAGCACGAAGGCAACGAATGCCGCGCCGGCGCGGTACAACGCGTCGATGTCGCGCAAGAACGGCGACTGCCATGCACGTTTCGACCAAGCGACCTCGGCGGCAAGGTCGACGGACCCCACCGTTGGTTGCTCGCACGAGAGCGCTTGCGCGAGCCCCTCTTCGACGATCTTCGGCTTGGGTCCGAGGTACGCCGTGTACGCGTGGATCAATTCGTGAACGTCCAGTGGCTGTTTGGACTCGACGCCGAATTGGTCGAAGAAACAACCCGCGCTGACTGCGCTGCAGTGGCCGCGCTTGCCGATGTCATCGCGATCGAGAAACTTGCGATACCGAAGCGTCGATCCGCGAGGCGGTTGCAGCCCGAGGTAGGCTGCCAACACGTCGCGGTGACGAATCAGCTCTTCGACGACGTCCGCATCGACCGATGGGTCGTCGACTCGCTTGGTGTACCGGATGCCCGCGCGTTCCCAGGTGACCTCGCGCGGCCCACACGCCCCGAGCAGCAACGAGAGCACGGTCGCGCCCGCGAGTGATTTGCACAGCCAGGCGTCCCGCACGGAGCACCTCACTGCGGGCGTTTTTGCGCAGCCCCAGAACGCGACGCAACCGCACGCTTCTTGTCGAGCTTGGCGCCGCCCCGCCGCTTCTTCGCGGTCGTGGGTAGCGGCCGCTTTTGCGATTTGGCGCTGGCCGCGCTGGCCGCGCTCCTTTCACCTGCCGCGCTGACCTTGCCACGCGGCGTTGGTGCCATACCGGGCAGACACCACTTGGCCACCTGCTCGAAGGTCTCGGCGAAACGCACCTTGATGTGACGCTTCACGACGGACGGCAACTGTTCGTAGTCCGAGCGATTGCCGATCGGCAAGATCACCTCTTTGACCTTGGCGCGCCGAGCCGCGATCAGCTTCTCGCGGATGCCGCCGACGGGCATGACCAGCCCACTCAAGTTGAGTTCACCCGTCATGGCCACGCCGGGTTTCACTGGCGTGCCGAGCGCCAGCGAATACAGCGCGAGCGCCATCGTGATCCCGGCGGACGGTCCGTCCTTGGGCACCGCGCCCGCAGGCACGTGCAAGTGAATGAAGTGCTCGTCGAAGAAGTGGTTGCCTGCTCCTCGGCACAGTCCGCGAATCGTCGTGTGAGCGATTTCGCTCGACTCGATCATGACCTTGCCGAGCTGTCCGGTCTGCTTGAAGCCGCGATGATCACTTTTTACGGCAGTGGCTTCGATGAAGAGCGTATCGCCACCCAAACTCGTCCACGCGAGGCCCATGACGACGCCGGGCAACGGTTTGGCGAAGGCGGTCTCGGTCGTGAACACGGGTGAGCCGAGGAACCCCTCGACCGTCTCCGGCGTCACGTGAACGACCTTGGCTTCCTTCTTGACCAGCTTGACGGCGCACTTGCGAACGATCTTCTTGATCTGGTTGTCGAGGTTGCGCAGCCCCGCTTCGCGCGCGTAGCCGTCGATGAGCTGCCGCAACGCGGGTTTGGTGATCGTCACTTTGCCCTTGGGCTGCTTGAGGTTGGTGAGCGCGCGCGGCAACAGGTACCGCGACGCGATCTCGAGCTTCTCCTCCAAGATGTAGCCCGAGAGCTGGATCATCTCCATGCGGTCCAGAAGCGGACCAGGGATGGTGTCCGTTTGATTGGCGGTGCATACGAACAGCACCTTGGAGAGGTCGAACCTCACGTCCAAGTAGTGGTCGAGAAAGTCGCGGTTCTGTTCCGGGTCGAGGACCTCGAGCAAAGCCGACGCCGGATCACCGTGATAACTCGCGCCGATCTTGTCGATTTCGTCGAGCATGATCACCGGGTTGTCGGTGGCGCACACCTTGAGCGCCTGAAGGAACTTGCCGGGCATCGCGCCGATGTATGTACGCCGATGTCCTTTGATCTCGGCTTCGTCACGCATGCCACCCAGAGAAAAACGGTAGAACTTGCGGCCCAGGCACGACGCGATCGATTTTCCGATCGAGGTCTTGCCGACGCCGGGTGGACCGGTGAGACAAATGATCGAGCCACCGAAGTCCTCACGCAGGATGCCCTCGGCGATGAACTCGATGATCCGTTCCTTAACGTCGCCGAGCCCGTAGTGCTCGCGATCGAGCACGCGCTGCGCTTTGTGCAGATCGACCTTGTCTTCCGAGTGCACCCCCCACGGCAACAACGTGAGCCAGTCGAGGTAGTTGCGCGTGATGTTGTACTCGGAGCTGCTCGGTTCGAGCATCTTGAGCTTGGCCATCTCCTCATCGACGCGTGCTTGCGCTTCCACCGAGAGCTTCTTGTTGGCGAGCCGCGACTGGAACTCCTCGACTTCGGACTCCTTGCCCTCTTTCTCGATGCCGAGCTCTTGCTTGATGGCCTTGAGCTGCTCTCGCAAGAAGAAGTCGCGCTGCTGCTCGTCGATGCGGTCTTCGATGCGCTCGCGGATCCGAGTCTGAAGGCGCGAGATCTCGAGTTCGTCCTTGAGCAATCCAAGGACCTTTTCGAGGCGCTTTCGCACGCCCATGGTCTCGAGCACGCCCTGCAAGACGATGGGTTTGGCGCTGGTGAGGAAGGCCGCCATGTCCGCCAGGGGTCCCGGCTCCTCCAGGTTCCCCTCGCTGATGAGCAAACTCAGCTGCTCCTTGTACAGCGGGTTGAGGAGAACCAGCTCTTTGATCGAGTTGATGACCGCCAAGGTGTACGCGCGAAGCTCGTCGCTCGGCGCGCCCTTTTCCTTGGGATATTCGACCTCCGCGGTGAGATATGGCGTTTGATTCACCACTTTGACGATACGCATCCGGTCGAGGGCGGTGATGATCGCCGTCACTTCGCCGTCGTCGTCCATCGAGACGTTCACGATCTGCGCGATCACGCCCATCTCGTAGACTTCGCCTTCACCGAGCTGAACGCGCGCCCCGCCCGTCAAGCGGTCGGGGTCCGTCGGTTCCTTCTCCAGTGCGAGCCCGACTAGCCCGTGGCCTCGCTTGGTGACGTCTTTGACCAAGCGCTTGAGCTCGGGACTCTCGAGCTCGAGAGGCACCATCACCTTCGGAAACACCGGGCGCGGTACGCCCAGAATCGGCAGCCGCTCGGGGTACGCCTCGCGCTCCACCTGTTCCGCCTGCGACCCATCGACCAGGTCGTCCACGGTTTCTATGTTGTCCTCAATCTTCATCGTCGTCGCTTCCGCCGGGGGTTACGCCAGGGGTGGCGTCTTCCGTGGCGTTCTGGCTGCGCTGCCGTTCTCGACCGAACGGGCAATGGGTAAACTCGGCTGCCAGCACCGTGGCATAAGAACCAGCCGGAAGGGCAAACTCCAAGACCAAGGAGCCATCACTTTGAGGCTCGATCGACAACCCTTCGGGCCACATCAATAAGTCTCGACGCGTCCCCGGGGCGTGTTGTCCGAGCAGTCGCAACGCCTCGTCGTTCAAGCCGAGTTCGGTGACGACACTTTGCTCGAGCTCGAGCGCCTCGCGTGTCGCGCCGCGCGTCTTGGGACCGATCATCGGACCGGTGAGTACGATGTCGCGGCTGTGCAAACGAGGAAGCTCGACGTCCGGGGCGTCTACCTCGAAGTGCTTCGACGAGCCGCTCAAACGCACGATCTCTCCCGTGAGGAGCCGGTCCGTGCCGAGTTCGAGCCGCTTGGCGACGTAGCGGTTGAAGATCTCCGATTGGATGACGCTGGGCATCCACTTGGCGACGAACCTCGAGCCGCGACCGCCACCGCCGGCTTGGCGCGTGAGCCAAGCCAGCGCCTTGTCCAGGTTGGTGAGCCCATAACCGAAACGCTGCGCCCCGTAGTAGTTGGGCACGCCTTCGACGCGCATCCTCTCGGACGCGGCGCGCAACGCCGCCATGTCGTGGCGCGGGGCGCCCACCAACCGCAAGCGAAAGCGGTTTCCCGCGAGGTGGCCAGTGCGCAACTTGTTGCGGTGTCTAGTCACCTGCAGCAACCGGATCGACTCCGGTAGCTGCCATTCGCTGGGTGGTGTCGTGCCCACCGTAGACAAACTCAACCACTGCGACGTCACGGCGTGCTTGTCTTTCTGGCCGGCGACGCCGATGTCCCGCTCACGCGCCTTGGACACTCGCGAGACGATCTTCACGACGTCGGCGGTGTTCAAGCCGCGCTTGCCGATTTGCACCAGCCAATGTTCACCTTCGCCATCGAATGGGTACGCGGGCACCTCGTCGACCACGAAGTCTTCCTCGGCCGGTCCGATGAGTCCGTCGAAGAGCTGGTTCTGGGTTACTGGCCGTGGGATGTAAACCGCGGCTCGCGGCTCGGGGGTGTCGATGGAGGTCAAGCCTCTTGGATACTACATCCGTGTTGGGCGTCCCACGTCCGGTAGGGTGCTCGCTGCGCTATCGGTCACGAGTTCAGCCCGTCGGCACGGCGCCCGGGGCTGGGGCCGAGGGCGGCGTCGATGAGGTCAGTGCGATCTGCCTGCCACGGACAAGCACGACAAATGGCAGCCCCAAACGAATATGCGCGGCCGGGCCATACGACAGCGAAACGGCTCGACGCTCGGCCTCCACCGCCAAACGCCACCAACTTTGACGGGTATCGTTTCCAGTGTTACGCACGAAACCATGAGTTTCTGTGCTGTCGGGGCCTTCGCGAGGGCTTCCGCCGAGCTTCGCCGTGCGTGCGGTATTCGGCTTGGGTACGTGGTGTTCGCGGCGCTCTCCTTCGGGACCACTGCCTGTGGAGGCCCGGAAGGTTCGGGAGAACCGTGGGGGCCAGAAACGTCCGGCACGACGCCCACCACCTCGACCTCGGGCCCCGCTACCCCCACTCCGCCCGGGCCCACCACTCCCCCGGGCGCGACGCCGAAACCTCCG
The DNA here is from genome assembly GCA_966249405.1 of uncultured bacterium. Classification (GTDB taxonomy): domain Bacteria; phylum Myxococcota_A; class Polyangia; order Polyangiales; family Polyangiaceae; genus SZUA-265. Next base: position 5,824 of record CBINDO010000155.1, on the reverse strand, counting down.
ACTCCCCCCGGGAACCCGCCGCCGCCTTCGGCGGGTGGCTTGGCCGGCAGCCCCAATCTCTTCACCGAGCTCGCGGGCAAATCCCAAGCCGAGGTCGACGACAAAGTCGAGGAGGCCGTGAATCGCTTCTTCGGGATTGGAACCAACGAACCCAACACCCCCACGAGGTCCACCGGGTACCGGTGCTACTACGAGTCGCAAGTCGACCCCTCGATGGCATTCATCTGGGCCGCTGACTCCAACGACATCCGGAGCGAGGGACAGTCCTATGGGATGATGGTCGCCGTGCAGATGGACCTGAAGGCCGAGTTCGACAAGCTCTGGCGCTTCGCCAAAGCCAAGATGCAATACCCGGCGAACACTCAGTATTCGGCCTGGAAGTACTACTTCAAGTGGCAAGGTTTCCCGGCAGGCAACGACTGGAACTTCGGCGATGCGACGGTGCCAGCACCGGACGGCGACGAGTACTTCGCCGCCGCGCTTTATCTAGCCGATCGGCGCTGGGGGAGCGGCGGTGAAATCAACTACAAGCAGGAGGCGGACAACATCGCAACGGCCCTCCTTCACAACAGCCCGACGCCCGACGGTCGTTTCCCGATCTTTCACGCGACCCAGCGCATGATCGTCTTCGTACCGTTCGGCGACTCCAACGAGTTCACCGATCCAAGTTATCATCTACCTGCCTTCTACGAGATGTTCGCGCTGTACGGCCCAGCCGCTGACCGCGATACGTGGACGCAGTTGGCGGAGGTGAGCAGGGACTTCCTGGTCAAGAGCGCCAACTCGTCGACGGGTTTGCACCCCGACTACGCGACTTTTGCCGGCGCGCCGACGACGGGCAGCCCGGGCGACGGTCACGACCAGTTCCGCTACGACGCTTGGCGCGTGGTCATGAACATGGGCATGGATTACGCTTGGTTCAGTCAAGACATGCGCATGAAGGCGCAATCGGAGAAGTACCACGCTTTTTTCGCGAACCATCTCGGGCAAGCCAACGTCACAAATTCGTTGTTTCAAGTAAACGGCTCGGGCGCCAGCGGCGGCGGGTCGACGGCGCTGACGGCTACGCTAGCGGCCGGTGCCATGGCCTCCCAAGCCAGCAACCGCACGACCTACGTGAACAACCTTTGGAACGTGCCGCAGCAGCAGGGTGAATACCGCTACTATCAAGAGGCCGTGTACCTCTTGGGTCTCCTGAACGTCGCGGGCAAGTATCACTACTCGTGGTAACGACGAGACTCGTGGTAACGACGAGACGCGCTTGGCCACCCGTGTTTCAGCTCTGGAACACGTCGCGGACGATGCGGGCGGTGAATGACGGCCTCAAGTAGAAGCCTCGTGGTAACACGGAAATCGAGCAACCCTCAGCGTCGAGGCCGCGGCGGCGCACATGCGAGTTCGCCGCTTTGGGCCGGACCTGCAGGCTGTGACCAAAGTGCCCCGTGACGTCGTCGACGTCGCCACGGCCAATCATGCCGGCCAGCTCCTCCCAGTCCCAGCGCAGGGCGGCCTCTTGCTCTGGCGAGGGAGTCCACAAGAACGGCGTCCCGAGCGTGCGCTCGGCGATCGGAATGTGGCGCTCGGCGTGAACCGGAAACCACAACACGCGTTGCAGCTTGCGGTAGACGCGGCTCTGTCGCCATTCGATCTGCGCGACCGACAACAGATCGATGGAACAGACGAAGGTCGTCTCGAGCGGCCGACCGTCGGCGCGCAGGGGGATGGTCTTGAGCTCCACTCCGATGTCCTGGAAGTCTGGCTGATCGGTGCTGCCGGCGGTCGCGCCGAGGAGCGACTCGAGGAGGCAGCCAACCCAGCCCTTGTGACCCCGTAGGTGCGGAGGCACGGGCTCCCCCGCCAGAGAAGCGGCGCGCCCCAGGGTCATGCCGGCGAGCGCCGACGCACGCTCGATCAGCTCGGGTTCGGAGGTCGGACTCGCCACGGTTGGAAGGTCCTAAATGCGAACCCGTAGCGAAGCAAGGACGACGGTCTGTCGAAAGCGAGGCGATCGGAAAGAGATGTGTTATGTGCTCGAGGCAGTGTCGTTCGAACCCCGTTCCCCAGTTGCGCGGCGAGCCAGCGCGTTGATCACCGTTGGTGCGTTTTTCGGCGCGCTCGCGGGATGCAACGGCGAAGACCCGAGCGGTACGTCATCGGAAACGACCGGCGACCGGCTGACGAACCCTGCCGTTACCCGCGCTGCAGCGACGGCCGCAGCCAACGAGACGACCGCGGGTGCCGCGCCTTCGAGCGCCGCCGGGGTGCTTCGGACGGCCGACGACGTGACGCCAACCGACGCTCCCCAGGAGGGGGCCATCCCCGAGGGGCTCGAGCAACTCGCCGAAGCCGCGAAGGCCCAGCGCCAAGTTCCGACGGACCGCCCTCGAGTGTACGCGAAGTCGCGCAACGTTTGGATTCGTGGCACGCCCACCTACGACACCCAGTGGATTGGCTTCTTGTGGTGGGGCGATTCGGTTCCGTTGCGGAGCACCGAGCCGGTGGTGGGGCCAGGCTGTGAGACATGGTACGCCGTCGAACCCCGCGGTTACGTGTGTGTCGACGGTAAGCGCGCTACGCTCGACCCCAACGATGCTCTGGTGCGGGGAACGTTACCCTACGCCCACAACCCGGATCAGCCGAACCCACACGCACACTACGGCGAGACGACCGGCGCCTACCGCTACTTGCGGCTCCCGAGCGAAAAAGCCCAGCGCGCTCGCGAGTGGGACTACCGCTTTCGCCAAGAGTGGATTCACAAGGCGCTCACCTCGGGTGAACGCGCCGAGGAGCTGCTCGGTGTCGACTTGACCCCCGCGGCTGAAACTTCCTTGTCGCTCCCCGAGCTGCCCAGCACACTGCAGATGGCGCACCGCGAGTTGATCCCGCGCTCGACGGTGGCGTGGAGCGCCGAGGTCCACCACGAAGGTCGCTCGTTCCTGCTGACCGACGATCTGACGTGGGTCGCCAAGGATCGAGTGAAACCGTACGAGCGCGTGGAATACGAGGGCATTCATCTCACGGAAGCGGTGAAGCTCCCGCTGGCCTTGTTCCGCAAACGCGAAGCAACCGCCTACCGTTTGGATGAGGCCCGAGGTTTCGTGCCCACCGAAAAGACCTATCCGCGCCTCGGGTGGGTGCGTCTCACCGGTGAGAAGCGCACCATGGATAAGCTCACTTATCACCAGACGGAGCGCCTCGATTGGGTCCAAGAAGGTGATGCGGTGGTCCCCAAGCTGCGCGAGGAGACGCCGTGGGGTGCCCCCGTGAACGGCGAGGACGCGACGGGCAAAGCGCCGAGAGGACGCGGCACATGGGCAGAAGTGAGCATCCTTGGCGGCTGGTTCCTCGCCTACGAGGGCACCAAACCGGTGTTCGTCACGTTGATGTCGCCTGGCAAGGGCGGGCCGCCCCACGGCAAAATCCCGACCCTGGAGACGGCGTCGACGCCAACCGGCATGTTCAAGATCACCGGCAAGTTCGTCACCTCCACCATGATCGCCCCCAACGACTTGGTGCACTCGGCGGTTCCCTGGGCGCAGAACTTCAGCGGGCCATACGCGATTCACGGCGCGTATTGGCACAACGACTGGGGTCAACCCAAGAGCGGTGGTTGTATTAACCTATCGCCAAAAGACGCCAAGTGGATGTTCGAATTCTCCGAACCGGCCGTGCCCGATGGGTGGCACGGAGTGCGCTGGATCCCCGGCAAGGAAGGTTCGACCTCCCTCATCATCACGGAGTGAGCGCGAACCGTGGAACGCAACTGGGCGACGTCGAGCGTCGCCCAGTCCCAGATCGCGAGAAACGTCGTTGGTGTACGGCGCGCCTCGGGACCCGTAGGGTCTTAAAACCCGAGCTCCTTCTTGCGAGCCTCTGCGGTCGGCAATGGGTCTTCGGTGTGGTTGATCACGGGCAGCTTGGTCGCGCGCTCGGCGTTGATCGCGATCCATTGCTTCTCGGCGTCCGGAACCTGGCTCTCATCGTAGATCGCTTCCACCGGACATTCGGGGACGCACGCTCCGCAATCGATGCACTCTTCGGGGTCGATGTACAGCATCTCGGCGTCGCCGTGGAAGCAATCGACTGGACACACGTCGACACAATCGGTGAAGCGGCAGCGTTGGCAGTTGGAAGTGACAATAAAGGCCATGGTGTTCTCTTCTTCGCCGCGCCGCCATGGACACGTGGGCGCGCGACATGGGCGGGAGGGTAATTGGGAAGGTGTCGAAGGGCAACGGCGATCGTCGAAATGGCCTTGACGGCGCACGGACGGTTATCGGTCCCATTCCGAAAAGTTCGGAGTGAACGCGTGCAGCGGCCCACGGAGTGGGTCAAAGCGTCGCGCAAACTCAGAACGTACCGCTCACGGTTACGCCCGTAAACTCCCGGTCCAAGCCGACGATGACCTTTGGACTGTCGTCCCAAGCCAGCCACGTCGTGATCAAAACTGCCGCGGCAGCGCCGGCACCAGCGAACGAATAATAGCCGTACGTACGTCGCTCCTTCACACGGTCCAGCCAATCCTTGAGGGACTGACAAGTCACTCTGTTCTGCTCGAAATTGTTGCCGTCACAGGTGCCGGTCGGAACGGTAGCGGCGAACTGACCCCGGGCGTTGTCGTCGCGTTCCGCATCGACCAGAAAGTAAATGCCTAGCCCCGTCAACCCCGCCACGACCAAACCTTCACCGGCGAGCACGAAGGGCTTGGCGGACACCTTGCTACCACCGCCGCGTCGCGACAACCCGAGGTCACTGTCGCCCACCTCCCCAGCGCCCGCGGTGTTCGCGGCTACTGGCTCGCCGTTGCTCTCCAAACGCAGGGAGATCGAACTGCGCTCTCCTTCCTTGAGCGATACCGAACGCGTCGCCGAGTCATAACCTGGTGCACTGACTTCGACGGTGTGCGGCCCGGGATTGAGTTGCACCCCCTTCCCCAGAAGCTTGGCCGAACGCTCCTTGCCGTCCAAGTAGAAGCTCACTTGGCCGGGCTCGTTGTCGACGTTGACGGTGAGACGAGGCACCTTCGCCTCCAACCTGCCGATGGCCGGCTTGAGCAACGGCTCCACGTCACTGGCCTCCACGCCGCCGGCGATCAGTTCTTCGGCGCGCTTGTAGTCGACCAATGCCTCGATCCACTTGCTCTGTTGTTCTTTGCAGTAAGCTTGGTGGAAACGCAGGCCGGGCGTCTCGATGATGCCCAGGGCCTCGGTCACCGCTTCCTCGCATTGAGCCCAGTCGTTGCTCTCTTGAGCCGCAACCGCCTTCTCGTACAGTTGTCGAGCCACGGCGAGCTCCTCGGCCGATGGCTTGGCCCAGGCAACGGCCGGGACCAGCCAGGCGAACGCGGCCAGCACACTAGCGCGGAGTCGGCGCACCTTCACGGCGGCTGCCGACCGCTCCCCGAAACGACCGGAAACCATCCCCTCACCAGCCAACGTAAGCGCAGTCTGCATATCTCGTCCGCCTTTATACCCGAGACCAATCTCTTCCAAAGTCTTTCGACCAAGTCGAGCGCGTGTTTCCCCAAGTACCACCGATTTTCGCCAGCGTCCGCGGTGGTGCCACCACGAACCCAGGCCAACAACCGGGCGACGAAACGTGCTAAGGCGAGCCCCGTGCTCAAGGTTCTGATCATTGGAGCAACGTCCGCCGTGGCGTCCGAAGTGGCTTTACTGTACGCCGGGCGGGGTGCGCGTTTACATCTCGTCGGGCGCTCCGCGCACAAGCTGGAGGCTCTGTCCAGGCGGCTGGGGGCCGCGCAAGTGACGATGGCGACGGGAGATTTCACCGACTACGCCAACAACGACCGGCTGGTGGCCGACGC
>CBINDO010000154.1:0-18402 GCA_966249405.1 uncultured bacterium | reverse complement strand
CGTGCGGTGAAGGAAACCCGAGGCCGCGCATCGTGGTCGTGGGCCGGGTGATCGCCGCTCGTGAAGTGAAGGGCGGGCACCTCAAGCTCAGCCTCGAAAGAGCCGGGGCGCGTCTGGACGGTTTCGCCGTGACCTTGGGGCACCGCGCTCCCGAGCTCTTGAGTGCAAGCGGCATGGTGCGAGTGCGCGGCGATTTGCGCCTCAACCAGTTCATGGGCGCTCAAAACGTCGAAATGTGGGTCGAAACGGTCGAAGTGATGGATCCAGCGACGGGACCAGTTTAGGGTTTTCGCGCGCTCATGGCAGATCCGTTGATCCGGTTTGAAGGCGTCCGCAAGGCGTTCGGTCCCAAAGTCATTTACGAACACTTGGACCTGGAAATCGCGGCTGGCAGCGCGTTCACCATTCTCGGCGGGTCGGGTGTCGGCAAGAGCGTGATGCTCAAGATGCTGATCGGCTTGTTGCGGCCGGATTCGGGGCGCATTTACTTCGACGGACGTGAGGTGACACACCTTCAAGGGGACGACCTTGCGCGACTCCGGCAACGCATCGCGATGTTGTTTCAGGCGGGCGCGTTGTTCGACAGTCTCAACGTCTTCGAGAACGTCGCGTACGGCTTGAAAGAGCACTTCCACTACACGATGTCCAAGAAGGACATACGAGAGCGCGTCGAATGGGCACTCGATTTGGTTGGTCTGCCCGGCATCGAGCCAATGAACCCGGCGGACCTCTCGGGGGGTATGCGTAAGCGCGTAGCGTTGGCGCGTTCGATCGCCGTTCAGCCAGAGGTGGTCCTCTACGACGAACCCACGACTGGCCTCGACCCCATCAATACGGCGCGCGTCAATCACCTGATCATGGGGCTGAAGCAACGCCTCAAAATCACGAGCGTGGTCGTGACCCACGACATGCGCAGTGCGTTCACGATCAGCGACCGCCTCGCGATGGTACACGGCGGCAGAATCATCTTCGCGGGCACGGTGGACGAGCTCAAGCGTTGCGACGACCCCCGCGTCAGCGACTTCATCGAAGGACGCGCTCCGGCCAACGAGGACGTCGAAACCCTGCTCCGGGCGTGAGGAGAGAAACATGGAACTGATCGGGCGCAGGCAATCGATGGTCGGGCTTTTGCTCGCGACGCTGGGATGTCGCACCGAGTCGAAGTCCCCACCGCTGCCGACGTCGCCGCCGGAGCAAACCTACCAAGTGCGGGGCATCGTCGTAGCGGTCAGGGCCGAGGCCAAGAGCATCGAGATCCAACACGAGGCCATCCCAGACTTCGTCGCAGCTTCCGGAGAGAAGGTGGGCATGCCCGCCATGGTGATGCCGTTTCGAGTGGGGCCGCTCGTGCCTCTCTCGGAGTTTCGCACGGGTGACAAGGTTCGATTCGACTTGGAGGTCCGCCTACATTCGCAACCCGAGCTGTTCATTCCAAGCATGAGTCGTTTGCCGGACGCCGAAGTGTTGCAGGTCAAAGAGCCCTGAGGCGAGCTCTCGGCCAGCCACGCCGGCCACGAAAGTTCAACAGGAATGCCTCACCGCCCGTCTTCGGGTGACGATGATTTCTCTCCCCGCTAGGCGCGCTGCGTCGAACGGGCGGTACAGGTTCCACGGGGAGCCGCCTATGCCCCTGTTGCCTACACGTTGTCGTCACGCGGCCTGTGGGCGCGCCACGAGCAGACACCTTCGAACGATGTTCGAGCCCGCAGGTCCGGTCCAGGGTTCGACGCCATGCGGTGGCCGCCGCAGAGTTTGCAGTAGGCTTTCGCTTTTGGCGTGGGGCCAAACCCAAATCCGGGCTAGGTTTGCGCAAACATGGCAATTCGCAGCGAGGTTCGCGTCGGCGCTTTCGTGTTGTTGGGCTTGGTTCTGATGGCCGGGCTGGTGTTCATCATCGGTGACGCGCGGCGAGTCTTCGAAAAGAAGGTGGAGTACTTCGCGCAGTTCGACGACGTGCAAGGTCTCATCCCAGGCTCGATGGTGTTGATGGGCGGTGTGAACGTAGGCGAGGTTCGTTCGGTCAAGTATCCCGACGACCCGCGTAGCCCCCGGATTCAAGTGGCGCTTGCGATCACCAAGACCGAGTCCCGGCGGATCCGTCAGGACAGCACCATCTCCATCGCCCCCAAAGGGTTGCTCGGCGACAAGTTGTTGAGTCTATCCGTGGGCAACCCCGATCTGCCGCAACTCCCGGCTGGCTCGACCATCCCGACGAGCGAGGGCGGCGGGCTGTTCGCTCAAGTTGAGCAGATGGGCGCGAAGGCAGACGCGGTGCTCAGCAACCTCGAGAAGACCAGTGGAACCTTGGCGGAGGACCAATTCCGACAAGACCTGCGAGACAGCGCTTCGGCCGTCCGATCACTCTTGGAAAAGGCGGAGTCCGGGCAGGGCTACATCCCACGGCTCCTTTCCGATCAGCAGGAGGCGGAACGTCTCTCCAAGGTGATTCAGAACCTCGAGATAACGACGCAGCGGCTCAATCAGTTGATGCGCGGGCTCGAAGCGACCGTGAATCGAGTTAACCAGGGACCCGGTTTGGTGCACGAACTCATCTATGCCGAGGATGGCTCGAAGGCCGCGAGCCAAATTGGCCAAGCCGCGGAGGAGCTGGCCGTCACCCTCAAAGCCGTGCGAGAGGGCGATGGCGTGGCTCACGATCTGCTGTTCGGTGGTGAGGGCTCCGAGAGCGCCGAGGAGCTGCTCGCCAACTTGGCAGCGGTTTCCAAAGATCTGAAGGGTGTGACGGGCCAGATCAAGGACGGCAAGGGCACACTTGGTGCGCTGCTGAACGACCCCTCCGTTTACGAAGACCTCAAGGTCCTGCTCGGCAACGTCCAGCGCAACCAAGTCCTTCGGGCGCTCGTACGCTACTCGATCCAAGCGGACGAGCAGAGTGGGGTCAACGTTACTCCGGCCCAACCCGCCCCCGCGCCGCAACAGTGAACCGCCGGACGCAGCAAAGTTTCCGTACGCAGTACTGTTGATTCGCTCCGGCGTCGCTATACTGGCTGACGATGCGTTGGTTAGAGCGTTTCAGTCGGCTTTTGGCGTTTTTGGGGTTCGCCTGGCTCGCGTCCCACTTCGCGCTGCGTTTTGGGACGGGTGGCCTTTGGAAGGGCCTCGGCGCCGCGCACGCGGTGACGGGTGATCAAAAGGCGACTCCGTACGATCTCACGCGCCTAACGGCCGTCAACGAGACGCTCAAGAAGATCAAGAGCAAGTACGTCGATCCGGAGCGTGTCGACCCGCAGCAGATGTTCATCAACGCCCTCAACCAGGTGCAACGCGAGGTCGCGCCGATCATCGTGCTCCACGACGAGAACTCGCCGAGCATCCGCGTGCGTGTCGACACGGAAGAGAAGGAGTTCCGGGTCGATAACGTCCAAGGTCCGTGGGACGTGTCGGCGCGTCTCCGGGAAGTGTTCGAGTTCCTGCAGCTGCACCTGAAGGACACGGACGTCAAACTCGAAGAGGTAGAGTACGCGGCCTGCAACGGCATGCTGCAAACCCTCGACCCACACAGCGTCTTCCTGAGTCCGGAGGCCTACGCGGACATGAACATGTCCACGTCGGGGCACTTCGGAGGCCTCGGAATCGTGATCGCGATCCGCGACCAAATGTTGACCGTGATGCGTCCGATGCCGGGTACTCCTGCGGCCAACGCTGGCCTCAAGCGGCTGGACCGCATCACGAAGATCAACAACGAGTCGACGCTGAACATGCCGCTCGACGACGCGGTCGAGCGACTGCGTGGCAAGCCGGGCTCCGAAGTGACGGTGTGGATCGCCCGTGAGGGCAAAGGCGGGTGGACCGGGGCGCGGCCCTTCAAGTTGATTCGGGAGAACATCCGAATCGAAAGCGTCCGGTCCGAGGCACTCGGCGGCGGCATCGGCTACGTGCGGCTCGAGCAATTCCAGTCGAGCACGGCGGATGAACTCGACGAAGCACTCACGAGTCTCAAGAAGGCGCCAGAAGGCTTGCGTGGGTTGGTGCTGGACCTGCGGGGCAACCCCGGCGGGTTGCTCGACCAGGCCGCTCAGGTGGCTGACAAGTTCTTGCGGCGCGGCGTGATCGTTTCCACGGTGGGCCACAGCGAAGGCCGTGAGGAGAAGCGCGCCACGGCAGCCGGAACCGAGCCGAATTACCCGATCGTCGTCCTGGTCGACGGCTCTTCGGCGAGCGCCAGCGAGATCGTCTCGGGGGCGCTCAAGAACCACGAGCGAGCCGTGTTGGTCGGGCAGACCACCTTCGGCAAAGGCAGCGTCCAGCTCGTCTTCTCCCAGCTCGCCGGGGAAGCCGCCCTGAAGCTCACGATCGCCCAGTATCTCACCCCCGGTGACATATCCATTCAAGGCGTCGGGGTAACGCCAGACATCGAGCTCGACCCGATGACGGCGGATGCGCTCGAGATGGACCTCTACCGTTCCGAAGAGCGCCTGCGAGAGAGAGATCTGAACAAGAGTCTCACCAGCAGCGCCATGCGCAACACCGATCGGCCTTGGACGACACTGCGATACAACTTGCCAGAGTCCGAGCGCGCGGAAATGCGTGAACTAGGTTACGTTCGAGACGACTTCTATCTCGACTTCCCGATCCGTTTTGCTCGGGATCTCGCGGCGAACCTGCCGGAGGGCTTGCGGCGCACGGAGCAACTCGAAGCAACGAGAGAGCTCATCAACCGCGAGCAGAGCGAGCAACTCAAGGCGGTCGCCAAGGACCTCGCCACGATGAACGTCGATTGGGCGGAAGCCCCCAAGGGACAGCCCGCAGTAGGTTCGGACGATCTCGTGGTGACGGTGAGCTCGGACCGGCCGAACCACACGGTCACGGCTGGCGAACCCATGGCTTTGAAGGTCAGCATCACCAACAAGGGTCAAGTCCCTGCGTTCCAGGTTCGCGCGATCACGAAGAGCGACAATCCTCAGTTCGACGAGCGAGAGTTGGTCTTCGGAAAGATCATGCCGGGTGAGACAAAGGTGCAGTCGGCGCCGATGGGATATTGCAGAATCCCGGGTCGCAAGTTCAGCACGACCGCACCGTTACCGACTGACGCCATCCGTGAATGCGTCATCCCCGAGGACGCGGTAACCCGCGAAGACGTCGTCAAGGTTAGAGTCAGCCTGGAGGCTGGTGAGCCGCCGGGTGACGCCGAGCTTCGTCCTCGCGTCGTCAGCCTACCTGAGCCAACGTTCGCCTATACGTACCAAGTGCTCGACAATCGAGCCGGCAACGGTGACGGTCAAATATCTCGCGGCGAAGGGATATCCGTCTACTTCAGTGTTCAGAACACGGGCAAAGGCGCCTCGCGGGAGACTCAAGCCTTGCTCCGGAACGTCACCGGGGACGGACTGTTGTTGCACGGCGGCCGTTTCGACGTCTCCAACATGCAACCCGGCGAGACGCGCGAGGTCGTATTCACTTTCGACGTCCTCGACACGCTCAAGGAGAACCTCGCCAAGGTGGAAGTGAGTGTGGTCGACCGCGACTTGCGCGTGTCGGCTGCCGAGAAGATCGTGATGCCCGTCGTCGAGGGCGGTCTCTTCGTCGAAGCGGACTCTGGCTTCGCCAAAGCTGGGGTAGGGGCGGTCGTGCGTTCTCAGCCTTTGCCGACCGCATCTCCCGTTGGCACGGTGGCGGCGCCGTCGGTGTTCAAGGTTCTCGGCAAGTTCGGTGGCTTTGTCAAGGTGGCCCTGGCCGAAGAGGGGCGCTTCGGCTTCATCGAGGCGGCTGGCGTGGAGCGGGCAGCTGCGCCCTCCGCAGGACCCAAGCTACAAGTGGTGATGAGCCATTCACCCCCATTGCTCGAGGTCGAGCCAGCTACCCTGGCGACGCGCGACGGCAAGGTGCGTATCAAGGGCGCGATCACGGATCTCGACCAGGTGCGCGACATGTACGTCTTCGTCGGCTCACGCAAGGTCTACTATCAATCGAATCGCAATGGCGAGAACAAGACGCGGCTCGCGTTCGACCAAGAACTTCCGTTGACGCCTGGGGTGAACGTCATCACCGTCGTCGCGCGAGAGAACGAAGACGTGGGGAGCTCTCACACGATTGTGGTCCGTCGCGACGGCCCCAACGGTGAGGCGTTACCTACTCCCAAGCGTGAGCTGTTTGGCGCCGATTGGAGCTTCTCGGAAGCCGGCGACGAATAAAGCCAACCATTCAGTCATGAAGCCGATATCAGAGCTTCCCGCAGCGGTCGCCAGGCGGCTACGGGGCGTGCTGTTCGACATCGACGATACGGTCTTGGACCACGGTCGTCTGAGCACGGCCAGCCTCGCCGCGCTGCACCGCACGAAAGCAGAGGGTTTGCTGACGGTAGGCGTCACTGGACGACCGGTGGCTTGGGGGCAGGTTCTGGTGAGACAGTGGCCTGTCGACGCGATGATCACCGAAAACGGGGCGCTGTGGGCGGTGGAGTCGGGACGACGGGTTCGCGTCGTGGACCGGCTGAGCGAACCCGAGCGCGAACGGCGGCGCGAGTCACTCCTCGCGTTGGTGGGTGAGCTGCGCCGTCGGTTTCCCGACGTGATGCCCGCGGACGACGCGAGCAGTAGACTCTCCGATTATACGTTCGACATCGGTGAGACGGTCACCGTGCCGAGTGACCGAGTCGCGGAGGTGGCGAGCTTCGCTCGTTCGAGAGGTGCCCGAGTGACGAGGTCGAGCATTCACTTGCACGTGACCTACGACGCCGAAGACAAGGCGACCGGCGTGTTACGGTACTTGTCCTCTGTACACGGAATCGACCCGACCGAGAGTAGGCACCTGTTTGCGTTCATTGGCGACAGCGAAAACGACGCGCCGTGTTTCGCCGCTTTCGACACGACCGTCGGGGTCGCGAATTTCCGGGGACGCCCTAGTGTCCCACCAAAGTACATCACGCACGGGCGCATGGGCGCCGGGTTCGCAGAGTTCGTCGACCACGTGCTTCGCGGGCGAGCAGCGGCGCTGTAGACCGTTAACGCGGGGAGGGCACGGTCACTTAGGGGGCGCAGTGATGACCCCAAAAGCGCGCCTTCGGAACCCGAGCGGCGACCGTGTTTACCTGACGTGGTGTTTACTTCCGGCGGGCGCTGACCGCCGCAGGCTTCTTGGCGGCCTTTTTCTTGCTCGTCTTGGCCGGCGCTGCTTTGGGTGCCTTTGCGCCGCTGGCCAATGCGTATGCTTTTGCTTGCTCTTTGCGCTTGCGTTCCAGCCAGGCTTCGCAGCGTCGTTTAGCTTCAGCACTCCCCCACTTCTCGATGCTGTAACGAGTGGCGGCGTGTCCGCGCTCCGGGGTAACTTTGATGTAAGCTTCCCACACCAAGCTCCACGACTTGCGTTGCCAGTGCCACTTACGACGCAACGTGCCTGGTCCAGGCGGAGCGCGGCGCGCGCGTCGCCGCGTGAGGTCGTGGGTCGCAACCCATTCGTCTCTGAAGGCTTGAGCGGCTTTGAGCGCATGACGCTTGCCGCCGTATACGCCGTCGGAGAACAGCTTGGTGATCGGCGCCGCCCCTTCGAACCGCACCCAATAACCATGGGTCTTGCGATAGTCGAAACGGGTTATGTTCTTGAGTGCCGGTGAGTGTTGTTTGCCCGGTTTAGTAGCCATTTCATTCGTAAACATACGCACCGCAGGTAACATGAGTCAACAATGACCAGTCGTAAAGGACTGGTGTCACCAATGTCGGTGAGTTGGAGACGATTCCGGCTCAGGGGGCGGTGACCAAACTCTGGGAGGCGATTGCGGACTTCGGTAACCGAGCCAGCAAACTCTGCATCGCCCGCGTCACCTGCTCTCGGCTCTGTGCGTCGAAGGTAACCTGGGTCTTGTACTCTTCGCTGAACCACTTCGGGTACGAACCGACCTCGACATCGGGATGCTCCGACACTACAGCGTCCAGGTGCTCCTTGAGCTGCACTTCCTCCCAGTGCAGCTTAACCCACTCCGTGCAGTAGGCGTTATGGCCCCGCAGGTGCACTCTTATGGCGTTTAGCTTGCTGCGGAACAGCTCAGGGATACCCGGAAGGATCCATACGTTTTGCATTCGGATGAGCGGCCAATTTTTGTCGGTGTCATCCAGTAGGTCGGCTCCGTCCGGGATCAGCGCCATCCGGAGGTGGGCGTCGGTGCATTGGGCACCGTAAACTTCCCGCAGACGCGCGGCAAGGTGCGGCGGGGTGTAAGTGCCGACGCCAAAAGCCTCGGCGACGGACTCTATCGTCACATCGTCGTGGGTCGGGCCGATTCCGCCGCTGGTAAACAACACATCGGCAAAGCCCCGCAGCCGCCTGACCTCTGCAACGATCGTCTCGGGCTCGTCTCGCACGACGCTGGTCCACAGCAAATTGATACCCAAGACACGCAAGAGTTGCGCGAGCGGCTTGAGATTGGCTTCCTGGACTTTGCCGGAGAGCAGCTCGTTGCCAATCAGCAGAAATGCCGCCGTGGACGCTACCATCGGTGGTTTAGACGGGCTCATCGAGTTCCTCCGTGAGATCGGAAGTGATTGGTTTTCCTCTTTCGTCGAAGCCCAAGAGTTGTTCCACCCGCCGCTCCGCGCGATCGAGGATCAACTGCGAAGTCTTTGCGAGCTTCATTCCGCGTTCGAAGAGCGCCAGCGCATCCTCCAACGGCAACTCACCGGCCTCTAACTTCTCGACGATCTCGGCAAGCTCGGCGATCGATACCTCGAACGAGGGTTGGTCGGAGGTTGGAGCGCCTGGCGAGGATTTCATTGGTTTGGGCACAGCGGGAACTCGGCTCATTGAGAGTTGTGGATAGAGTGTAACAGTGTTTTCTGTCGGAAACTGACCGTCTCGTTGGACGCCACCGGCGCGAAACGCACCCGAGCCGGCTCATGAAGGGGAGAGGATGACTGAGCAACGTCGGCCTTGGCTGGGCCGCGGATGAACACGAGCGCGTTTTGTCCGTGAGCGAAATACAGCGACGCTGGCAAACGGCCCGGCGCCTCGAGGTTCACCCAGTATCCAACGTCCTCTTTCGTCGACGCCGGGGCCTCGATCCAAGTCGCATGCAAACTTGACTCGTCGGTCACTTTCCCCCCGGCCAACATGCGTACTCCGGCATCCGGGTCGTAGGCGGCCACCCAAGCCAAGCTTTCGGCGACACTTCTGGAGGTCGCAAAACCCGCAACGGCTCGGACCAAGGCGGCACGCCGGCCGGGGTCTGCTTCGGTGGTCAGGGCGTCGAGCAGAGCGAGCGCGGGTTTGGATGTCTCGCCTAGGAAAGCGGAAGACTGCCTTGCGGCCAGCAGCTCGTCCAACGTTTCGTCGGTCTCCCGAGCCAGCGTCCCTGCCGCGTCCGCGCCGCGGGCCCAGAGCTGCCAGCGCGCCGTTGCCGCCACTGGATACTTCGAGCTCGCTAGGGCTCGTAACAATCGACCCGAGATCGATTCACGGGGTGAGACAAAAGACAACACCGAGCTCAACGCCAACACTGGCGCCGACAGCTGCACGTTACTGGCCAGATCCACACCCGAGAGGCGCTCCAATCGGCGGACGCACACTCGGGCATAACGGTCTCCAAACAACGATGCAGCCGTTGCAGCAGCGACGAGCTCGCTCGGGTCCGTGCCGTTCAGGTAGCGTCTCGCGACCTTCTCGTCCAGCAACGCCATACCCGTGCGACCGATGGTCCGCACTGCGGGAAGCCCACTACGACTTGCTGCTTCGAGTTTCGCCAGTAATGCCGCGCGATCGTGGCGCGGATGTCGCACCGCAATGACGATCATTGCGCTCAGGGCGGCCGCTCGTGTTTCGGGTTTGGCGAGCAATGGCTCGAGTCTCGCGAGGTCGTCCACGGATCCGACGTCACCGAAAGCGCGGGCCGCGGCCCACCTGAGCTCCTGCCGTTTTTCGACGAGCTCGAGCAAGCGCGATGCTGCACTCTTGCCGACCCTGCGAAAGACCGCGACTACTCGCTCGCGTTGAGCGAGCGTGCCGAGCTCCGAGACGTGCTCGTCCAAGAGGAGGAAGGCGTCGTCGGGAGGTACCTGTTCGGCGAGCGCCAGGGCGAGTTCCGCGTCCATGTTGGTGAGGCGCCCGAATGCCTGGACACGATCAGGGTGCTGAAAGCGCTTCAGGATGTAGGCGCTCGCCGCGACCAACTCTCGGGGCGTGTCGCTGCGCGCCAGCCACATGGTTGCCAGGTCTTGTGTCTCACGAACGCCCAGCTTGGCTAGCGCTATCGCTGCTGCCGCCTGGACGTCCGCCGTGGCCCGCTTGACGACACCGCGGAGATAGGGGATAGCGGCCGGGTCGCCGAGCTCGCCCAACGTTTCGAGCAGCAACGGTGTGGTTGGTCCGTTGGCTTCGAGCAGCGGTGAGATATTTGTCGGGCGATGCGCCAACAAGGCGCGCGCGACGAGGTTGGCGCGGTCCGAAGGGCGCCGCAACCACTCTGCGAGCAGGATGGCCGACTCGGTCGAAGACTCTCGTGCCAACGCCAGCGCGGCGACCTCCGGAATCAGAGGCGCGTACGGGTCGGACGCTTCTACCGACAGCGCTTCCCCCGCCAACACTTCCGCCAGGCGAGCCCGCATCCGCGGCTGTCCCGCCAATCGCGCCATGGGACGCAGCACGGTCCAGGTCTCGACGGGCGAAAGCCGCGGTTCGGTCGCGAGCCATTGGTCGAGCAGTTCGGCGACCTGCTCCGGCAACTGGTTGGCCAGCGTTTGCAGGCGTTTCAAGGCCCTCGAACGCGCTGGCCCGCCCAACTCGAGCGCGCGCCGCTCGGCGTCGAGCCCGAAGCTCGTCGCGAAACTCCGGCGCACGACTTCGGTGTACGGAGTTTGGCCGAGTCCAGCGACGTAGAGGTCGGCTCGCGCCTGGTTTCCGAGAGACGCAGCCAGTGAAACTCCTAGGACGGGACGCCACACGACACGCTGCACCCGCCATCGAAACCGGTCGACAAAGCGCGGGAAAGTCCAGGTCACCTCGGGAGCCTATCGCGATTCCGGGTCACTCTGGTTCGGAAAAGCGTCCTAGGCTTCTTGCCTCTCTCGGCATGGTCGGCGTATTTCGCCCGCATGGATGCAATCCGAGTTGTTGGTGGTCGGCCCCTACGCGGCACGATTCCTGTCGGCGGTGCCAAAAACGCGGCGCTGCCGATACTTTGCGCGAGCCTGTTGTCCGACGGGGAATCGAAGCTGCGCAACGTGCCGCGGCTTCGTGACATCTCGACGATCAGCGCGTTGCTCTCGTTTCTGGGTCGCGACGCGAAGGTGTCCTTCCCCGAGGTGACGATCGCCGCTACGTCCAAGGACGTGCGCCCCGAGGCTCCGTACGAGCTCGTCCGCCAAATGCGAGCCAGTGTGACGGTGCTCGGACCGCTCTTGGCGCGTTATGGCAAAGCCAAGGTATCCTTGCCGGGCGGCTGCGCGATCGGCGCGCGGCCCGTCGACCAACACTTGCGAGGCCTCGAGTCGTTGGGGGCCAAGATTTCGGTCGACCACGGATACATCCGCGCCGAGGCGCGGCGGCTGGTTGGCGCTGAACACGTGTTCGACATGCCGACGGTCGGGGGGACCGAGAACGTGATGATGGCGGCGTGTCTCGCCAAGGGCACGACGACGCTCGTCAACTGTGCGCGGGAGCCCGAGATCGAAGAGTTGGCTCGCGTGCTCCGGAAGATGGGCGCGAAGATCACCGGCGACGGCACCGACACGATCGTCATCGAAGGTCGGGACGAACTGGAACCCTTCGATCACGACGTCGTCTCCGATCGCATCGAAGCTGGGACGTTCATGGCCGCCGTGGGTGCTGCGGGTGGCAACGTTTTGCTCGACAACGCGCCGATCCACGACTTGGAGCCCGTGATCGTCAAGCTGAGACATGCGGGCTTGGTCATCGAACCAGAAGGCAAGGCGTTACGCGTCGTTCGCGAAGGCGTGCTCAAGCCCGTCAACGTCACGACGACACCCCACCCTGGTTTTCCCACCGACATGCAGGCTCAGTTCATGGCCATGATGTGCGTGGCCCCGGGCCGAAGCGTGATCACCGAGACCGTCTTCGAAAATCGTTTCATGCACGTGCCCGAGCTGGCTCGCATGGGCGCGCGCATCGAAATCCGGAACAACACCGGGATCGTCGAAGGCGGCGCGCCCCTCGGTGGCGCGAGTGTCATGGCGACCGACCTGCGTGCGAGCGCGTCGCTGATCATCGCGGGTTTGGTGGCCGAGGGTGAGACGCTCGTGCGGCGCGTCTACCACCTCGACCGCGGGTACGAACGCATCGAGAAGAAGCTCGGCGACGTTGGCGCCGACATTCAACGCATTGCGCTGGAAGGTGGCACACCGTGAATACGGGCGCCAAACCGGTTACCATCGCTGTGCCGAAGGGCCGTATCATCAAGGTACTGCTCCCGCTGCTCGAACGCGCGGGGATCGACTGCGACGGGCTCAAAGAGGATGACCGAACGTTGGTGCGCACGGCCAAAGATGGGTCCGTGCGGTTTCTTCTCCTCAAACCCGACGACGTGCCGACGTACGTAGAATACGGCGCCGCGGACATCGGTATCAGCGGGCGAGACACGCTGCTCGAACGCGGATACGACCTCTATCAGCCGGTGGATCTCGGGATCGGTAAGTGCCGGATGGTCGTAGCCGCGCCTTGCGGTGCGACAATCCCCGAGCTGCCGCGAGTGGCCACCAAATATCCGGCGATCGCGCGGCGTCACTTTGCGGCCAAAGGGATCTACCCCGAGATCATCTACATCCAGGGTTCGGTCGAACTGGGCCCCATCGTCGGGCTGTCCGACGTGATCGTCGACTTGGTCGAGACCGGGTCCACCCTCAAGATGAACAACCTCGAAGAGGTCGAGGTCATCGAACACATCAGCAGCGTCGTCGTTGCAAATCGGGCGCTCTTCAAGCTGCGTCGCGAGGCGCTGTATCCCATGATGGATCGTCTGCGCGAAGCCGCCGGAAGCCTCGGCACCTGACGGGCATCGGTCGTCGACACCGTCGGGGCAAGGTTCGGCGCGGCTGCACTACCCGACATTCGGCACCTCGAAGTCCCACGGTTTGTAGACGCGGCCTCCAGTCGCTCTGACGCGGTCACCAAGGGCGCGATCCGCCGAAACCACGTTGGCACCGGGTTTACGGCGGCAGCTCTCCACGATCCAGTCGTCCGCGCTTGGCGCGTAGACCACGGCGATGTGCGCCGAACTCACGGTTTCGGATTCACCGAGCGGTCGCTCGGCGTCGAAGACGACGGTCACCGGCGAGCCGTGGACGGGGGCGCACCCCGCGACGAATTCGGCCCAAACCACCACACGTCGCTGGAAATCGCGGTGCCACCAGGCAACGTCGCGCTCGCGCCCGAGCAGCACCGCGTGCAACACGTTGTAGCCATCGAAGTACCAGGGTCCGTTGCAGGTGAACATCTCTGCTGCCCGCACACTAACCCGCTGGCGCTGGCACATCCAGCACCAGCTTCGGCTCCAGCTTCTTCAGGCTCTTTACCCCTATGCCCTTGACCCGTAGCAGATCGGAGAGCTTGCGGAAGCCCTTCAGCTTCGTGCGGAGCGCAACGATGGCCTCGGCCTTCTTCTGACCGATACCCGGCAAAGCCGTCAGCTCCGTAGGTGTGGCGAGGTTGAGCACGATACGACCGTCGGGAAGAACGCCGCTGCCTTGCTGGGGTGACAACGCAGCCGTTGGCGCCGCGGTCTCGGCTGGGGGCGACTGCTCCACACTTGGCGGGCATGGATTCGGCGCAGGCGAGGTGGGCTGACCTGGGGTGCCGGACGCCAGCCACTCGGTCGGCGCAAGTACGCCGGCAAGAGCGGGCGCCGAGGCGGCGGCGTTCGCGGGTGCGTGAGCTGGCGCCATCGACAAGGCGCCCACTCCGGCCAACCCCAGCCCGCCCAACACGACGGCCGCCGCTTTGCGAAGGATTGGCTTCCAGACGACCCACGTCGTGGAGCGTGAGACGAGGGGAGGGGCGGAGCCGCTCCCCTCGTCGACACCCTGGGTCGTGGTTGCGGGCGAATGACCCATCATCGGTGTGGATCCTTTCAGGCGGAGCGAGCTTCGTATTCGAGGCTCGTGTTACCGCGCGCGTGCCCGTTCGGCGCGTCCTCACGCGGCACGTAGTCGCGGATGTGCACTTCGCCGTTGACCGGGATCGCTTCGAGCTTCACGTTGAGTGACCCGTCGCTGTTCACGAAGGCCACTCCGCAGCGATTCCAAAAGCTGCGCCCACCGCGCTCCGTGATGACGTAAACGATCTTCATTTTGCTGCTGTCCATTGTCGTATTCCTTTTCTTGTGTTGACGATGTCGCGTCCGTGCGACGAATGGCATCAATGCGAAAGGTATGCCGACGTTCACCCGGCTCGTCTCACGGCTCGATCGGGCCCGAACTAGCGGACCATCGGCGTCGGTTGGGCGTGCTCGCCGCCTGTTGGCCACGGTTGTGACGAGTGGCGGCCAACTGGCGAGGCGCCGAAAATCACTGGCGCGTCGAGGCGCGCTCGCGTACCGATCCAGGGGTGACTCTGGCGCTGAATCGTCGAACGCTCCTCCGAGGTAGCGGTGCTTCCCTGGTGCTCGCCGCTACGTCCCTGGCCCTGCCCGCGGCTGCGGCGGCGGGAGCCGGGCTCGAGCAGTGGGTTTCCAAAACGCCGGCGGGGTTCGTTCCTCTGGCGTTGCCCGGCAGAGTGGTGCGGGTAAATAAACGGGGTGCGTTCGGCTCGTTCATGCAAAAAAACGAGCTCTGGCCCCAGGCTGAGCCTGCGCGAGCGATGCTGGAGCGGACGCTCACCTCGTTGCTCGGCGGCGCGAACTTGGTGCAGGCGTTGGGGCGCGTCGTTCACCCCAGCGAGCGGGTAGCGATCAAGATCAACGGTATCGCCGGGCAGAACGGCGCCACCATGGCGTTCAACTTCGAGTTTCTGGCGCCCCTGGTGAGCGCCCTGATCGAGCTCGGTGTCGCGCCGGAAGCGATCACCGTGTTCGAGCAGTTCCCGAAGTTTCTCGCGGGGTGCCGCGTCAACGTGGGCTCCTATCAGTTACCGCCCGGCGTCCGCGCCGAGTACCACGGCAACCGCGACGTCGCGATGCCCAAGGTGCGCGTGTTCAACCGCGTCGAGACGCGGTTTGTGCGCCAGGTGACCGAAGCTTCGGCCATCATCAACTTGAGCATGATCAAAGACCACTCGTTGTGCGGCTTCACCGGCGCCATGAAGAACATGACTCACGGCCAAATCGTGAACCCCCAGGACCATCACGCGCACCTGTGTAACCCGCAGATCCCCTTGCTCTACAACCACCCGGTCTTGCGCAGCCGTGTGCGACTACACATCGCCGATGCGCTCAAGATCATCTACGATCAAGGCCCGCTCGACACGAACCCGGAGCGTCGTCTTCCGTTCGGAGCATTGTTCGCATCGACCGACGCCGTCGCCTTGGACCGAGTGGGCTGGGAGCTGATCGAGGCCGCGCGCAAGGAACACGGGTTGCCCACGCTCGCCAAGGTGCGTCGCAACCCCGACTACATCCTGACTGCGGGTGAGTTGGGTCTCGGGGTCGCCAACCTCGACCAAATTCGCGTGACCACCGAAGAGGTTTGATACGCGAACGTCAACCGGAGCTGGCTTATTAGGGTGCGCGGCGGGCACTGGTGGGCGGGAGCCGTAAGGTGTCTCGTCGCGCTGGGCCCAACCCCCAGAAACGAGGCGCGGAGCTACCGGCTCAGGGACGAACGGGCGCGCCGTACAGACTCGGACGGTGATCGGCGTATCCGACGCCGTTGGCGAACTGCCAGCTCTGGACGATTTGCTTCTCGGCGTTCACTTCGTGCAGGATACCGGCGTTGCAGTAAGTCACCAACGTGTTGCCGTTGTCGAGCCGCTGCACGTCCCCCAACGTTTGCGTGACCTCGCCGCCGTCGTATTCCCAGACGCGCGCCGACGTCATGCCGTCGAGGTCGAGCTCGAGCTCGACGGCGAGTGAACTCTTGCTGGTCGAGTCGCCTCCGCCGTTGTTGTTCAAGAACAAGATGCGGTTCGGGCCCAACACGTGGTGTCCATGTTGACGGTCCCAGGCCACGTCGCCCGTAAAATGGCTCTGACCGTTGTTGCCACCCAAGACCCAGAGCAGGTCGGCGTCTTTGCTGAGCTTCACGTACGCGTTTTGGGTCAGGCACGACACGCTGATCGATTCGTCCTCGGGGTTGTAGTGGATCGAATTGCAGTGGCAGGGGTCGCTGCCGGTTTTGAAGGAGTCTCCGAAGGCGTCGCGCAGGTCGTATAGATCGCTCACCTCGTCGGTTGCCGACCACT
This sequence comes from uncultured bacterium, assembly GCA_966249405.1. Lineage (GTDB taxonomy): Bacteria > Myxococcota_A > Polyangia > Polyangiales > Polyangiaceae > SZUA-265. Next base: position 2,109 of record CBINDO010000154.1, on the reverse strand, counting down.
TCTCGATGCGACTGCAGTCGTCACCGCCGCCGCCGACCAAAAATAGCACGCCGTTGTCGGGGGTAACCGCCAAGTCGTGGTGGCCAGTGTCGACGGTGAGACTTTCTTCGGACGATCCGTCGATGGCGACACGGACCACTTGACCACCCGAGCGAGCGCCGGGGTTGCCGTCGCGTCCGTAGACGTATCTTCCGTCCCAGCTGAGCTTGGCGCGCGTCACGAGCCCACCGATTGACGAACGGTGCCACCACACCGGGTTACCCAAGTGGTCGTAGATTACCATGTAGTAACCTCCGCCGTTGCCACCCGTCGCTTGTGCCGAAGTGACGAGGTAGCCCGGCATGACTTCGCCCTCGCCGCTCGCGCGGAGCTGTGGCATCGGCAAATCCGTTGGAGCAGGGCCTGTCGTGAGCACCCGATCTTCGCTCCGACACAGTTTGTCGCCGGCTCGAGCGACGACGCGATAGTGATACTCGGTGCCTGGCCGCATACCGACGAGTACGGTCTCGTGGTCGGGAGCGGTCCAGTCGATGGGAGCTTGTTGGCCGTACGTCGTGTCGGTTCCGAACTCGACGTAGCCGCCGTCGACCGTGCCGAGATCGGTCTCGAAAGTTACCAGACCTACGGTGGCGATGTGTTCGCTCAGCTCCGCCGACGCCGTCAACGTACATGGAGTTTCGGTGGGCGGCGCGCTGGTTTCGTCGCTGGTGGACGTGCTTGTGCCGTCGGTGGTCGACCCGTTCGGAACTTCCGACGCAGGGTTGGGCGCTTCGGACGACTGCTGGCCGGTTGGTTGTGAGTCGACGGAATCGGCACCGGGCGACGAGGGCACGCCCGTGGTTGGGGGGGTCGATGTCGACGACGAGGTGGTCTCGGGCTCGGACGCCCCCGGCGTGCTCACCGCGGCCGTCTCCGATGGGTCCGTAGTTGCACCGCTACTGGACGAGGTACCGTTGGAGCAGCCGAGCGGCAGGATGAGACAAGGCAGGAACTTCGAAAACGACCGACGGTGACCCATCCCACGAGCGTATCACGCGGCGGCGGCGGCGCAGGGGCACGGCCACACCGAGTGTATCGATGGCGCCTCGGCGTAAAGTTCCGACGTCCCGGGGCTCGATGTTGCCGAGCCACACGTCCCGATTCGGGTGCGGCTCACGCCTGCGATCTGGGACGCCGCGGAAATCCATGGCCGGTCTGCTGCGTAGAACGAGACATGAGCGCGCTTTCCGTCACGTGGTTGGGCTCGATGAGTGCGGTCCTGACACTCGGTGTGAGTGCCTGCAGCCCAGCGTCCACGTCGCGCGAGCCGTCGATGCCAACGACGGCGGGGCCGACGGTCGGACTGGTCGCTGCCATGCCTGGTGCCGACGAGGCGCCGAAGGACGAACACGAGATCGCGTTGTTGCGTCAGCTGACCGAGCCCTTTCATCGCCGAGCCGACAAAGATGAACAGTTGTTGGTGCCTCTAGCCGACGCGAACAACTGGAAACGCGTGCGCTTCTGGTTGGTCGATCACTTCACCGGTTTCCGCTACGGTGAAGACTTCGACGCCCTCAACGTCGTGTTCATTCACGACGTTGAACCGGGGGTCGAGCTGACGTCCGAATACTGCATGAAAAACGCCGAACGTTGGGCCCGCCCCCAGCTGCGGGCGTTCGACGTACGGATGGGGCCGATCCAAACCCGGACCGTGCGCTGGAAACACACCGACGTCAGCGTCCGAACCGCGGACGCGCTCGTCGACTACGGCGTCGGGCCGAGCCAGTTTTCCGCGGCGTGGGCCGCATATCCCGCGTACGAAGACGCGTGTCTCGTGTTCGCGTTCGCCGTGCCGTGGGGAGAACACCGCGACCTGGCCGTACAGGTGCGCGACCGCTGGATCGAAGAAGGCGCGCGTCGCTTGAAACCGTTGACGGCGGGGCGCCCGCACCGCATCGACGACTGACGTGAGGTGCGGCACGATGGTCGGCCAGGAGAGTGGGGCGGACCATTTCCGACCGACCTCGGGCGGACCTCCAAATGCCACGTAGCGCTCGGACCGATTGGGCATAATAACGGAGCTGTGTCCTCTGCTTCCGAGCCCGGCTCGATTGACCCGCCTTTGCACTT
>CBINDO010000153.1:0-18437 GCA_966249405.1 uncultured bacterium | reverse complement strand
TCGGACGTCTCGACACGTTTGCTTGGCGTTGGGGCGCACGCCATCGGCGCAGCGTCGAGGTAACGTCCTCTTTGGGAACGACTCGAGATGCGAAGCGCCCGATACCTGGTCTGCACCCCGCCCCAGGTAGACGCGGGCATGCCTGCCTGGGATCCCAGCCATCGCACGCGGGCCACTCATCGGAGAACAGCGGTGACCCAAACGAGCCAGCCACGAACCACGCCCAGCCGCGGTCAGACTTTGATTTCGTAATTGAGCTTCGCTTCGTCGCCGGTCATGCCGCGAAACCCCCAACAATGGGCGGGCTGCTCCAAAACCACGATCTCCACGTCGACGGGAGCGATGCCCAGCTCGATCTCCAAGTCCGCGAAGAGGCGTTTGATGAGCGCCTTGATGGTCTCCGTTTTGCGTCCCGCCATCATTTTGATCTCGATGACGGTATACGCACGCGTGCGCCCTCCAGGTGAATAAAAGTCTTCATCGGCCATCGGAAAAAATCGGTGTGCCCGTTTGTCCGCTGGCATCCCCAGGACGGCTTGCATGGCCCCATGGATGACCTCCGAGAGCCGAGCCTTGATGGGATTGAGTTCCGTCGCCAACCCGTAGATGTGAATCACTGCGATACCTCTGCACCGCGTCTAACACGGCGCGGGGCGACGCGAAAACGGGCGCCGGGGTCGGACGTCGTTTTCACGTGCGGTAGGCGCTGCGAACTCAGCTCAGGATCGACTTGATGCCCCAGATGACCAGCGCGATCACGGCAAAGACGCCAAGCACGCCGACCCACACGCCGGCCTTGAATATTTTGCCAACGATCTCGCAACCCGTGAGCAACGGAGTCATGGGTAAGAGCGCCAGCGAGAACGCGAGTGGGTAACGTTGAACTTTCATGCGATGCACCTCAGGGGTATCCCTATGCATCGAGCGTGCCGCCTACGGGCCGCGTCGAGCAGTGAGGGGCCAAGCGAACGCAGGTGCTGGGAGCGAAACGACCGAATATCGCGGCTATTTGAAGGATGAGTCGACAACGCAGATGGGCGTCCTGTCCGCTGTGTGACTTCGGGGAAGACGCTGCCACGGGCTGCTTGCGTCGTGAGAGGTACTGACCCGCCGTCGAATCACGCCACGGTTTCGCTGAATCGCCCCACACGGTAGCCCCGCCGTTCGACTCAGTCTGACCCACGAACCCTGACAATACTGCAGCTATTTGAGGGGTGAGTCGACAACGCAGATGCTTTCGCCCCGCCCCGCTGACGACGGGAGACTTTCACCACAGGCTGCTACGGAGCGCAGTCCACCGCGTAACCGTCGCTGAGCACGGTCGCTCGCTCTTTGCCCCCAGCGACCCATGACAAAGCGTCCGCGCCCGCTGCATCCCAACTCAACACGGCCGTGCCTTCCTCCACGCCTTTGGGGAGGCGCACTTCTCCGTTTTCGAACGAGACCCGCCCCGAGACGCGAGAAGGCGCCACGTTGAAGCCCGTCAGATACGCCTTCTGCCCCGTCAACTTCACATGGACGCGAAACGCGCTCACGCGCCGGGAGAACGTAACAATCACGACCGCTGGTGCGCCGTCGGGGACGTTTCTGAAGCCGTCGTCGCCCCACGGCTCGGTGTTGGTGGTGCTCAAGGTGAGCGCGCCACATTCACTGGGTCCCGTCCCTTGAAACGGCGCGCCGCTGGCGAACGCCCACGGCTCGTTTGGCGTCGATGTCGCGGCGTCGGGAGGCGCGCCCTCACAGCACAACACTCCGCCGCCCTCGTGCTCGGGCTTGAGCAACGACCATGGTTCGTTGTTCTTTTGGCACGCCCACGGCGCCTCCAACGCAGAACAGCCCGGATTCGAAACTCGGTCCACGGGCGCGCATGCCGAAGGCGCCGGGGCACCCAGCGAACCGCACCCCAACACGCCCACCGACCCTCCGGTGAAACATCGAGGCGCCTGGGCAATACCGTCCGCGATCGCGAAGAAGCCCTCGGTTGCTGCGCCGAGCCCCGCGCAGCCGCGACCATCGGTCTTACGCTCGACCTCTGCCACGGTCGAACACACGTGCCAACCCGCAGCGCACAGGGCGGCGGCGCTCGCTTCCGCGCGGTCAACGTCGAGGCCCGGTTGTTGCCAACTTCCTGCACACGCCGCGATCCGTGGAAACCGCGACGAGTCCACGAATCCGGCGCGCACTCCGCTGTCGCAGCCGGAAGCCACGTCGGAAGATGGCTCGCTCACGACGTCTGTCTCGTCGCTCGCTGGCGAAGCGGCGGGAGGGGTCGAAGTCCCACATGCCATCGTGGTTCCGAGCACCCACGTCACCCCCAGGGTTCGGCTTAGTCCACCTGACCGCCCCACGAGGCGCCCGGCTTCGGAGACGCCGTTTCGACCGCGCTTCCAGCTCCTCCGGCGCCAGGGCACGGCCGGTGTGACTGTTTCCTTGGGAGAGTTCGGTTGGAGTGATCCGAACTCCGGGATAAAACGCACGGTATCCTGCTGCACGCGCCGTAGGCTACGCCAACGGCGCGCGGCAGGATACCGGAACTTCAGCGGCAGCTGCCGAGCCTTGGGTCAGTTGGGGTAGACGACCGTAGCCCAGCCGTTGGCCGGCATGTCGAACTGCAGCTTCTCGCCCCCAACGGCGACCACCGCTTGTTTGGCAGCGCCCTCGTTGTACATCACGACCACGTAGCGGTCGCCGTTCTTGAACGCCAAAGCGTCGCCACCCGTCGTGCCCACGACGGTCGACCCGGCCTCGACGTATTGCGACAAGTGCCGGAACACGTAATACGCCGGGGTTTTGATTAGTGTCTTGGCGCCGCGGTCCACGACGAGCAGTGCGTTCTGGTGCCACGGCTTGGTCTTGTTGAGGTTCGTGCCGAGGGTGTCGAGCACCATGTTCCAAGCGCTGTACGAGTTGACACCCGCTTTGACCCAGTCACGGATGTTCTTCCAACTTTCCACGCCGTACGTGTAGTCGTTCTGGGGCTTGTTGGCATCGTAACGGTTGCGGTCCCAGTAGTCCGTTTGGAAGTCGTAGTTGCCGCACTTGTGCTCGGTCTGCATCACCAGTTTGTTCTTGCCGCGCAGCGTGCCGACCTTGTCTTTGGTGTTCCACTGCAAGCCGAAACCAGTCACGAAACCGAGGGCGGCGGCGTCGTTGGCCAACGCCGTCGCAATGTCGCCGTCCGCGGGCGCGGACATGGTCCCGGCCCAAATCTCGACGTCGGGTAGGCTCTGATCGAACTTGGGACCCAAGAAGTCCCGGATGAACTTGATGTAGACGTCGGAGCTCCAATAGCAGCTCGGGTACGGGTTACCGTAACCTGGCTCGTTCTGCGGGTGAATCGCAGAGACGTTGATGCCCTCACCGGCATACGCCTGCACGAACTTCTCGAGATACAGCGCGAACGCCGTCAGGTTGGCGTCGTCGCCCTTCATCATGCCGTCCGCATCGTCATAGGGCGGCGTCGCGCCGGCCGCCGCGTGAAGGCTGTTGTTGGTCTTCATCCACGCAGGCGGGGTCCAGGGGCTGCCCCAGAACTGGATGTCCGACTTCACCGTTTGAGCGGCCTTGATGTACGGAATCAGCCGTTCCTTGTCCCGCTCGATGCTGAAGTTGGTCATCGCGGTGTCGTTCGGCGTGTCGTTGAGCGTGTATTCGTCCATCGCGTAGTCACTCGCGCCGATTGGGATACGCCCATAGACGAAGTTGGCGCCTTCGGCGTCATCGAACAGCAACTCGAGCGCCTGCTCACGCTCCGCTGGAGTCAGCTCGGCAAGTGCATCCCAACCGGCCTCGTTGAACGTACCGCCGAAACCCATCCAGGGTTGATTGCCACTATCACTCACGGTGACGTCGGCGTTCCCGGCAGCACCAGTCGTGTACGACCCGGTCACCCAAAACGCTCCATCAGACGTCGTCACCACCTGCGGCGGCGGGGGCGGCGGCGGCTCGCTCGTCACGTCATCGGAGACCGAGCCCGCAGGCGGCTCCGACGAACCGCTCGCCGTCTCCGACGGTACCGTGCCGGGGGTGGGTGGAGTTACCGGAGGGGGGGTAACGGTGCCGGGAGTCACCGGCGGGTTTCCTGGCGTGACCGGAGGCGTCACGGTCGTTGGTGTGACTGGCGGGTTGCCAGGGGTGGGCGGCACGCTGCCTGGAGTGGGTGGAGTCACCGAGCCGGGAGGCGGGGTGACGGAATTCGTCGGGGGCACCCCGGGCTGCACGGTCGACGACGCCGCGGGCAGATTGCCGTCATCGCCAGACGACGTGGAACTACAGGCCAGGGCCAGGAAGGCGCCGGCCAGACCGCTACTGAGAACGCTAATCCGATTCATGATTTTTGGACCTCCTCCGGACGTGTCGCGAGAACTTGGTGAAACACGTGAGATTTTCAAAAATCGACGCGGGCGTCAGGGCTGCGCCTGAAACGACCCGGGTTTAGGCTCACTCCCGGATCGCGGAGGGCCGGCAAGACGCGCAATCGACGAAAAGTTCCGTCTTGGACGGGCCGTTAACCGCGCAGTCTCAGTCCTACCGTTTTCATGGCCCAGTTCCCGCCGCTGGCGTTCCGGCGCGTTCAGGTGGCAGCTTTACGCACACGTCCGCTGCCCTTGGGCGGTCTCTCATCGGACGTCCCCCGCTTCGTCAGGGACGGGGCGACCTTTGTCGTGCGGCTCGACTTCGTCGCGCTCTTGGTTTTGGTCGTTGGCTTGGGGGATCCCCTTCGGGTCTCGGAGGGTCGCTCGACGCTCGCTGACTTCTCCGCACGCCCGTCGTTACCGTTGGTCTTGGCGGCTGGCCGCGAGGAGGTGAGGCTGGCTTCGTATTCGAGCACGTATTGGCGTACCGTGAGCCGTCGGAACAATTTGGAAAGGACGTCGAGGGCCAAGTCCTCCACTTTCTTGAACCGCAGGCAACTCTTCCCCATGTCGAGCTTCTTGCCCGTCTTCCTCCACTCGGCCTCGAACCACGCGGTCTGCTCCGATCCAGTGTAGAGGCACATGAGGTACAAGGCCATGTGGTTCTTCTGCGACGCAAGGCACAGGCAAGGCAGCGGAAGTTTGGGATTGGCGTGATAACCTTTTGGATACAGCGAATGCGGCACGTAATATGCCAACATGCCGTATTGGATCCCTTCCTCGAACTCGCGGCTCAGGTTGTCTCGAATGACTTGCCGCACTTGCTCGATCGCGAGTCGACGCTCTTCGGGGAGGTTCTCGAGGTAGGCTTCGGGACTATCGACGGCAGACGCCATGCCGACAGTTTCGCCGATGGACGCCGAGAAACAAGCCGTTTCACGACCACCCGTCAGCGGGGACACGGTGGTGACGAAAGTGCCGCGCCTCGTGCGCCTCGAACGAGCGGAACCGGGCTGGGCGGGAGTGAGCGGGGCCGCGGCTGGACGCGCCGTCAGCGGACGCGCGGCGCGACCTCTTGCAGCAGTTCGCGGTAAACCTCGATCGTCGACGCGTAGCCAAGCAACGCCCCATGTTTACGCGTCGTCTTGTGCTCGTCGAGCACCCGTCGAACACCAGCAGCGCCCATCAGGCCACGAGCGACCGAAGCCTCTCCGGCGAGCAAGTCGGACAACACGGGGTGTAGCGGACCCGCGAATAGATCTGCCGGAGCGATAGTCGGTTTGCGAGCGAGACGTTTGTTGACCCTCTGAATCGCGGTCTGCCCGACGAGCATCGCCACGCGAGCGGCAAGCCGCAACCGACCGGGGCCTTCGAGATCGATCGGACGGCTTCCGTTGATCAGGACACGCCGGGAGGCGGGGAAATGACGTGTCACCAAGTTGAAGTGGGCGTTGACGTTGACCCCCCAAGGGCTAGGCAAGCGGTACGCCTCGCGCAATGCGCTCGGCACGAGGAATACGTTGCGGGTGGTAGACCAGCTCGATCGTCTCACGTGAGACGCCCAACGCGCCGTGCGCTCGAACACGTAAAACATGTCGACCATGTCGTTGCCGTTGCCGGAAATGGAGGCGTACTCGGCAAAACATTCGGCGACCCGTTGCTCCAAGCGACTCTTCAGCTCTGGCGGCGCGGGCACGGTAGCGAAGCGTCGGCAACGGCGCGCCAGCAGGGTTTGGACGACCCGCGTCGGCGAGTTCGGCGCAATCCCGGAGATCCCGAAGTATGGGTAGAAGAAGCCACGGTATATCTCACCGCTCGTGCCCTCGACGCGGGTGAACGCCCCTGGACTCCACGTGGGCACCGGTTTTGCCGCGCGTTTGCCGTCGGTGTCGCCATTCGTCGCAAAGGCCCGCAGCCGCAGGCTCTGTAGAAAGTGGCTGGGGTCGTCGCTAGTCGGGGGCAGAACCTCGTGACGGACGTGGGCCAGCTGCGAAAGGCGCCTCGCCGTCGCCATGTCGGTGCTGTCTGGCGCGCCACTGGTCACGGCGACCACTTTGTCCTGCACCTTTGCGGCGAGCAAACAAGCCAACGTCGCCCGACTATCGATACCCGCGGTCAGCTCACAACGTATCGACGGGCTCTCGTTCGCCCAAGCCGAAGACGCAGCGACCATGCGGTCGACGACGGATTCACGACAACGCTCGATGCCGGCGACGTCGCGAGCGTCCAACCGCGACGACAGGTCGAGCTTGGGCAGCCGTTCGTGGATCGGGCCGTGCGCCGGTGTCCAGCGCAGCACGTGGTTACCCTCGAGGCCCCTCACGTCGGTGAGCATCGACTTGGCTTGCACCGAGTTTTCGACGACCAGCGACGAAAGCGCGCTCACCCAATCGAACTCGACGCGGGCCGCTCCCACTGCAACCAGACACGTGTCGTGCGGCGTGATCCAGACCGCATCCGCGGCCTGCGCCCAACGGAGCGCGCGCTGACCTACCATGTCACTCAAGACGACCACCGCGCCGTCACGCTTGTCCCACACGACGGCCCCGAAGCAGCCGTCCAGATTTCTGACTGCCGTTGCGCCGCCCTGTTTGAAGACGTCCGCGGCAATGGTCGCGGCGCCGCCCGGCGCGTAGATTTCGCCGTACATCAGGACCCCGAGCACTTCGTCTTCGAAAGCCGAGATCAGGCAGGGTCCACTGGCTGGCAGAGAAGTGACCCAGCTCACCACGCTGTCCGTTGACTGCCACGCTCCTCCGCTGACTGCGAAGCTCATCCCGGGATTCGGCAGGGCGGCGAGCACTCGCCGTAACGCGCCGTGTAAATCCATCGCCGCGTCCTCCGGCGTGCGCCGCTTGCTCAGCCTGACCAGGAACGTGTCCATCGAACGTGCTTAATATGAAAGGTGATCACGTGGCAAGGCTGGGCGCCAAGCGACGCTCCCAACCGCCGCGCGACCAGCTGGCGCGGGCAGACAGTGCCAAAAGCCGATCGGAGCCGCACTCGGTCGTGTGGCTTCCGACATGCGGGTTCGTTGCTACTTCTTCTGGGCCTCGTACACGTCGGAGACCTCGCTCTCGGAGAGCTCTCGCGAGTACATCATGAAGTTGTCCACTTCGCCGCGCCAACTCGGCGCGTTAGTGATGAACTCCGAGCGACCCAAGAAGGCCGCTCGAAAGCGAGAGAGGTTGACGGTATGGCACTCCGTGGCCCCGGACACGCGTTGACCATCCACGTAGGCAGTATATTCGGCTACGGGCCGGATCAGCCCCGCACCGTCGGGATTCTGCAAGTTCTTGAACGTGAGCACGAAGTGGTGCCAATCGTTGTAAGTGACGCGCGCCGCGTTTCGGCACTTGGTCTCCTCGGGCATCGGATCCGGCTGCGGGATCGCGGGCTCGGTGATGTCGATCGCGTGGCTCGCGGCAAACCCCATGTTCAATTCATACTTGGTAGGATCTTCACTGTAGGGTCCTTCGTAACGGATCCAAATCTCGTGGTTCGGCGACCACAGCCCGTCGCTCACCTCGAAACCACCTGCCCCGTCACCCTCCGAACCCATCCACAACAACAACCCTTCCGCCGACGATGTCGAAGACCGCCGCGCCCACATCGAGATCGTCGCGCGATTGCCGCTGGGTCGCAGGTCTTGCAGATCCAGATACTGCACCGGATCGCTCTGCGTCTCGTCCGTCGGGTCCACGCCGCTCAAACGCTGCAACCGGAGGTAACCATCGGTCGAGCCCTCCGGCAAAACGAAGGCGTCGGTGTACGGCACGTCGCGGCTCCAGCGGCGGCCATATTCGACCTCCGCGGTCGCGTCGCCAACCCGACTTTGGGCGGTGCTGCCCGCGCCTTCGTCGAAAGCAAACCAGACGCCGAGCCCAGCTGTAAATCTGCAGGAAACCCCGCAGCCGTTGATCTCCACGTCGTCGCCGTCGTCACATTGCTCGTCTTGGTCGCTGTCGACGATGCCATCTCCGCAATGAGAAGCCAGCTGGCACTCCTGCGTGCACCCTCCGTATTCTCCCGTGTTCCCGTCCGGCTCGTCACACACCTCTCTACCGGATTGGACCTTGCCGTCACCGCACCGCGGAGCAAACACGCAGCCTTCGTCGCACGTTCCGTAGGCGCCGCTCAAACGCGCGTCGTCACACTGCTCTCCGGACTGGACGTGGCCGTCGCCGCACTTTGCGTATTGGCAGGCCGTCGTGCATTCGCCCGTGTCGCTGTTGGACTGCCCGAGGTCGCACTGCTCGTCGCCTTGCACTTGGCCATCACCGCAGCTCTGCACGTCGACGCAATCGTCGCCGATCACGGGGCACGCATACCCATCTTCCGGCGCGCTGCAGTCACTGGGACACCCGTCGTCCGAAGCGGCGTTGCCGTCGTCACAACCTTCGCTCTGGGCAAGCACGCCATCACCACACTCGACGGCGATACACGGCTGCCCGAACTCGACGCACTCGAACCCAGGTTCGACCTGGCAGTCCGCGTCACACCCGTCGTAGAGCTCGGTGTTCGCGTCGTCACAGGCTTCATCCGGCTGGTAAACACCATCGCCACAATTGCTCACTTTTGGCGGCAAATACCCAGCGTCCGCGGCGGACGTGTCGGCGAGACCGGTGCCGCCATCGGGAGCTTCCGAAGCCTCCGTTGCCCGAGTGACGACTGCCGTGGACGTCGTGGAAGCCGTCGCGTTACCAGCATCGAGCGCAGTCTGGAGTGGACTCGTCGAGACACCACTGGCGTTCGAGACGGAGTCCTCGTTGGCGGTGCCGCTCGAGCCGCGCCGACCAGCGTCGGGCTCGGGTTGCGACGTGCGGGAACGGTCGTCACCGAAGTCCCGAGTCGAGTCCCCCGAACACGCCGCGAGCAGCGCGCTCATGGCCCATGAAGCGCTGCGCACGACGCGGCCACGTGTTTTGCATCCTCTGCTGGTCCCGCCCCGCTCAGTCGTTGGAAATGCCGCTCTCATCGGACCCGAGCATATCAGTGTGTCGCCAGAGGTGCTCGACACAATGCACACCACTCGGCGACGCACTTGCCGTGTCTGCCGAACGCGGCGGCAGGTGGGTTTCCGAGACGAAACACGAGCCCAGCGCCGCAGCGGGCATTTTCTCGACGCTCACCTGTCACAGTGGTCGCGAATCTTGGGGGTTAGCGACGTCGCTGGCGTCGATGGGTTCGAGCGAGGTGCGATCGATGAGCGCGCTTTTTCACCCTATGGGCAGCGATTTCTCACGGGTCTGGGCGCGCTAGTGGCCGCCCGGACCCGTTTCATCACCGTCACCGCGAGGTCGCGAGCTCACTCGTGGCTCAGCCCGAGATCGCCCACCTCACGGTGGTTACGCGTTGGCCATCGATCGTGCACCGAACTCGATCGTGGGCGCCGATGTCGACGATATCCTCGACGGGCGTGCCTTCGGCAAACACTCCGAAGAATCGTACGGACTGAAACTCGGCGGGGTCGTTCACCGGTGGCAGGTCTTCGTCTCGCCGTTGCAGCTCGTCGGCGTTTTGCGTCGTCGGGATTGCGATCGTGCCGAGTGGATTGGACCACACGAAAACTTCTCGGTTTAGTTGTTGTGACATGTGCCCACCATACTCCGATTGCGCCGCCGGGGCCGGTGGAAGCTCGCGGCCTTTTCGCTACGCGGCGGCTATTTCAGCGTCAAGTGAACGGAACCTATGGGGTTTGGGCGGCGAGCTGATATTACTACAACGAATTAACACCGATACTGCAAGTGTCCCAATTGCGCCCCATCGAACGTTTCTCGTGCAATATGCGCACTGAACGGTTGCGCGGCGTGCCCGACCTGGGTTGCGTCTGCGCTATCTCGACCAATGTCTCACCAACAAAACGACCTCGTGCACCCGCCTCGTCGAAGACGCAGGACGAGGCCAGGGCTCCGAACGTTCCCGATGCGCGCGGGCGACTGTCGCCTTTTGGTGTGGTTTGGGCTACAGTCGGCGCCCATGGCTCACTGCGCAAAGCTCACCGGTTCATCTTCGTCACTCCTGGCACTGGGTTTGGTAGTCCTCGGCTGCGCGCGTCCAGCGACGGATGCTCCAGCGCAGCACGCCGCGCTCGAGCCAAGCCCCACCACCCCCACTCCGGCGCCGGTCACGCCTCCCAGCGGGACGTTGGCGACCGCCCCCTACGATGGGACGACGGAACCGTGCCCGCACGGCCCTTCGCGTGAAGGTGGGCAGAAATACTGCTCCAATCAACGCGGGAAAGTGGGCAATGGTTATGGATACGAACTCTGGGGCCAAGGCAAGGGCACCGGTTGCATGACGGTGTTCGGGGCCGACGCGACGTTCGAGGCGAATTGGACCGACGTCGAGGATTTCCTCGCGCGCGTCGGCTTGGATTTCGACGAGACGCGCGGCCATCGCGACGTGGGCAACATCTGGGCGCAGTTCTCGGAGACCCAAACGGGCGGTGAACGCGGCCTCACCTACGTCGGCATCTACGGCTGGACAGTAAACCCGCTGCGTGAGTTCTACATCCTGGACGATTGGGGTGCGACCAAGCCCGCCGGAATCGCCTCGGATGGCACGCCGCGCGACGCGGTGGGCGTACTCGAGGTGGACGGCGCGACGTACGACGTGTGGAAGAAGACGCGCGAGAACAAGCCGTCGATCAAAGGCACAGCCACGTTCGACCAATATTTCAGCATTCGGCGCGAAAAGCGGGCCTGCGGTCGGATCTCCGTCTCCGAACATCTGGCTGGCTGGGAGCGCTTTGGATTACCACTCGGGAATCTGTACGAAGTGAAGCTGCTGGTCGAGTCTCAGGACAACAGCGGGTCGGTGGAGTTCACGTCCGCCGTAGTCGCCGTGGACTGAGCGTCGACATCAACACGGGCAGTCGAAGTACTGCACCGAGTGAAGCGGGCTCAACGCGCCTTTGGCGTCGAGGCGCCACAACTCCTGCTTGCGCGCGACGTCGCGCGGCGCGCCCACGACCGCGGGACCCGAGCCCGACTTGGTCCACAACAACCCCAAAGGACTCACCGGTTCGCCGATCGTGACGAACCGCTGCAACACGGCAGGGTCTTTGCCTTTCGCGAGTTCGAAGGCCACCGTCAGCCCGGGCTTCTCCGCACATTCACGCTCGAACGCGGCGCTTGCTAACGCCCAGCGCTCACCGCCCGGCGTCTCGAATACAGAAACCCGCACGTCTTCAGCTTTCGGCCATCCCGCGGGTGCCTCCTTGCGCAGTGCGTCGAGTTCACGCGATTCCAGAAAGCGAAGCCGCACCCAGCGTTCGACTTCGGCCGACGGCTTCTCGACGGGCAACCAACGCGCCGCGACGCTCGACGCCGGCACCACGACACCCGACTTGCCGCAACTGGCGTCGGCCACCAACGTCAGCGGCACTTCGTCGCCCGCAAGCTCCCACACCTGCTTGGCGATCTCGGCGCGTGACGCGGGCACCTCGCCGTTTTCGCCCTTCCACCCTGCGACCATCCCAAAGTGCGGCACCAGCTCGACCCGCGCCCGTGCACCTTTTACGACCACGTCACACGTCTTACCAGCTGCAGTCACGAGTTCGAAGCGCCCTTCGGACCAACCCTTCGCCGAAGCGGGCAACGACGCTTGGTCCAGCGTGGCTTCGAGCGTATATACCCCGTCTCGCTCAACGTAATTGGTCGGCGCGGCGCTGGCCAGGGCAGCCTTTGGAACCGTCTTCCGCGTATGGAGCACGCCTTCGCGCAGCCACCAAACGGCTTCCTCGTTGGCCGCCGCTGCAAACTCGACGGCCGAGTCGAGCATCTCTTCGGTGGCGATCCGCAATCCAGACGGGTCGCGGGTGAACAGGAGCCGTTTCTTACCCTGGTCGCTGAAGCGCGCGGTTCGGAAGCGTTGCACGAACGTCGCTTGCGCCACGCTGGGGCCCGATACGACGACCTCGACGTCGGAGGCCTCCACCTGCAGCCCGGGCTTGAACATCGACTCACGGTCCGCAAGCCACGACTGTCGGTTGAACCGCGACGTGCGTTGACCCACACGTTTCGTCCCCGTGAAGCGGTCGGCGTAGAGCTTGGCGTAGTCCTCGAAACGGACGGCGTTCTGCGCGGCGAGCCACGCGTCCAGTGCCGCTTTCACCTCGACCTCGGACAACCACGGAGCCGCGGGCACCGCGGAAGCCGTAGCCGCCACATCGGATCTCCCCGGTTCATTCGTGACCACTACTGCGGCCGCCGACGAAGGCGCCGCACCAGACGTCGCTGGCGCTGGTTCCTCCTTGCGGCCACAGCCCGACGCGAGCACCAAACCCACCACTACCGACCTCGAGATTGCACGCTTCACGACACGACCTTGCTCGGTCGCACGCGATCACCCAAGTCCGCTACAAACGTCGCCACTTATTTGCCCAACTCGAGACGACGAGCGGGGCGAACTTCGATAGGTACCCGCCCCGCGTTCGTTTGGATGCGTCACCGCAGCCCTCCGAGCCGGGCTCGGCGCGCGGCCGCAGCTTGGCTTCGTCACTCGTCGTGTGCCGATGCTTCCACGACTTCCGTGGTCGAAGAAGCGTAAACGTCCAGCCTTTACAACCGCTAAAGGTGAACCGTGATTTGGGTGGGACATCGCAAGCCGCCGCTCTTTGGAACGACTCAGCCAGTGGAAACGGAATCGTGCAGCCCGTCTTCAGGGCGTCCCGCTTCGGCCCACGCCAACGGTGCGGTCGGTAACTGGCGACCGAACGAGCTACCCCGATTGTCAGGGTGTTCCCCCACGTCGACACGGCGCGGCAGTAAAGGGGTACGGCGTGATTTGGGAGCTGACGCAGCCTGTAACCCGTGACGATGGAAAGGTTTCCTCTGCCGGCGAAACGTTAGCCTTGGCGCGTCGGAATCGGCGTGCCGATCCCACTATTGATAACGGAACCTCACGCAAAGGGGCATGGGCTCATGTGATTCGCAGCGGAGTGTTCGAAATGCGAGAGCAGAAGTCACGAGGAACGCGGTCCACTAACCTGGCGCACTGCGCCATGGTTTGTCTGAGCCTCGGTGTGGGGGCTGCCAGTTGTAGCGGAACGGCGGGCGGTGACGTGCCTACCCCTGGTGCCGCCACAGATGGTATGGTGAGCACTCAACCGAGTGTACCCGGGTCGGTGCCAGGTTCACAGCCCGCGGTCCCTCCCGGCAGTCCCACGCAGGTGGGCACCCCCAACCCGACGCCGGGCGCGTCAGAGTCGACCATGGTGCCCGACGCCCCTTCGCCCGTGCCATCCGTCGAAGCACGCGTGCCGCTCGCCGTCCGCATCTCCAAGGCGGAGTACATGTGGAGCGTCTTCGACGTACTCGACGTCGAGCTGACGGAACAAGAACTGGCCTTGGACAACGGTGGATTGCCGGAAGACGCCGGCGATGGCGTGTTCAAGCGCTTCGCGGACAAGCAAACGACCGTCGAACAACACGCTTCGGGGCTTTTGAAACTGGCGGAGTTGGTCACGAGTCGGGTTGCGGTCGCCACCTTGCGCGAGCGCTATGAGGGGTGCAACCAAGCGACCGTCGAATGTGTCCGACCAATCTTGACCGGCATCGGTGAGCGTCTGTTCCGCCGGCCACTCGACGCCAGGGAGCTTGCACTCTACGAAGGTGTGGCCCAAGCCGCGGTCGACGAGGCCGAGCCGTTCCAGGACGTGGTGCGGTGGACGCTGATGGCGCTGCTCCAAGCCCCCGCTTTCGTCTTCCAATTGACCAACGAGACTAGCGGCGAGCCGGGCAGCATCACTTCGCTCGATGCCTACGAACTCGGAGCTAGATTGGCTTCGTTCATCTGGAGCAGTGTTCCCGACCCGACCCTGCTCGAGGCCGCCGCCGACGGTAGCTTGAAGACCGCGGCGACTCTCGACGCGGAAGTGAAGCGGATGTTGGCGGACCCCAAAGCCCAACGCATGACGGAGAACTTCATCCGCGACTACTCGCGCGCGGAACGCGCGTCGTTTCTCGACGCGACCGACGCCGACCGTGCCGCGCTGCGCGAGTCGATCGTTGCGACGTTCCAATACCTCGCCTGGGACGCAAAACGGCCGCTCCACGAACTGTTCACGACCACGGACTTCGTCGTCAACACACGCACTGCCGAGCTTTTGGGTCTGAACGACGTGGGGCCGGGCTTGTCTCACGTCGACGTGAGCTCGCTACCGGAGCGGCGGGGGCTGTTGACACACCCGGGCGTCATCGCCGGCATGGGCGATCAAGAAACGGGCTCCTTCGTCAACCGCGGCAAGTTCCTGATGGAGCGCCTGTTGTGTCAACATCCTGCGGCGGTACCCGCGGGGTTGGCCAGCGCCCTGGAAGAGTTCAACGCCGACACGACGGGCCTATCGGAACACGAACGTATGGAAATCCGCAAGACTCGTCCGGAGTGTTGGGGATGCCATACCCAATTCGAGCCCCTCGCGTTTGGCTTTTCCCGCTTCGACGGCTCGGGACGTTATGTCGGTGAGGTGGACGCAGCGGGTAAACCTCTGCCGTTGGACGGCTGGGTTCCCGTGGGTCCCGAAGCCGACTCCCCGCACTACACCAACGTAGGAGAGTACATGACGATCCTGCAAAACGAGACCGTGATCCAGGAGTGCATGACCCAACACTTCATCAGCTACGCGACCAGCTTTGCACCCGACATCTTCGCAAGAGCCGCTGCGCCAGCGGTGGGAGCAGAATACGTCACCAATGGCCAGACGCTCGAGTCGATGATCGGAGCGGTCGCTCGCAGTGAGGTGTTCCAGCAGTTCGTCGTGCAGGCGGGGCCCGAAAGCGAGGAGAACTGACCATGGCTCGGTACCTCTCACGCCGCAACGTACTGCGTGGTTTCGGGACGGCAGCCATCGCGCTACCGTTCTTCGACGAGCTCCGCCCGCGTCGCGTCCACGCTCAGGACGACGCTCCTCCGATGCGCTTGATCACGCTGTTCTACGGGCTCGGCATCCCGCGCGAGTTCATGCTCCAGAAGTGGGACGGCCCCTTGCAACCGTACGAGCCCCATCAGAACAAGATGGCCATCTTCACGAACTTGGAAGGCAATCACGCGCACGTCTACGGGTCCGGCGAGCCACACTTCAAGGTCGGCAACGTCGTATTCGTCGGGGACCCGCAGAAGCGGGAATACGAAGCGTCCGGGCCGTCCCTGGAGCAGATCGCCAGGCGCGCCCTGCACCCCAACGGCGTGCCCACGCGGTTGAGCTCGAAGTCGATGGGGATGTGGTTCCGAACTGGCGCGGTATCCCAATACACGCGCCACTGGAACCTCGACGGCAGCCCTGGCGAACGGCCCGAGCGGCGCCCCACGCGCATCTTCGAACAATTTTTCGGCGGCGCGACCTCCACCGGCGAAGACCCGATGGGAGACACGACGATCGACGCCGAGGCGCTCACCAAACAACACCTGACGCGGAGCGTCCTGGACGCCGTACGCGAAGACTACGTGCACTACGCGGGTGACCGTTCGCCGTTGGGGAACGCGTCGAAGTCGAAGTTGGCGGTACACCTCGACAACGTCCGGAGCATCGAACAACGGCTCGCACCCGCCGAGGCCGCGATTGAAGATGCCGTCCAACAGGAGGCATGCGTCGTACCGACGGGGATCACCGATCCCGCCGAAGACAGCATCCCCTACGACCTTGCCGAGGGTGGGGCGGGAGGCAGTGCGCCCGTCATCGCTCACGAAGACTTCTGCGAAGCGTTCGGGATCTTGGCGGAGTTGATGGCGATGGGACTCCGTTGCGACGTCCTACGCTTCGGCAGCATGTTGTTCGAGGCCGCCGGCGGTCACACCGGTTTCCGCGGCAGTTATCAGGCGCTCGGAGAGTCGATCGATTACTCGCGAGACTTGCCCGGCACGAGCGCCCACGACGCTTACTTCCACAACAACCGCTGGGATCGCGTTCGACTGTATCAGCACATGTCTCAGGCCAACCTGGCCAAAGTGCTTGCCGCCATGGACAACCCAGACTACCTCGAGTCCAACGGCAAAACCACCCTGGACAACACGCTGGTCGTCATGGGCACCTGTTACGGCGGTGGCGGCACCACGACCGGTCACGTCCCCGAAGGGGTATTCCACGCCATTGCTGGCGGTAACGGGCACTTCAAGCCAGGCTTCTACGACCGGGTCTACAACTTCATCGATCTGTACGACACCGCGCTGTCGCCGTACGGCATCGCTTCGAACATGGGTAACGGAAACCACGCCACGTTCCGATACACTCCGAAACGCATCGCCGAGGTGCTGGCCAACGGTTGACGGCCAAACACCTCGCCGACGATGCCGAGGTGCTTCGATTACTCGCAGCGCGTGTCTGAGGCTAGCTGCTGGTCGAGGAACGACGGCATGAAGTCGAAGCCGCAATCACCGGCGCCGCCGTGTTCTGCCCACGTGTTACAGACGAAGTCGTAGGCGTCGTCTGCTTTGACGTGACAACTCGTGCACGTCTGGCCCATCGACGTCGAGATGTTGGGACCACGCTCGGCAATCGTCGTGGTGCCGTCGGCGCTCAACGTCAGCAGGAAGAACTCCCAGTCTTTGGTCTCCGGTGAGAAGCCCGCGCGGCGCTTGACCATCGCCTCGGTGGGCAAGTGCTGCAGAATGGTGCCAACCGGATAAACGCCGCCAGCGGGGTTATTGGCGACGGCCTTGGCTTCATCGACGTGTCCGAGAAAGTTGTGGATGCGAAATCCGAGGATCTGCTCCCAATCCGAGATGCACGCGAAGTCTTCCGGGGCGGGGTCGAAGTCTTCGTCGACGGGAACGCCCGTTTCGGCTTCGCTACTGTCGGCGGGCGCAGAAGAGGCGCCCGAGGCGCCGGCGGTGTCACCGGACGTGTCCATCGATGAAGAGTCCCCCGTCGGCCCAACCTCAGACGAACTGTCCGTGCCCGAGGAACTCGGCGCTGGCGGTGGCGGCGGCGTGGATGGCGATGTGGTGGCCGGTGGCGGCGGCGTAGGGGTAACCTGGGACACAGACAGCACCACGGGCACGGGGTTACCTGGCGGAGTTACCGGTGGAACAGTACCTGCCGGAGGAGGCGTCACGGTGCTCGCAGCACCCGTGGTCATCGTGTTGGTTCCGCTGGAACCCTCCGAGCCGCAAGCCGCAAGAGTAAGAGCCACACTCGAGATAGCCATCGAAAGGGTAAAGCCAGGACTGAACACGAACGCCTTGGTTGTCATTTGTCGCAACCCCTGCCACAGGTCGTGCCGTCCGCGCTCTCCAAAGTGGCGTCGCTGGTTACCAGCTCCTTCCTGGGGCTCAACGTGGGTAAAGTTTTCTTGAACCAAGACGCGGCGCGGAACGGAGCTCGAGCTTGACGTCCGAGACTCAGCGACAAACTGACTGGTTGGCTTCTGTATTTCGGCAAAGCCTCTTTTCTGCATTTTCTTTCGTGGGGCCGGGCCGCGCCGAACTCCTTGGACGTCATCAATGAACCGCAGCGCAACGTGCCGCGAGTTACCGGCTCAACGGACCGCTGCCAGCCACCGATTCATCGCCGCAAGAGACGCTTCGAGGTGAGCCACCTCTGCGTTGCTCAGTCGAAGCTGGAACCAAAGTCGCTCGCCTAGACGCTGAGCATCGGGCCGTGTCAGGGGGCGCAAGGTGTCGTACTTCTGCTGCAAGAGTACAATCAATTCGCGCAGCCGCTGCAGTTCGTGCTCCATGGGGCCGCGCCTAATGGCTACGCCAACTACGACCTCACGAAATTGGCCCTGCGCCCCGATTGCAGACAAAGCAGCCGCCCGAGCACGCGCGGCCTCGCTCGTCGCGTCGAGTGAACTTTGCCAGAAGTAGCCGGGACGGAACGTGACGTTCACTTGACCATAGATGGGTAGCTGCTGCTCCGTTCCAACTATCTCGTCGTAGCCACCCTCGACGTCGACGGCGATCGCCTTGTTGCGCCGCAGGGCGCCCTCGGCACGCTCGACGTCCGCAACGCTATTGCGCAACGCGTTGATCGCTTCAGGGTTCAATGCTACCGGAGGCCGCACGAACGCCAAGCGCGGTGCGCCCCGCACCGCGGTGCTGGCCAGGCCCATGGCAGTGACGGCGGCCAGGGCGACCATC